>JAZQRQ010000060.1:0-39197 GCA_045629665.1 Faecalimonas sp.
TCATCATACAGTCTCCTTTACGTGTTTTTCTCGACAATTAACATCATAAAGAAAAACTGTATGATTGGGAAGTAGTTTCTGCTACTTCCCCTATATGATAGGAATTATTCCTATATTTGCCAATATTAATTATACTCTAAGGCACAAAGAAAAACCCCACCCCTCAAGAATGAGGGGCAGGGGAGCTGAGAGTGTACTCAGTACACTTTTTTTATTTGTTAGAATATAATTTACATAATAATAAATTGTGGTAGGAAAAGGTATTGGTTATAATGGATTTAAATGAAAGGGGTTATAGATAATGGAGAAAAAAGAATGGGTTATGTCAACGCACATCATTTCAACAGCAGGAATTGTAATCAATGAGAAGGATGAAGTCCTTATGGTTAAAACACATAATTATGACTGGGTTTTCCCAGGAGGACAAGTTGAAGTCGGAGAAAATGTAATTGATGCCTTGAAGAGGGAGATTATGGAAGAAGCAGGTGTGGATATTGAAGTTGGGGAGGTGTTCTGCATTGCTTCAAATACAAAGAAATATCCGGGATATAATGGTGTTAAGGAAATACCTACGAAAATCATGTTAGACTTTATCTGCAAGGAAAAAGGCGGAGTGCCGCGTCCATCGGAGGAAAATTCAGAATCTATGTATGTTCCGAAAGATAGGGTGCTAGATATGATTAAAGCACCGGCGATTATTGAAAGGTATAAGGCATTCTTAGAGTATGCAGGAAGACCAACGTATATGGAGTATGTAGCAAAACCAGTTTTTGAATTAAAGTTGAAGAGATTGATTTAGGAGTAAATAGTGATGGTACGTTTATATGGAAAACAACCTTATAAAATAGTTCTGGTACACGGCGGTCCGGGTGCAATAGGTTCGTTAAAAGGGTTTGCAAAAGAACTGAATGATAGAACAAATATAGGGGTAGTAGAGGCGATACAATCAAAGTATTCCATCGATGAGTTGATAGAAGAATTACATAATCAAATCCAAGACAATTGTTTTGATAAAGTGACTCTGATAGGACACTCTTGGGGCGCATGGTTGGTGGCATTATATTCTGCAAGATATCCGGAGCAAGTGAATAATACGGTTTTGGTTGGAAGTGGTCCTTTGGAGGATAAGTACGTTCCGGAAATAGGAAAGCGCAGAATGCAAAATCTATCAGAAGAAGACAGAACTCTTTTTCAAAGGTTGGTTAATAATGAAACGACGGATGAAGATATGAAAAGAATTCCAGCCATGTTTGATAAATCAGATAACTACTGTCTTGAAAACAGAGAAAAACATAGAGCGGATAGTACAGATAGTGAAATGCACAATCGTGTTTGGAGCGAGGCTGCACAATTGAGAAGTAGCGGTAAATTATTGAAAACATTTAAGAAGATAAAGAGTAACTTGTATATCATTCAAGGCTCTGATGACCCTCATCCAGCCAAAGGGGTAATACAACCATTGGAGGAAAATGGTGTGGAATGTGAAACATATATTTTGGAGAAATGTGGTCACAGTCCGTTTATGGAAAAGTATGCGAAAGAAAAATTTTATGAGATTTTAGTTGATATTGTTAGGAGAGGATTGATATGAATAAAGATTGGCTATTTGCAACAAATGAATACATATGTGATTTGAGAACGGTTGGCGTGTTGATTCGAGATGGTAAGATATTAGTACAAAGAGATCGAGATGGCCATGAATATGCTTTGCCGGGCGGACATGTGAAAATAGGAGAAACATTAGAAGATGGCCTTATCCGAGAGTATAAAGAAGAGACGGGAGTAGACATAAAGTGTGAACGCTTCTTGTGGAGTGAGGAGTGCTTTTATACATGGAATGGGAAACAAGTACATAATATAGCATTTTATTATCTAATTGAGCTCTGTGAAGGTTTCAACATACCTGATATGGGAGAGTTTGTCTCACACAAAGATAACTGTAATGTTGTTATCGGTTGGATGCCAATTGAGCAGATTCAAGATGTTATTCTTTATCCGGAATTTTTGAAAAAAGAAATTTATAAATTGGACGAACCACCTAAACATTTTGTGTCAAGAGCATAAAAAACGCTGCTAGTTTATTGGAGGTATACGCTGCTTGAGTTTAGAAAATTTACAGATTTCCCTAGAGGGACATTATATGACATTCTGCAGGATGCATATTCTTTTGATCCGAGAAACAAAGAGATATGGGATGTAAATTGGCATGAGTCAGATGATTTTTTCTACGATAATCCAGAGATTGCTGATAAGTATGGATTGGTCACTTGTGCTGATGAATATCCGATAGGTTTTGTGACATGGGATCCACGAAATATACCTGAGTATGTGGAGATAGGGCATAATGGAATCAGATGTGCATATAAAAGAAAAGGCTGTGGTCAAATGCAATTGCAAGAGGCTATTCGTAGAATTAAATCATATGATGGTTTGAAAAGGATTATTGTATGTACGAATGAAAATTTAGTTGCTCCTAGGAATTATGAAAGTGTCGGATTTAAATTGTATGATAGAAAAACAAATAACTCAGAGAGTGCTTATACAGGAGATTACTTGTATTATGAAATAAAATTGTAGTTTGGTATGAGGTTGATATTCCGAATTATGGAGGTGTTTACAAATGATAGAATCAAGATGTGGAATTTTGTGTAGTGAATGCAGATTTACAGAGTGTAAGGGATGTGTTAATATTCCAGTCCCATTTTGGGGGAATTGCCCTGTGAAGATGTGTTGTGAGGAAAAGAAGATTATGCATTGTGGAGAATGTGGTGAATTTCCTTGTGATTTGTTGAAAAGTTTTTCGTATGACGAAAAAGAAGGTGATGGCGGAAAGCGAATAAAGCAGTGTGAAAAATGGCGAGTTAAGTCAAGAGAATGATACTTTTCTTCTGTATAATATTTGAGAAGGTGATGATATGAATCAACAAAAGAAAATAGATATTGTACAAGGGATGCAAGACTATATTAAAGAAAATCCAAGTTTGGAACTAGAAGGAATGTATGAATACATTGGTTATTCGAAACGGCATGCAGATAGGATTTTTTCTGAACTATTGCATATAACTCCAAAAGAATATGTCCGAAAAGTGATATTAGCAGCATCAGCAGAAGAAATTGTAGAGAATAATGAAAGTATTATAAATATTGCCATGAGTGCAGGCTACGAGACTCATGAAGGATTTTCTCGGGCATTTAAAAGAAACTTTAATGTAAATCCAGATGAATATAGAAAAAATCCTAAAGCGATACCCATGTTTGTGCAATATCCAGTATGGTCATACTACACCTATCTTAATCATAAGGAGAGATTGAAAATGGATAAAAACACTATGATATGTACTGTTGTTCCAGTCGAAAAACCAAACAGGAAACTGATTATTTTAAGAAGTCAAAAAGCACATGATTATTGGTCTTTTTGTGAAGAGAGTGGATGTGATTGGGAGGGATTGCTAAACAGTATACCTGAAAAACTAGACACCGCAGCAATAGTGGAATTGCCTGATAAATTTGTAAAGAATGGAACGTCAAACATCGCAGCTGGAATAGAGGTTCCATGTGATTATAATAAAGAAATCCCAAAAGGATTTGAAGTGATAGAAATTGCGGCAGGAATGATGCTTGTTTTTAGAAGCGAACCATTTGAAGATGAAAAAGATTTTGGAATTGCTCTTGATTGTACATTTAGGGCATACGAAAATTACAATCCTAGAGAATATGGATATGAGTATGATTTTACGATGTGTCCTAAGTTTAATTATGGTGCAACTCCGGAAATGGGAGCAAAATTGGCAATTCCAGTTCGGACAATAAAATAACATTACATAGTTTTGCGTTAGTCCCGCCAATCTTGTTAGATTGGCGGGACTATATTTTGTTTTTCTTTAATTTCTTTTTGGCAAATTCTATAGTATCCTGTGTTAAATCTTTCGGGAGAGATAGATAAATCTGATTGTCTGTTTTATCCCACAAAGGACTTTGCAAAATAGATATGACTGATTCCGTTGTTGGAGTATATGTTGGAATACGGAAGGTACGAGAGGTTTATATGGAATGCTGTTGGGATAAAGTGAGCGTTATGGTGGCTACGATTAGTTTGGCGATTGTGGTGTACCTTGGCGGGGAGATAAGGGCAGTTGTGCCGGTGAATTTGGTAGTGATAATGTTGATAGTGCATGGCGTGTATATAGGCGTGAGGAAGTATGTGAAAGGTTGGAGAGAAGCGAGGGGGTATAGATAGGATACGGAGTTTTGAAATGCTCCGTATTTTAGTATGTGAAAGTAAGGAAGAATGTGGTAAGATAAGAAAAACGCTAATAATTCGGAACACACTGTGTGCCGAATTCGTGACGCATTGCGTCTTGTATTGATTTGTGATTATATTGTGTAAAAACAATTGAAAGATTTTATGTACTTTGAATAGAAAAAAGGTATAATAGGAGTATATTCTGAATTTTTATGTGGAGGTTATTATGCAAGAAATTAAATCTGTTATTAATCCGATTTTGACATTGAATTATATGGTTAAAGAAGATGAAAATAAATATTTTGACAGAAAATCAGCAAAAATAAAAGTATCCGAAATTGCAGATATAATTTCTGCATTTGCCAACGCAGAAGGTGGCACAATTGTCATTGGTATCAGTGATAAAACAAGAAAGATTGAAGGTATTAATTCTTTTGGGGCAGAGAAAATAAATAATTTTGTATCAGCTCCAAAGGATTGCTGTAAACCTATGCCTGCATATCAGGAAGAATTTATTGATGTAATAAATTATGAAGGAGAACCAGATCGTATTCTGTTACTTCACATTTTTACCAGCGTGGACCAAGTTATTCGCACAAACAACGATTCTACGTTCTTACGTATTGGCGATAGAACAAAGGAAATGAAAGGCGAGGATTTTAGAAATCTTGAGTATAATAAGGGCACACGACATTTTGAAGATGAATGTAATATGGATGCTGAGATTTCAGATTTGAGTGAAGAATTGTTGCATGTATACAAAAAGAAAATCGGTGCAGATGATTTGGGTAACGAACAAGTGCTAAGGGCGCGTGGCTTCATTAAGAAAAATGGCAATAAAGAATATTTAACAAATGCAGCAGTTTTGTTATTTGCCGAAAATGTATTTCAGTTTTATCCGAACTGTAGAATTCGTTTTATTCGTTATGACGGAACGGCAGAGCAAGTTGGAACGAAGATTAATATCATAAAAGATGTAAATTTTGAATATCCGTTATTAAAACTCATTGATAAAGCAAAAGATTTTGTGTCTGGCCAGTTAAGAGAATTTACGGCACTGAATCAGACAACAGGTAAGTTCCAAATCGTCCCGGAGTATCCAGAGTTTGCTTGGCTAGAGGGTATTGTAAATGCTGTTACACACAGAGAGTATGGAATGACAGGAAGTTATGTGAAAGTAACAATGTTTGATGATAGGTTGGAAATACTAAGCCCAGGTAAATTACCATCTATTGTTACAGTAGATAATATTCGTCATACTCGTTTTTCAAGAAATCCACGTATTGCACGTGTTCTCACAGAATTCGGTTGGGTAAGGGAACTGAATGAAGGTGTAAAACGTATCTATGAAGATATGGAAGAGTTCTTTTTGGAAGAGCCGGTATACTCAGAACCAGACCAAACGGTAAAATTAGTGCTTAAAAACAATATTGTGATGCGAAGTATGCGCCAAGTGGACAGAGCAGAGGAGAGCATTGGCGGTGCCGTATGGGATGAATTAGATGAGTTGGAAAGAAGTATTCTTGTGTATATGGGAAGCAAGGCGACAGTTACGAGAGCAGAATTAGAGAAACATATTGGACGTTCAGCACGTACTGTTGGCACAAGACTGAGCAACTTAATTGAGTTGGGTCTTATAAAACGTAACGGTAGCAAAAATGACCCAAAACAAACTTATGAAATGATTACTTAGAAACTTACCAAAACAAATTGCGGAGTATTGCGAAGTATTTGCGAAGTAGAATAAGCAGTTCCTTACCATTTGAATCTTTTATGAAAAGATTACTTCGCAACTTGGCAGGAAAGTTTGCGGAGTATTGCGAAGTGTTTACAAGGTTTGATTGATTTTGTTTATAAAAATTGAAAAGAAAGGCAAATTTATATAAAATAAAACTCGAATAATTCTTGTTTTTATGGTATAATTCTTATGGTTATCAATGTAGGGCAATAAGATGGTCTAAGGCTGTCTTATTGCCCTGTGTTGTATGAAAGGAGAAGTTCGATATGGAATATTATACTCAACGACATGGCTTACGTTCAGAAGTAAGGAAAACAAATATAATAACAATGGAATTATACGCATTATTGCTAGATTGTTGTGAGAAGTATTACGAGAATCTTGCATGGAAGTATCCGGAAAAGTGTCAAGATGGAGATGTGTGTTGTGGACTAGATCGAATGGCATTGGAACGAGATATTAAATATGAAATCCCTTCGTTATTTAGAGATTATTATGGGAACATAACTACGCCAACGCAACATTATAATGTTTTTAGTGGAAGTGAAAACGATGTGTATGATCAGTTCGCACTGCTAGATTATATTGAATTTATTGGTGAAAATGTTCGTGATATATTGCAGAAAAATTGGCACAGTTACTTTCGACATAATCATCTTGAATTTAACAAAAGTAAAAAGATTTTTATGGATTTCAGAGCAGATATCAATTCCATTTTTTGTAAAACAGGATTGCTGTACGAAATGAATGACAAGGGACAAATTGAAAGAATTGAAGAAAATAGTATTTTGGATGAAAATATTGAGCGACAATCAGAGGAAGTGTCTGAAGTGGGTATAAAAGAGTTACTTACTAGGGCAATAGCATTACACAAAAGTCCTAATCCATCTGATAATCAAGATGCTGTGGAAAAAATATGGGATGCTTTAGAGCGTCTTAAAACCTATTATACTTCCTTGGATAAGAGAGATTCTGTCAAGAAAATTATTGATGATATGGCTTCGGGAGAAGAAGATTTTGTAAATTTGTTTAATACGGAATTTGTTGAGTTGACGAAAATAGGAAACAATTTCCGGATTCGTCATCATGAAACCAACAAGATTGATATCACAGACAATTTACACTATGATTATTTTTTTAATCGCTGTTTATCTTTGATATCATTAGCATTACATTATCTTGAAGAAAACGTATAATATAGTTTGAGTGAATAATTTGGAAGGAGACATTATGGATAAAGTACGGAAATTAGGAATGGTTTTCGATAGTTTAGCAGAAGAACTTAATATAACAAATACTATGTTGGATAAGGCGGAAACGGCATATAATGCGTTGGGTGAGTATATAAAATCAGCCAATGATGAATGGGATGTCGCAATTTATCCTCAGGGTTCATTTGAATTAGGTACTGTTATTAAGCCACTGAATGAGGATGAGCAATATGATGTTGACTTGGTTGTTTTAGTAAAACATCCTTATTATGATGCGGAGACGTTAAGAAAACAGGTATTGGAGTTGTTGAAGAATCATGGAAGATATGAGGGGAAGATTGAGAATAAGAAACCTTGTATTCGAATACAGTATGCAGATTCAGCACAATTTCATATGGATATAGCAAGTGCGCAAGATACCACAAATAAAGGGGATA
Organism: Faecalimonas sp.; assembly: GCA_045629665.1. Taxonomy (GTDB): domain Bacteria; phylum Bacillota; class Clostridia; order Lachnospirales; family Lachnospiraceae; genus Faecalimonas. Next base: position 7,630 of record JAZQRQ010000060.1, read on the forward strand.
CCTCAGTAAATATAGCAAGATTTGATGGTGAGGACACCTATTATTATGATATTAGCAATCCTAAAGGATATGTTGAATGGTTCAAGAAGACGATGCAATTCGAAGAACTACAAAAATCTCGGAGTGTTTTGAATGAATATGCACAAACGGATGTGCAAGAATTGAAACTTTCAAGAATGAGAACTCCACTGCAAAAGGCCGTTCAAATATTAAAAAGACACAGGGACATTTATTTTGCAAATAGATATAATTCGGATGACAGACCTTCTTCAATTATAATCACTACTTTGTGTGCAAAGGCTTACGAAGACACTAGGGGACAGTTCCAAAAAGAAAATGTTTATCTTACTGTTGTTAATATGATTAATCAATTTCAATACTATATAAAGAGAAACAGTGAAGGGAAATATTATCTGGAAAATCCATCTAATACACAGGAAAACTTTCTTAAAAAATGGAACGATAATCCAAACTTGGTTTTAGCCTTTCGGGAATGGATAACTAAGGCACAAGAAGATATTATTTATAACCCAGAGAATTTTATTGAAGATGACCCTAGAAAACTTAGAAAAGTATTGTACGAATCGTTTGGCCAACGGGATGTAGATAGCGCCTTGAATGATTATGGAATCAAGATGGGTGAATATGCGAAAAGAAGTCAGTTTCATTATGATAAGCAAGACGCTAATGTCGTACTTGAACAGAAAGCAGGAATCCCTTATAAACCGCATACATATTTTGGTGGAGAAGCATAGATGAGGGAACGATTAATTAATATGCATAAAAATCTATTCCAATTAAAGCGATTACCCTATTGCAAAATTGTTTCTCAAAAGAGAAATAGTTTCTCTGCGGAATTAGATATTAGGGATGGAAAGTATAAAATAAGGATAGATTATTATGAAAAGGGATTCCCAAATGTATATGTAGTAAATCCAGAAATAGATATGAGCGAATCGTTAGAAATTCATACTTTTGGAAATTACTATCATGGTGCGTATAAAAAGGAATTGCCTAAACTATGTTTGACGCATTTGGAAACAGATAAATGGGATTCCTCTATTTTGTTGACGGAGTCATACATTCCTTGGGCGATAGAGTGGACCGAATTTTATGAATTGTGGTTGTTGACTGGAAAGTGGTATGGCGGTGGTGTGCATCCGACACGAGGGGAGGTTAAAGAACATGCATAAAAAAATTGGGAAATGTTTTTTGTATTCATTTATATCAGTAGTGGTACTTGGAGTATTTATTTACTGCGAGGAAGAAGATTTAACAGTATTAAGTACAGTCTTTGGGGTGGCGTTGGCATATGCATTAGAAATTGCGTGGAATTCGTTTAAGGATTGCTTTGATAATAGTACGTGGAAAGAAACTCTGAGATTGTATATTAGAAAACAGTTGATTAACAAAGAGGATTATATCAGAATATCTTTTGCATATTTATTTCGCATTAATGTAGATGGGAAATATATGCTTGTGCACAATGGGAGAGGCACAAAAAAGTATCAACCGGTTGGTGGAGCATATAAAACCACCGATGATGAAAAGTTATATCTAAAAGATAGATTCTCGGTTATTGGCGATAATAAAATACCGATTGATGAGTATTCAAAAAACGATTATCGCATGTTTGTGCCTGCTAAGAATTTAAGAAAGTTTGTGAAACGTTTTAATAAAACCCAAGACAGAGAGTTGGTTAGTGATTTAAGTAGAGAATTTAAAGAAGAGTTAGTGGAAACAGGAATCTTAGATTTCGACAATGTTGAGTATAGATACTGTGGAAGACATATGACTAACATAGCATTTAGTCGGCATTTTCAATGTTATGAGTTGTTGTTGGCTGATGTTGTTGAATTAATTCCTACGAAAGAACAAGAAGAAAAATTAAGAACATTGATGAAATTAGATTCGGAAAAATATATTTGGGCTAACGAAGACGAAATTAAGCATTGTGGGATCGTAGAAGGATCCGAACAACTTGAAGAGAGCATTGGTGATCATACCTTCAAAATATTGGAGGAAACGGAGATAAAACTAAATTGTATTAAAAGGCTTAAAGGTAAATATTCTACTGATTTATGATATATTATGCTTGCATTTTGCTTGCAAAATCCCCGAAAACGACATGTAATCCATAGAATATCTAGAAAAACCATACCAATTGTGGTAAGAAAAATAATTAGTCCACACAAGATGTAGTATGCAATGTCGAGTGGGAATAGTCACGTTAGCTACGAGCAGAGTAAAAAGGTATATAATATGTCGGTCAGAGTGCTTGCACTCTAGGCCGACTATTTTTATACCTTTTTATTCGGCGACAGCCGTGCATGAGGAAATGCAGAGCATTTTCGAATGTAGGCGGCTCGTAGCTATAGTTTTGATAAAAGGATTTTTTTATGGGAATAACAGAATGCTTATGTTATAATGCCATATAGAGATAAACTACCGAAAAGGATTTGAATTAATATGCCAGAATACAATCTTACAAGTTTAAAAGCTAATCTAGAGCAAAAAGGATACATCGTAAATATTTTTGACACAAAGGAATCGGCAGCAAACTATATAGACAACCAAATTAACGAAAAAACAGTTGGATTAGGTGGTACTGTCACCATTCACCAGATGAATCTGTTTGCAATCCTTTCAAAACATAATACGGTGTATTGGCATGACGAAAAACCAGAGGATATGACCGTAATGGAGACGAGAACAGCAGCTTCACGTGCGGATATCTATATCAGTTCCGTGAATGGAATCTCCGAAAAAGGAGAGATTGTTAATATCGACAATACCGGAAACCGAGTTGCTGCAATATCTTATGGTCCGTCTAAGGTTTATCTGGTAATCGGAGTCAACAAGATTGCATCAAGTCTCGATGACGCTATCTATCGCGCACGTAATATCGCAGCGCCACTGAATGCGAAGCGTTTGAATAGAAAAACTCCGTGTGCACTACATGCAGACAAATGTTATGACTGCAATAGCCCAGACAGAATCTGCAGAAATCTATCAGTATTATGGGACAAACCGACTGGTTCGGAATATGAGATTATTTTGATTAAAGAAGAATTGGGGTATTAATTATGAAATTAAAAAACATTCTGATTGTTGTAAAAGACATTGAAAAATCCAAGCAGTTTTACCACGATTTGTTTGGCCTTGATATGATATTGGACAGTGACGGCAACATGATACTGACAGAAGGTCTTGTGCTTCAAGATGAAAAGATTTGGAAGCAATTTCTTGGTAAAGACGTTATTCCGGAAAACAACTCCTGCGAGTTGTATTTCGCAGAGCACAATATAGAGGCATTTGTGGAAAAACTTGAGAGATTATATCCGTCTATTCAATATGTGAACAAACTGATGACACATTCATGGGGACAGAAGGTGGTTCGGTTTTATGATTTGGATGGAAATCTAATCGAAGTGGGAACCCCGATGTAGATAGGAGGAAGAGGTATGCAATTTTATATGCCAACAAAGTTATACAGCGAACAGGATTGTGTTAAGAATCATGCTAAAGAGTTAGCTGCTTTTGGAAGCAAGGCAATGATTGTGACAGGCAAACATTCATCTAGAGCCAATGGGGCACTGGCAGATGTAGAAAATGTTTTAGAAAACGAAGGAATTCCTTATATTATTTATGATGATATAGAAGAAAATCCATCAATAGAAACCATTATGAAAGCTAGAATAGTTGGGCTGGAGGAAAAGGTGGATTTTGTGATTGGAATCGGTGGTGGCTCACCAATGGATGCATCTAAAGCAATTGCGCTGATGATTGCAAACCCGGAGGAAACGGAAGAAGTATTCTATGAACCAAAACCATTAGATTATCTCCCTGTAATATGTGTACCAACGACTTGTGGAACCGGCTCAGAGGTAACACCATATTCTATTTTAACGATACATAAACAGAGAACGAAAAAGAGTATTAAGCACAAAATATATCCGGCACTGGCACTGCTTGATGCATCATATCTTAAAAGCATGTCGAGAACAGGTTTGCTGCATACGTCAGTAGATGCCCTGGCGCATTTGATTGAAAGTTACTTGAATACGAATTCTAACGAATGGAATCGAGTGTTCAGTAGGGAGGGTTTCAAAGTATGGGGCCAGTTCAAGGAGTCTCTAAAAGAAGATAACTTAACGGAAGATGACTATGAGAAGATGCTTCGTGCGTCTGCCCTTGCCGGTATGGCAATCACACATACAGGAACTTCTTTGCCACATGGACTCAGTTATGCTTTTACATATGAACAAGGCTATTCACATGGGAAAGCTGTCAGCATGTTTTTGGCAGGATATGTTTCTATGTGCAAGGACAAAGCAGCAGTACAAGAAGTGTTGGATTTGCTTGGCTTTGGGGATATAACAGAATTTCAAAGTTATATGAAAGAACTGTTAGGCCCAATCCATGTAGATGAAGAGGTATTAAAAAACAGCATACATAAGATTTTGGCAGACGCAGCTAAATTGAAAAATTATCCGTTTTCTGTGACGGAACAAGAACTAATGACAATGGTAGAGGTGTAGAACAATGGCGATAGAGAAAGTAAAAGCATATTTTAAAACAAAAGGAATGGAAGATAGAATTCAGGAATTTGAAGTTTCCAGTGCAACAGTAGCATTAGCAGCACAAGCATTAGGATGCGACGAAAACAGAATCGCAAAGACCTTATCTTTTCACGTGGGAGACAAGGTGGTTCTTATTGTTACAGCCGGAGATGCCAAGATTGACAATCCAAAGTACAAAGCATTCTTTGGGGCAAAAGCAAAAATGTTAGCATTTGAAGAAGCAGAAGAGTTGATTGGACATGCAGTGGGTGGTGTCTGTCCTTTTGCAGTTAATGAAGGTGTGGAAGTGTATTTAGATGAATCTCTTAAACGTTTTGAGACCGTATTTCCGGCATGTGGAAGTTCGAATAGTGCAATAGAACTGACTATCAATGAAATGGAACAACATTCTGGATTCGTCAGTTGGATTGATGTGTGTAAAATTGTTTAATTTCTTGATTTCGGAGAAAAATTGGCGTAACATAGTAGATGCAATTAGCAAAAGAAAGGAGCTAACATTATGAGAATTGCAGTAACATATGAAAATGGAAACATCTTTCAACATTTCGGACACACAGAACAATTTAAAATTTATGATATTGAAGAAGGAAAGGTCATCGCGTCTGAAGTCGTAAGTACAAATGGAAGCGGACATGGCGCTTTGGCGGAAGTTCTTACATCTTTGAATGTGGCAGTTTTAATCTGCGGTGGCATTGGCGGTGGTGCACAAGTTGCATTAGCGGAAGCAGGGATAAAGTTGTTTGGTGGTGTGTCAGGAGATGCAGATAAAGCGGTTGAAGCTTATTTGGCAGGAACACTTGTATACAATCCAAATGTACAATGTAGTCATCACAGAGAACATCACCATGGAGGATCCTGTGGAGAACATGGATGTGGCTCGCACACATGTGGACACTAAAATTGGATTTTACGAAACGCAGGATAGACAGTAGAGATATTATTCCGAAAAATAATCCCTACAAATGTGATTGACATTAAGCAATAGATGTTGTACAATACATTTAACAATTAGGTTAAATGTTAAATGAAGAGGTGATAAGATGGGAATGCACAATACACTAAAAGCCCTTGCAGACCCTATTCGGCGTGAGATATTAAATCTTCTCAAAAACGGACAGATGTCAGCGGGCGAAATCACGGAACATTTTGACGTGACAGGAGCTTCGATTTCCAGACATTTGTCTGTGCTTAAGGAAGCGGACCTGATACGCGATACGCGTGAAGGCAAATTTATTATCTATGAGCTGAATGCTTCCGTTTTGGAAGAAATCATGCTATGGATTACTGACTTGAAAGGGGAAAAGGTAAATGATTAAGGAAAATAAAAAGAAATTGATTTTAACATCCATTATTATCTTAATTCCGATTATTATCGGTCTCATACTGTGGAACAAACTTCCGGATAAAATTCCGACTCACTGGAATGCAGCGGGGGAAGTTGACGGATGGAGCAGCAAGGCGTTTGCGGTATTTGGTCTTCCGGGATTCTTGTTTGCAGTGCATTGGGTGTGTCTATTGGGAACGAGTGCAGATCCGAAGAAGCAAAACATTGAAAAGAAAGTCTTAAATATTGTTCTTTGGACATGTCCGATCATCGCTGTTTTGATGGCGGTCATTATGTACGGTACAGCTCTTGGAATGGAGTTTGCGGTTGATAAAATTATACCGCTACTTGTAGGGATTGTGTTTATTGTGATAGGGAATTACCTACCAAAATGCAAGCAGAGCTATACGATGGGAATCAAACTTCCATGGACATTAAATGATGAGGAAAACTGGAACCGTACACACAGACTTGGCGGGAAACTGTGGGTTGCATGCGGATTTATTTTCATTGTAAGCATGTTCTTGCCAAACAAATTTATGGTAGCAATATTTTTGAGTGTTATTGCTGTAGCTGTGCTTGTGCCAACGGTGTATTCTTATTTGTTATTTAGAGAAAAAGAGAAACGTGGTGAGTAGCATGAAAGCAATTGAGACAACGAATCTGACAAAATATTATGGAAAATCGCGTGGAATCGTGGACCTCAACCTAACGGTCAAAAAGGGTGAATTCTTTGGATTTATCGGACCAAACGGAGCTGGTAAAAGTACTACAATCCGTACGCTTTTAGGACTTATCAAATGCAGTGGCGGTAGTGCTACGGTTATGGGATTGGACATTGAAAAGGACAAAGAAAAGATATTAGAACGCGTTGGCTACCTGCCATCTGAAACAACATTTTATGCGGGAATGCGTGTGCGAGATGTGCTCAAGTTCTCGGCAGATTTACGAGGGAAGGACTGCAGTGAGGAAGCGAAGCTTCTCTGTGAAAGATTACAATTAGATACCTCAAAAAAAGTGGATGAATTATCGTTCGGAAATAAGAAGAAGGTCGCAATTGTATGTGCGCTTCAGCATAGACCGGAGCTTCTAATCTTAGATGAGCCGACCAGTGGCTTAGACCCATTGATGCAACGTGAATTCTTCCAGATTCTTCGAGAAAGAAATGAAGAGGGGACAACGATTTTTCTCTCTTCACATATTCTTGCAGAAGTTCAAAGAAATTGTTCTCGAGCGGGTATTATCCGAGAAGGCAAATTGATTGCCTGCGGTAGTGTAGAAGCGCTTTCGCGCACAAATGCAAAACGTGTGCATGTGCAGGGAGACGTGAATATAGAGGAATTAAAAGGAGTGCGTGATTTGCGCCAGACAGAGAACGGCATGACCTTCCTGTATGGTGGCGATGTCAATCATCTATTGCAAGTGTTTGCAAAACAGAACATTCAAGACATTTCTATCTCCGAGCCGGATTTGGAAGAAATCTTCATGCACTACTACACAGACGGAGGTGAGGCATAATGACCATCTTAAGACATGAATTAAAACAAAACCGAACCTCATTTTGGATATGGACGGCTGTAATCAGCTTTATGATAGGCGTGTGTGTCTTTATTTACCCGGAGATGAAGGGTGAAATGGAGAGCATCAGCGATGTTTTCGCAGATATGGGAAGCTTTTCGGCGGCATTTGGCATGGACCAGATTAATTTTGGAACATTACTCGGCTATTATTCCATCGAATGTGGAAATGTACTTGGAATGGGAGGCGCGTTCTTTGCAGCTATTTGCGGTGCGGGTATTCTTGCAAAAGAAGAGAAGGAACGAACGGCAGAGTTTTTGCTCACACATCCGGTCAGCAGAAGAAAAGTAATCACTGAAAAACTAATCTCTGTGATGTTGCAGATAGTAGTTTTAAATATAATCGTATTTGCAGTAGTGACAGCAGGAATGGCTGCCATCGGAGAGACGATTCCTTGGGAAGAGATGTTTTTGCTTCACGTGGCATATTTGTTGTTGCAGATAGAACTTGCGGGGATTTGTTTTGGAATTTCCGCTTTCTTAAGAAGAGGAAGTGTTGGTGCTGGACTCGGTATCGCCGTTACCATGTATTTCCTTAATCTTATTTCCAATATCACGGAAAGTGCGGAATTTTTGAAATATATTACGCCATTTAGCTATGCAAATGGAACAGAAATTGTGACAGAGGTGACGCTGGAGACGAAACTGATTTTGATTGGTATGGCGTATGCGATAGTAGGAATCGTGGCGGCATATTGGAAATACACCAAGAAAGATATTGTATAAGACATGCATTTATAAAAAATGTAAATATACGCAAAACGTCGATGCTATGTCGGCGTTTTTGTGTTATACTGTAACAAATAGGTAAATTAGGAGAAAATATGAAAAAGCAGGTCAAGAAAGTATTAGAGAAATTAAGTTGTTTGAATTTTATAGCATTATTTATTGCAGGATGTATTAATGCATTTGGTGTAACGGTGTTCTTAGCACCGGTTAAACTATACGACAGTGGTATTTCAGGAACATCTATGTTGTTATCACAAGTTACACCGGAGGAATTTAGTTTATCATTATTCTTGATTGTGTTAAATATTCCGTTGTTTTTGTATGGATTAAAAAGACAGGGCTTTACTTTTACAATTTATTCCTTGTTTACAGTATGTGTTTACTCGTTTGGTGCATGGATGATTACAGATGTTTTGCCGATTGATGTCTCAATGGCATCCCCTTTGGCAGGTGACGATTTGCTTCTTTGTGCTTTGTTTGGCGGAGTGATTTCTGGTATTGGAAGTGGTCTTACAATACGTTTTGGTGGTGCAATCGACGGTATAGAAGTTATGTCCGTGATTTTTGCAAAAAAACTAGGGGTGACAGTTGGAACATTTGTTATGGTTTATAATGTGATTCTTTATGTTGTGTCCGGTTTTGTTACGAATAGCTGGATTTTGCCATTGTATTCAATTGTTACGTATTTTGCGGGATTAAAAACCATTGACTTTATTGCCGAAGGTATTGACCGTTCTAAGGGCGTCATGATTATTACGGAAAAGCCACATGAGATTACCGATGCGCTTACGGAAGCATTTGAGACGGGGGCAACGATTATGCCGGCGACGGGGGGATATTCAAAGGCTGAAAAAGCGGTTGTGTATTTTATTGTAAACCGATTTCAGCTTGCACGCATGCGAATGATTGTGCATGAAATTGACTCGAAAGCATTTATGACAATTACGGAAGTTGCGGATGTATTTACAAGCGTATAATGCTAGTCGAAGCCTCCACAAAGTTTACTTAGCAAAATGAAAAGGAAATAAATTATGCAAACTAAGAAAATCATCTTAGCCTCAGCCTCGCCGAGACGCCGTGAACTTCTGGCACAGGCAGGATACGAGTTTGAGATAGAGGTAAGTCACAAGGAAGAAGCGTATATAAGTGAAACACCGGATGAGATAGTCAAGGAACTTGCGCTTTTAAAAGCGAAAGATATTGCAGAGCAGAATAATGCCAAGAACATGATTGTGATCGGAGCAGACACTGTTGTGGCACACAAAGGTGCGATTCTTGGAAAACCAAAATCAAAAGACGATGCCTTTAACATGATAAAAGGCTTCCAGGGAGATAAGCATCAGGTATACACCGGCGTTGCAATCTTGGATTATGATGAGGATGGTAAAGAAACAGTTGTAAACCATGCAGTTAAGACGGATGTGTATGTCAATCCGATGACAGATGAGGAGATATGGAAATATATCGAAAGCGACAATGTCATGGACAAAGCAGGAAGCTACGGAATCCAGAGCGGATTCGCAGTATATATTGAAAAGATCGAAGGGGACTATTTCAATGTAGTAGGACTTCCGATATCTTATATTTACGAACAACTGAAACAAATCATATAATGTACAAGAAAAGGGATTCGAAGCATGTCATCGAATCCCTTGTTTGCATTTGTGATAAAGTTTATTTCGCTTCCCAACGTCCGGAAGCTCCACATGGAAGTACCAGACCATTGCTTGATACAGGAAGTCCGATTTCCTGTGAATCTACAGTTCCATCAAAATCTCTTAATTCTGTTGCTAACATATAAGTCAGTACCGCAGGTGCAAGACCTGTTGTGTATGAATTAATCAGGAAGAAGAGAGGCTTGTCTGATAAAATCTGTGTACAGAGTTTAATTAGCGGATGAATCATATCCTCGATTTTCCAGATTTCTCCTTTTGGTCCGCGTCCGTAAGACGGAGGGTCCATAATGATGGCATCGTATTTGTTGCCACGGCGAATCTCACGCTCTACGAATTTCACGCAGTCATCAACGAGCCAGCGAATCGGTGCATCGGAAAGCCCCGAAGAGGTGGCATTTTCTTTTGCCCATCCAACCATACCTTTGGAAGCGTCCACGTGTGTGACATTTGCTCCGGCAGCAGCAGCCGCTAAGGTTGCACCACCTGTATATGCAAATAGGTTCAAAACTTTAATTGGTCTGCCGGCATTCTTAATCTTTTCAGAGAACCAATCCCAGTTCGTTGCCTGTTCCGGAAAGAGTCCGGTGTGTTTAAAACTAAAAGGTTTCAAGTTAAAGGTCAGGCTCTTGTAATTGATTTGCCATTGTTCCGGCAAATCAAAGAATTCCCATTCTCCGCCGCCTTTTTTACTGCGGTGATAGTGCCCGTTCATATTTCTCCAGCCTTTATGTGATTTCTTTGTATTCCATATTACCTGAGGATCCGGTCTAACCAAAAGGTAGTCTCCCCATCGTTCTAATTTTTCACCATTGGAAGTGTCAATGACTTCATAGTCTTTCCAACCGTCTGCTATCCACATCGTGTTTTTGTCCTTTCGAAAAACTTACTACAGATATTATGACGGATTTATCTAAAAACATCAAGAGAAAAGTCATAAAAGAGTTTACTTTCTGTGCTCACAGTGATAGAATATTTCTATAAGTGAAGAAGAGGAAAGCGACAAATAATATAAAGGCGGTAAAATGATATGATAAAAGTAAACGCAATTGGAGATGTTTGTCCAATTCCCGTGGTGAAAACCAAAAAAGCAATGCAGGAACTAGACGGAGCTGGCGTAATCGAAGTGCTTGTGGATAACGAGATTGCCGTGACAAATGTGTCAAAGATGGCAGCAAGTGCAGGCGCGAAGGTTGCCTCTGAACAGGTGGCTGAGAAAGAGTACAAGATTACAATCGAAGTGGACGGAAGTTCTTGTGCATGCGAGATGTGTGAGGAAGAGAATATGGTTGTAGTTGTTTCTTCGGACCGTATGGGAAGTGGGAATGATGAGCTTGGTAAGGTCTTGATAAAAGGCTTTATTTTTGCGATTACGCAATTAGACAAGCTACCGAAAACCATGCTATTTTACAACGGCGGAGCAACGCTTACGGCAGAAGGCTCTGACTCACTCGAAGATTTGAAACATTTAGAAGAACAAGGTGTGGAAATCTTAACCTGTGGTACATGCTTAAACTACTACGGCTTGTCGGAAAAACTGCAAGTTGGAAGTGTGACTAACATGTATGCTATTGTAGAAAAGATGGCAGGAGCAGATAAGATTATCAAACCATAAGATAGGAAAGGAGGATTTGACAGCATGGATAAAGATATCAAATTGACGCAGATGTCAAAGACAGCGGGTTGAGCCGCTAAGATAGGTCCTGAGACCCTTGCCCAGGTTCTGGGTAAGTTACCAAAATTTCATGATGACAATTTGCTTGTAGGCATAGAGACATCCGATGATGCTGCTATCTACAAGGTGACAGATGATATTGCAATGATCCAGACTGTTGACTTCTTCACTCCAATCGTCGACGATCCGTATACGTTTGGACAGATTGCGGCGGCAAACTCACTGAGTGATGTGTATGCTATGGGCGGTGAGCCGAAGGTTGCCCTGAATATTGTAGGATTTCCGAATTGTCTCGACCCTGAGATTCTCGGAGAGATTCTTGCGGGCGGTGCAGCAAAGGTAAAAGAAGCAGGTGCTGTACTGGTTGGTGGACATTCCGTGCAGGATGATGAGCCGAAGTATGGACTCTGCGTATCGGGATTCGTGCATCCGGACAAAATATTTAAAAACTACGGATGTAAGCCGGGGGATGTTCTGATTCTGACAAAACAAATCGGAAGCGGAATCGTCAATACGGCAATTAAGGCACAGATGGCATCTGATGAGGCAATGCAGGAAGCAATTCAGGTTATGTCATCCTTGAATAAAAAAGCGAAAGATGTAGTGGGAAAATATCCGGTTACGGCCTGTACGGACATTACCGGATTTGGACTTCTCGGTCACTGCAGTGAGATGGCTTCAGCAAGTGAAGTGACATTCGAGCTTCATGTAGAGGATGTTGCTTATATGAAGGAGGCTGTTTCATATGCGAAGATGGGACTTGTTCCGGCAGGAGCATATCGCAATCGCCAGCATTCCGGTAAGATGGTGGACACATCTCGTGTGGCAGAGCACTACATTGACCTACTGTATGACCCACAGACCTCGGGTGGACTTCTCATCAGTGTAGCACCGGAGTATGTGGAAGACATCATGAAAGAATTTGAACAAAAAGAAATGGACACGAAGGTGTCTGTTATCGGCAAAGTAATTGAAAAGAGCGACAAGTGGATTCGCTTATATTAGGAGATTAGAAATGGATAAGAATCTTTTATATCGCAGTATTCCAAAAGTAGATGTGCTTTTGGAAAATGAGGCAATCATAGCAGGGATTGAATATTACGGACGTGATATCGTGATGGATGCTATCCGTATCGAAACAGAAGCACTGCGCACCTTTATCGGAAACTGCGACTCAGAAGAAAAAGCAAAGGCGCAGATAGGGGCCCTCGTAGAACAGATTTTGCTTCGAGCAGAAAAGATGCTCGCACCAAACATGAAGAAGATTGTTAATGCAACAGGAACCGTTCTTCACACGAACCTCGGACGTGCACCGATTAGTAAGAAACACATGGAACACATCGCGGAGATTGCAACCGGATATTCGAACTTAGAGTATGACTTGGGGGCAGGAAAACGCGGTGAGCGTTATGCTCATTTTGAAGAATTACTCTGTAAAATTACAGGGGCAGAGGCGGCGATGGCAGTTAATAACAATGCGGCTGCAGTGATGTTGATTTTAAGCTCCCTCGGAAAAGGTGGCGAAGTCGTTGTTTCCAGAGGAGAACTTGTGGAGATTGGCGGTAAGTTCCGCATCCCTGATGTAATGGAACAGAGCGGTGCAACCTTGGTAGAGGTTGGAACGACCAACAAGACACATTATGCAGATTATGAAAATGCCATTACAGAAAATACCGCTGCACTTTTGAAGGTGCACACAAGCAATTATCGCATTGTTGGATTTACAGAGACGGTTGGCATTGATAAGCTGGTGGAACTCAGCGAAAAACATGAGCTTCCGATTATTGAGGACTTGGGAAGTGGTGTGCTGTTAGATTTGAGCAAATACGGCATCACATACGAACCTACTGTACAGGATTCCATAAAAGCAGGTGCGGATGTAGTGTCCTTTAGTGGAGACAAGTTACTTGGCGGACCACAGGCAGGTATCATCGTAGGCAAGAAGAAATACATCGATAAGATGAAGAAGAATCAACTGACGAGAGCACTCCGCATTGACAAATTTACGGCGGCAACCTTGGAGGTTGTACTGAAAGATTACTTATCAGAGGCACGTGCGATTGCAAATATTCCGGTGCTTCAGATGATTACGAAATCAAAAGATGAGTTGTTGAAAGAGGCGAGAAAACTCAAACGTTATCTGACAGCTTTGAAGTTGGATGCAGAACTTACAATTGATGAATGTGAGTCTCAGATCGGCGGCGGTTCACTTCCGTTGGAGCGTCTTGCAAGTTATGCGGTAACAATTAAGCCAAATAAGATTACAACAGCGGAATTAGAGACGCGTATGCGTTTCTTGCCAGTGCCGATTATACCTAGAGTATTGAACGACAAGATTTATTTAGACGTCAGAACACTGTGCATGGACAGCTTCAAAGCATTTGAGCAGCTCACAGATATTATGTAATCAGGTGGTAGGAAATGAAAAATATTATTATCGGAACAGCCGGACATATTGATCACGGAAAAACCACACTGATTAAAGCACTTACGGGGCGCAACACGGACCGTTGGGAGGAAGAGCAGAGAAGAGGGATTACGATTGATCTTGGGTTTACTTATTTCGACCTGAAAAACGGAGACCGCGTTGGTATCATAGATGTGCCGGGACATGAGCGTTTTATTAATAACATGGTAGCCGGTGTTGTGGGTATGGACCTTGTTATGCTGGTGATTGCAGCAGACGAAGGTATTATGCCACAGACCAGAGAACACATGGATATTTTGGGTCTTCTCGGCATTGAAAAGAGTATTATTGTGCTCAATAAATGCGATTTGGTTGATGAGGACTGGCTGGAACTTGTAAAGGAAGAGATTCAGGAAGAACTGGAAGGTACATTTCTTGCAGATGCTCCGATTGTGGAGATATCTGCGGTTACCGGAAAAGGAATCCAGACACTTGTTGATACGATTGAACGACTGACGGCAGAGGAAGTGGTAGAAAAGGACGTGAACACTATTCCACGTCTTCCGATAGACCGCGTATTTAGTTTATCCGGATTTGGAACGATTATTACAGGTACCCTGCTTGCCGGAACGATTACGAAAGATGATAATCTGCAAATGTATCCGATCGGCAAAGAATGCAAGATACGAAGCATCCAGGTGCATGGGCAGGACGTGGACAAATGCTATGCAGGACAGCGTGTGGCAATCAATCTTTCGAATGTCAAGAAAAGCGAGATTGAGAGAGGCTGTGTGCTTGCACCGCCAAACAATATGAAAAACACGGACCTTTTAGATGTGAGATTAAACGTGCTGGAGAGTTCAAAGCGAGTGCTTACAAACAACAGTCGCTTGCATTTGTTTACGGGAACATCTGAAATCTTATGCAGAGTAATGCTGCTTGATAAGGAAGAAATCGGTCCGGGAGAAAGCGGTCTTGTACAATTGCGTCTGGAAGAAGATATTGCCTTGCGAAGAGGTGATAAATTCGTTGTGCGCTTTTATTCGCCGATGGAAACCATTGGTGGTGGTGTCGTATTAGAATCGAATCCAAAGAAGAAACGCCGTTTTGACAGAGAGACAATTGAGGAACTGGTGCGAAAGGAATCGGGTTCGTCTGAGGATATCATTGAGATGCATGTGAAGGCTCATGGGGATACCATGATTACGCTTACGGAACTTGCAAAATTAACGGCACTCTCTATGGAAGAAGTGGTATCAGACGTTGAGTCTTTGGAAGCACAAGGCATTGCAGCGGTCTTTCGTATGAAAAAAGATGCTTATGTGTGGCATACGGTGCACGAGCAACAGATTCGCCATGCGATTGTAGATTCATTGCGCAGTTGTCATGAACAATATCCATATCGCTATGGACTGAAAAAGGCAGAGGTACATATGACCTTTATGAATAAAGTTAAATTGAACGTGTTTGACTTATATATGGACATGCTGGAGGAGGAGCAGGTTCTGAAGCGTTATCAGGAATATCTGCACCTGCCGGAGTTTGAGCCGAGCCGTGATGAGATATACAACAAGGTGAAAAGAACAGTAGATAAAACCTGCCAGAAGGCGCAGTTTGATTTTGTGCGATTTTCGGAAATATCTTTTGGTGGAATATCAAACGAAGTAGTGGAAGATATTTTACTGCTTCTTATAGATGAGAAGTTTGTGGTAAAGCTTGCAGAAGACATTTACACGCTTCAGACCATTATTGACAAGGCAGAGGAAGTAATTCGGGCACGCCTTGCGGAGAATCCGCTCATCACTATTGCGGAAGTCCGAGATTTGCTTGAAACCAGCAGAAAAAGTGCGAAACCAATTTTAGAATATATGGATAGCATCAAAGTAACGAAGAAAAATGGAACAGAGAGTGAAAGGGTAGCGTTTATATGAATTTAAAACAGTTAGAAGCGTTTGTGAAGATTGCCGATACGGGCAGTTTTTCACAGGCTGCAAAGGAATTATTTCTTACACAGCCCACAATCAGCGCACACATCTCTTCTTTGGAAAAAGAACTGAACAGCAGACTTTTTGTTCGAAATACAAAAGAGGTTCATTTATCCGAGAACGGAAGTGTATTATACAATTACGCAAAGCAGATGCTTGTTTTGCAAAAACGTATTGAAGATACGTTTGCTCTTAACGAAGAAAAGGAACAACAGTGCATTACGATTGCAGCATCAACCATTCCTGCACAATACATATTGCCAGAGATCTTGGTTGCATTTAATGAAAAATATCCGGAGCAGCAGTTTAAAGTGGTTGAGACGGACAGCGCCAAAGTAGTGGAGCAGGTGATGAATCACACGGCGGATGTCGGATTCACAGGTACGGCACTTGATAAGAAGGTGTGCAAGCATATTCCGTTTTATCAGGATGAACTTGTCGTGATTGCTCCTAATACGGAAAAATATCAAGCTCTTCAGAAAACACAGAAAGATGCAAAGTGGATCACAGAAGAAAAACTGATTATGCGTGAAGAGGGTTCCGGAACCAGAAAAGAAGCAGAAAAACTACTTAAAAAGATAGGAATCAACACTTCGAAACTCAACGTAATTGCTACGATGGAAAATCCGGAAGCAATTAAAAGAGCAGTGGCAAGTGGGATGGGAATCTCTGTCGTATCTAAACTTGCGGCAGAAGAGGAGATGCAAAAAGGCACTCTTCTTGTGTTGCCGATTACAGCAGATGGAACCAAGAGAGATATTAATGTCGTATATGACCGCAACCTTCAGCCTTCACGAACAACGATACGATTTATCAAGATGGTAAAAGAGATTCATAAACAGCGAGAGCAGAACGTGTAGAAGGAGAATGCTATGATTTACATGGATAATGCAGCTACAACCATGCGCAAACCTGAGACGGTGATTCAAGCGGTTGTAGATGCAATGACTTCAATGGGAAATGCAGGGAGAGGTGCACATGGCGCATCCCTTAGCGCATCCCGAATCATTTATAATGCAAGAGAGGCGCTGGCGCATTTCTTTCACGCGGAAAATCCGAAGCAGATTGTATTTACGAATAACTCCACAGAGAGTCTGAATATTGCAATTAAAGGTATTCTTGAGCCAGGAGACCATGTCATTACATCGATGCTAGAGCACAATTCAGTGCTTCGTCCGATTTATGAAATGCAGGGCAAAGGAGTCGAGGTTACGATTGTTTCCGCAGATGAGAAAGGCAACTTTTCTTATGAGGAAATGGAAGCGGCCATTCAGGACAACACGAAGGCAATCGTATGTACCAACGGCTCCAATTTGACAGGTAACTACGTGGATATTGGACGTGTGGGTGCGATTGCAAAAAAACACAACGTGTTATTCGTAGTGGATGCCTCGCAGACTGCCGGTGTGTATCCGATTGATGTGCAGGAAATGGGGATTGACATTCTCTGTTTCACAGGACACAAGGGACTATTGGGACCACAGGGCACAGGCGGTATGTATGTGAGAGAAAGAGTAGACATTCGTCCGCTTAAGAGTGGCGGAAGTGGAGTTCAGACCTACAGTAAGCATCATCCGAAGGACATGCCGACAGCTTTGGAAGCAGGAACGCTAAACGGACATGGCATTGCAGGACTTCTTGCCGGCATTGAATATATTGAACGGGTTGGAATTGATACCATTCGGGAAGCAGAACTGAAATGGATGTGGAAGTTCTATCATGGAGTAAAGGATATTCCGGGAGTGAAAATCTACGGCGATTTTGAAACGCAAAGACGTTGTCCGATAGTCACGTTGAATATCGGAGACTATGATTCGTCAGAAGTCAGCGATGAACTACTTATGACTTACGATATCTCAACACGTCCGGGGGCTCACTGTGCGCCACTCATGCACGAAGCACTTGGAACAGTAGAACAGGGTGCAGTGAGATTTAGTTTCTCGCATTATAATACAGAAGAAGAAGTGGAGACAGCCATTCGAGCAATCAAAGAGTTGGCAGAGGAAGAATAGGAATGAGAAAGAAAGAATTAAAATTAATTATTACCTTTCATACCACGGCAGATGCTATGGCGATGGAAAAGGCATGTAAGGAATGCGGAGCGCCGGGGAGATTGATTCCGGTGCCACGAACCATTTCGTCGGGCTGTGGACTTGCGTGGTGTGCGGATTTAACAGAAAAAGAAGTGCTGGCAGAGACGATGAAATCTGTGGGACTGCAGGAAGAAGACATGCATGAGTGCATGGTGTAACAAGCCATAGAGTTTATCAATGAATGTATAGTTTATATCAATTTGTTTTTTCACCTAGTAAATGTTAAGTTTAATATAACAAAACATTTGTTTCGGCTATCAATGATTTAGGAGGAATACAATATGTCAATTACTGTTGAAACAGCAAAAGAACATGCAAATGATCCTGCAGTGTTATGTTGTCGTGCAGAAGCAGGTATCGTAATCGGACCTGAGAATTTGGAAGACCCGGCAATCTTTGATGAACTTGTTGATTCTGGACTTTTGAATCTTGACGGATGTTTGACAATCAAAGAAGTTCTTGGAGCAAAGCTCACAAAAACTTGTGATTCTCTTACACCTATTACAAAAGATGCAATTGATGCACCGGTTGCCGGCGGGGAGGCAACACCGGAAGTAGAGGCAGTAGAAGAAACTCCTGTAGCACCTACTGTAGGCGGAAGCGTACAAGGCGTTGGCGCAGTTGTAAAAGGTGGCAAACTTGTTCTTTCTATTAAAGAAGGAAAAGACATCTACATCGAATTACCAATTTAATAGCAAAACAAAGTAAGGCAAGTGATTTTTGAATAATCACTTGCCTTTTTACATTTACATATCTGTAAAGAAATCTTCGCCTAACTGCATCAGATATAGAGAAATCATAATTTTCACTCTGTTTTCATTGCTCAAGATGTCATATCCGAGGATTTCCTTAATTGCTTTGACCTTGTATTTCAAGGTGTTTTGGTGATAAAAGGTTGCATTTGCAGTCTGTGTAATACTGCAATCATTCTCAAAAAACAGTTTCAGAATATCCATATAATCTGTACGATGCTTCTGGTCATATTCATATAGACGCCCTAAAGTCTTCTGCACAAAGGATGGATATAATATTGTAGGCTCTTTTACGTCAGAAAGTATCTGATAAATGCCCAATTCATCATAGTGAAGCATGGATACATCTTGAAGTTTTTTCATTAAACGAAATGCTGTATTTGCGTTTTTATACGAACGATAAATCTCAGATGCCTGTTTTTCCTGTGTTCCGATTCCGATATGAATATCTGGATGTTTTTTGCGAAAATCAGCAACCACTGTTGTAACTTCATCCAGAGTATAGTTGGCACATAGCATGACTAAATGCTCGTTCTCTTCATAAGAAACACTCAGTTTTATCATGCGATGCAAATCTTTTTTGACTTGTTTTGGCAACATATTATTTTCGCAACTTACAATCATCACTACATAAGACATGTCTGCAAAGAATCCATTTCGCTCAAAAGCAGACAGATACATGTTGTCATTCTGCGGATAATAGATGGCATTCTTAACTGCAGCGATAAAATTCATTTCATTTCGCTCATTAGACAACAATATTTCCGAAAAGCGACGCATGATTTTCAAATACGATGTCTCCCATCCTGCTTGAAACAGTGGGAATTGAAGTGAATTGCAATACTCAATTAAATCTTCCGAAAATTGGTGCCCATCTTGCAATGCAACAATGAGTCCACCGGCATCAACTGCAATTAATTTGTCGATGTAATCCTTACGCCTCTCATCAGACTCATCATTTAATCCTGAATTGAACACCAACTCATCACCGTGAAGCAGATTTACAAAATCAACGTTCTCGACCATATGTACCCAATCGATTTTTTTATCGAAACAACCGGTTGTAAGTAGTCGAACTTCGTGCTCAGGTATAATTTCTTTGTATAAGATACTTAATTCAACAGCCATAAATTTCTCCTTTTGGTATAAAAATATCCTATTATAGAGATGGACTATATTTATTATAGCATAATAATTGTACTTTTGGTACAATTATTGACAAAAAACATGTCGGCCAAAGACATATCAAAACAGGATGTTGCATGATATACTATATTCAGAAACCAAAAGAGAGGTTTCCTAGTAAACTCCAAAATATAAAAAAACCAGGGCCCGAAACCTGGTTTTTTTGCATTAAAAAGTATGTTGATAATATCTTTGGGCATTGTAGTGATTTTTGTGTCTGCAAGACCCAACCACAGCGCATTCCGTCGATGATTCACAAGATATTTTATTGTCCTTGGGTCTATGGAGTGCTTTATATTACTGAGACCCACAAATTAGTGAAAAAATGGGCATGAGAAGAAAATTTGTTTATATAGACCCAAAATCAATTCTAAAAGCAAGTTTCAGATAGAAAAGCAGGAGTTTTTGGGTCCAGAGCGGAAGAAAGAAATGTATAGGCCCAACAAAACGGAGAAATCCATAAACGCGATACGACAAGCAACTCGAAAGAGCATTATAGCATCAAAAAAGGACGTTGTTGCAACGTCCTTTTTCAATATCTTTTAATATGTAGATTAACCTACGATGAAACCATATTTTAATGGGTCTTGGTCATCAATTAAGTATGTACCATAACCAGTTAAGTAGCAAGAACCTGAAATCATAGGAACTACTGCGTCATAATCAGCAACTTTTGTTGTCTCTTTGATTACACCTTTGAAGATAGAACCGATGAATGATTCGTACTTGAATTCTTCGCCTACTTTGATTTCGCCCCAGTGATGTAATGTGGCAAGCTTAGCACTTGTACCTGTACCACATGGAGAACGGTCAGCCTGACCTTCGCCGAATACAACTACGTTTCTGAGGTCTGCTTTGTCTGGGTTAGGAGTTGGTCCGTAGAATTCTACGAGGTCAACTGTTGTGATATCAAGGAGTGGATGTTGGATCTCAATCTCTTTATTAATCTTCTCCATCATCTTCATTCCTAAATCAATATATGTAGGAACTGTCTCAGCGTTGATTTCGCCAATTCCCAATTGAGTTGTATCAACCAATGCAAAGAATGAACCACCAAATGAGATTGTAAACTTAATGTCTTTTCCATCTACATTAACAACTTGGTTCTCTTTGTAAACGAATGCAGGAACATTTGTTAATGTAACGCTTTCTACTTTGCCGTCTTTAACGATAGCAGTTGTGCGGATGATTCCAGCTGGAGCTTCAAGAACAACTTCATTTACTCCTTCAACCATTTCTTTCAAACCTGCTTCAAGAATTACTGTAACAGCACCGATTGTACAGTGTCCACACATGTTGAGGTATCCGCCTGTATCCATGAACATTACACCGAAGTCAGCTTCTTTATTTACTGGTTCGCAAAGGAAAGCACCGAACATATCATGATGTCCGCGTGGTTCGAACATTAATGCTGTACGAACGTGGTCGTAATTTTCTTCCATCCAGTGTTTTTTCTCGATCATTGTGTTTCCAACTGGTTCAGGGAAACCACCGATAACCATTCTACAGAATTCTCCACTTGTGTGAGCATCAACCACCTGAAGTGCAGATTCGAAACGGTCAACATTGATTTTTGCTTCTAATTTCATAGCTAAAACCCTCTTTCTTTCTGTTATGAATTTCCGAACAAATCACGTGCAAAAAGGTTTGTTAAAGTATGTCTCCTTATAGAAAAATCTGATAACAAAACCAACGTTTCATCAGAAATTTGCAAAAAAAATAAGAGAGATACCTTCCGAAATCGTTAGAAATCTAACAAACAATCTTCGCTTAAAAATTTTGTTCAGTTCTTGAATATATTATCTCTTAAATGTATTGAAAAGTCAATCAAAATTTGCTAAAATGAGAGTGGTCTAAAACGCCAAAAAACACTTGAAATCCAAGGAAAAGTGTGTTACTGTTAGAAACGGCGGATTTCGCCGAAAAACATATGGGGGTAGTTAGGTGACTGGTGTGCCTCCTAGTCTTCAAAACTAGTGTGAGGCGTTAGGAGCGTCTCGGGTGGGTTCGATTCCCACATGCCCTCGCCAAAGAGTGTTAAATTATAGACGATATCTATAAGTTGAGATACATAGACAAAAACAATAAACGAATAAGTTGGCCGAATGACAGGCTATTTACTTATAAAAAAGATTCAAAAGGAGAGAATTGTCATGGGAAATGTACAGATTTTACTAAGACAACACGTTGGTGCACCTTGCGAAGCTATCGTTAAAGCAGGCGACGAAGTGAAAAAAGGTACACTCATTGCAACACCAACAGGACTTGGTGCAAACATTTTCTCAAGTGTGTACGGCGTAGTAGAAGCGGTTACGGAAGACAGAATTATCATTAAGCCGGACGCAGAGCAAAAAGACGAATTCGTACCAATCGCAGAAGGAAGCAAGCTTGACATGGTCAAGGCGGCCGGTGTAGTTGGTATGGGTGGTGCTGGATTCCCGACCGGTGTGAAATTAGGAACTGACCTTGAAGGCGGTTACATCTTAATCAACGCAGCAGAATGTGAACCTGGTCTTAAGCACAACATTATGCAGATTGAAAATGAATGCGACAAAGTAGTTCGTGGTGTGAAGTACTGCATGGAGATTTCAAATGCAGCAAAAGCTATTTTCGCTATTAAGAAGAAAAACGAAAAAGCTATTCAGATTTTAAAAGAAGCTTTGAAGGATGAGGCTGCAATCAGTATTCACCTTCTTCCGGATATCTACCCGATGGGCGAAGAAAGAGCAGTTGTTCGTGAGACACTTGGCATCGAGTTAGAGCCAACACAACTTCCGGCAGCAGCAAAATCTATCGTAATCAATGTTGAGACTCTTGCAAGAGTAGCAGAGGCTATCGATGAGAGAAAACCATGCTTTAGCAAGAATTTAACTGTTATTGGTAAACTTAATGGTGGTAGAGAACCACACGTATACATGGATGTTCCGGTTGGAACAAGTGTCGGTGACCTAATCGAAAGAGCAGGTGGAATCGATGGTGTTTATGGTGAGATTATTATGGGTGGACCATTTACCGGAAAAGCTACTACAGTTGATGCGCCTATCACAAAGACAACAGGTGGAATTATTGTAACAATGGAATTCCCTGACTTGCATGGAGCGACAATTGGTCTTCTTGTATGTGCTTGTGGTGGTGACGAAGCGCGTATGCGTGACATTGCTGAAAAGATGAACGCAAAGGTTGTTTCTGTAGCTAGATGTAAACAAGCAGCAGAGATGAAGAGTGGTGCGCTTAAATGTGAAAGACCTGGAAACTGTCCTGGTCAAGTTAAGAACAGTATGCAATTCAAGAAAGATGGATGTGAATACATAGTGATTGGTAACTGTTCAGACTGTTCTAATACAGTAATGGGTTCTGCACCTAAGATGGGGCTTAAAGTATTCCATCAGACAGACCACGTTATGAGAACAATTGGTCATCCACTTTACAGATACTTGAGAGTGTCTAAGAAGGTAGACCAAGATATTTAATTTTCGGTATAACTATCACAAAGTCATCCGGGTAAGAACCCCCCGATATTTTGCCCGAATGTTCAGTCTCAACAGATGTGATTGGGATATATAAAAAAGCGGTATTCCGCACAAACAAATTAAGGAGGTAAGAAAGTATGTCAATTACAGCCGAAACATGTAAAGAACATGCAAAGGATCCTGCAGTATTATGTTGTAGAGCAGAAGCAGGTATCGTAATCGGACCAGAGAATTTAGAAGATCCGGCAATCTTTGATGATCTTGTAGATTCAGGGTTATTGAAATTAGATGGTTGCTTAACTATCGAAGAAGTAATCGGTGCTAAACTTCTTAAGACATGTGATTCTCTTTCACCACTTACAGCTGACGTTGTAGAAGGTGCAAAGGCAGCAGCTCCAGCAGCTGAAGAAGTTGTAGAAGAAGCAGCTCCGGTAGCAGCTCCAGTAGTAGCTGGCGCAACAACATCTGTAGCCGGTGGAACACTTAAGATTCACATCGGTGAAGGTAAAGACATCAACATCGAATTACCAATGGGAATCGGTGCAGGTGCAGCAGAAGTTGTAGAAGTTCCGGTTGCAGCAGGTGCAGCAGTAGCTCCAGTAGCAGCAGCTCCAGTTGTAGAGGAAGAAAAAGTAATCAGAAGCTTAACAAGAAAGCACTTCAAAGTAACAGAAGTAAAGAGAGGACCTGAAACAAAATTTGATGGTACAGTACTTTACATCCGTGAAGGTATTGAAGAAGAAGCAGCTGCTTCTCAGAGACTTGTTAACAGCTTAAAGATTGATATCATCACACCAGAGCAATATCATACATACTCAGAAACAATCATGGACGTTCAACC
Organism: Faecalimonas sp.; assembly: GCA_045629665.1. GTDB lineage: Bacteria > Bacillota > Clostridia > Lachnospirales > Lachnospiraceae > Faecalimonas. The sequence continues at coordinate 31,924 of JAZQRQ010000060.1, forward strand.
AATCGCTACAAAAGAAGGCGATGCTGAGATCGGTACAGGTGTTACAAGAGTACTTGATGGCGTTGTAATGATGGTAACCGGTACAGACGCTAACGGCGTTCAAATCGGTGAATTCGGTTCATCTGAAGGTTACTTAGATGAAAATATTATGTGGGGTCGTCCAGGATGTCCTGAAAAAGGTGAAATCTTCATCAAGACAGAAGTTATCATCAAAGAAGGAACTAACATGGAAAGACCTGGTCCGTTGGCTGCTCATACAGCAACAGACGTTATCACACAGGAAATTCGTGAAGCTCTTAAGAAGTTAGACGAATCACTTGTAGTTGATACAGAAGAATTTACACAAGTTAGAAGACCTGGTAAGAAGAAAGTAGTTATCGTTAAAGAAATCATGGGCCAAGGCGCTATGCATGATAACTTAATCCTTCCTGTAGAACCAGTTGGTATTCTTGGTGGAAAACCTAACGTAGACTTAGGTAACGTTCCGGTTATGACATCTCCATTGGAAGTATTAGACGGATGTATCCATGCATTAACATGTATCGGACCTGCTTCTAAAGAAATGTCAAGACATTACTGGAGAGAACCACTTGTACTTGAAACATTACATGATACAGAAGTTGACCTTTGTGGCGTTATCTTCGTTGGTTCACCACAGATCAATGCTGAGAAATTCTACGTATCTAAACGTGTAGGTATGATGGTTGAAGCATTAGACGTTGATGGTGCTTTCGTTACAACAGAAGGTTTCGGTAACAACCACATCGACTTCGCATCTCACCACGAACAAATCGGTATGAGAGGCGTTCCGGTTGTTGGTATGTCATTCTGTGCTGTACAAGGTGCTCTTGTAGTAGGTAACAAATACATGACACACATGGTTGATAACAACAAATCTGAATCAGGTATTGAAAACGAAGTTCTTGGATGTAACACACTTTGCCACGAAGATGCTATCCGTGCACTTAACATGCTCAAAGCAGCTATGACAGGCGAAGACGTTAAGAAAGCTGAAAAGAAATGGAATCCAAACGTTAAATCTACTAACATTGAGTTGATCTCTAATGTAACTGGCAAACCAGTTGAGTTAGTATTGAACGAACAATCATTACCAATGAGTGAAAAACGTAAAGAAAAATACGACTAAAATCAGGTGACAAACATGAAGTATGGTGATAAAATCATTAAGATGGAAGGTGTAATCGTGGAGGTGCACGACGGCTGTGTTGCTATCGATCTCAAAGGACGCCTTGGATATTTAAAAGTGCCGATGCGTATGATGATTACAGATTATCCGCTTAAGGTTGGCCAGGAGGTTGCATGGAACATGAGTTTTGTGGAACAACTCGGGCCGGAAGTCAACGACAAATATGTTAGTAACTTAGACGTATACAATCGACGCCAAGCAGAAATGCGGGCAAAAAATGAAACAAATAATTAAGGAGGTAAAGACAATGAGTTTAACAATTGTTAAAGGAATGCAATCAGAGATTTTCGTTCCAATTACTCCACCTATGGTTTGGACTCCTGTAACAAAAGAGCTGAAAGACATGAAAGTAGCTCTTGCAACAGCAGCCGGTGTTCATCACAAAGAACAGAAAAGATTCAATCTTGCCGGTGACTTTACATGGAGAGAAGTTAAGAACGTATGGCCATCTAACGAGTTGATGGTTTCACATGGTGGATATGACAACGGTGATGTTAACAAAGACATCAACTGTATGTTCCCGATTGACAGATTGAATGAGTTGGCAGCTGAAGGATTTATCGGTTCTGTAGCTGAGACTCATGCAGGATTCATGGGTGGCGGCGGAAACCAGGAAAAATTCAAAAACGAAACTGGTCCGGCTATCGCTAAGATGCTTAAAGAGGAAGGCGTAGACGCAGTTATCCTCACCGCTGGCTGAGGTACCTGCCACCGCTCTGCAGTATTGGTGCAGAGAGCGATTGAAGAGGCTGGAATCCCAACTATTTGTATTGCAGCTCTTCCACCGGTTGTACGTCAAACCGGTACACCACGTTCAGTAGCTCCGTTGGTACCTATGGGTGCTAATGCCGGTGCTCCGAACAATCCAGAACAACAGACAGCAATCGTAAAAGCAACATTAGAACAATTAATTGCTATTGAAACACCAGGCAAGATTGTTCCATTGCCATTCGAATACATTGCTAAAGTTTAATTAAAAGATTTTTTGTAAGGCGAATGAGTTTTTCATTCGCCTTATTTATTTGCTGTATAAAAATATTAAAAAAATCAATAAATAGTTTGGAAAATTGGCGAAAGTATAGTATAATATTGTTAAGTATTTAACTTGGAGGTGGAAAATTGGCTGATAATATCAAAGACCTAAGACGTCTTGTGATTAAAGCATTCCATATGGATGAGGTGGAATGGGGAGAACATAATGAGATTACTCCCGATGGCAAGATGAAGGTCAGTAAAGAAATGATTGGCGATTTGGTAGCATCAGAACCGTTAATCGAAAAAATTGACATTCAGATTATCAAGCCCGGTGACCACGATCGTTGGACGAATACAATGATGGATATTATCCCGATTTCGACAAAAGTTCTCGGGAAAATAGGTGAAGGAATCACACATACAATTACAGGTGTTTATGTGATTTTGACTGGTGTGGATGTGAATGGAAAACAAACTCATGAGTTTGGCTCATCTGAAGGGAACATGAAAGATATGTTGTATTTGAACCGTGCAGGCACCCCCGGAGACAATGATTACATTATTTCCTTTGATGTGACATTGGCTGCAGGCATGGGACAGGAAAGACCCGGTCCGACAGCTGCACACAGAGCCTGTGATGCATTTATTCAAACATATCGTGATAAACTGAAAAAGTTTAAAGGTGATCTTTGCAGCGAACGTCATGAATATCATGATATTGTACGACCGGGAAAGAAACGTGTGTTGATTGTGAAACAGGTTGCAGGACAGGGTGCAATGTATGATACGCATCTCTTTTCAAAAGAGCCATCTGGTGTTGAGGGCGGTAAATCCATAATCGACATGGGCAATATGCCTGTGATACTGACACCAAATGAATACAGAGACGGTATTATCCGTTCGATGCAGTAGGAGGTGGAAGAATGGGAATTGGACCTTCAACGAAGGAAACTTCGTTACATCATTTCAGAGATCCGCTACTTGATGTAGTATCGAAAGACACGGATGTAGATTTGATGGGAGTTGTACTGGTAGGCTCTCCTGACGGAAATGAAGAGAAAATGCTGGTTGGTACGCGAGCTGCCGTTTGGGCAGAATGCATGCGTGCAGATGGTGTTATTCTATCATGTGACGGATGGGGCAATAGCCATGTGGATTATACGAATACAATTGAACAGATTGGTTCTAGGGGAATCCCGGTAACCGGAATCACATTCAACGGAACGGTAGCACAGTTTGTAGTTACGAATGATTACTTAGATGCAATTGTTGATATTAACAAAAGTGCAACAGGTGAAGAGACGAATGTGGTTGGAGAAAACAATATGACAGAGCTGGATTGTAAAAAGGCTCTGGCTATGTTGAAATTAAAAATGAGAAAAAAAGAAATGGATGAAAGGTAATTATTATGAGTGGAACAAGTATAGTAATTTTATGTACGATTATAGCATACATGTGTGTGCTGATTGGAGTAGGTTTTTACAATGGAAAGAAAAATAACGATAGTGAAGATTTTTATCTCGGCGGAAGAAAAATGGGACCGCTTGTTGTAGCCATGAGTGCAGAAGCAAGTGACATGTCAAGTTGGCTTTTGATGGGTCTTCCTGGTGTAGCATACTTAACAGGTGTAGCAGATGCTTTCTGGACAGCAGCCGGACTTGCAATTGGTACATATTTGAACTGGCTGATTGTATCTAGAAGACTTAGAAGATATTCTCAACATTTGGGAGCAATTACGGTTCCAAGTTTCTTGGCAAAGAGATTTCATGACAAGAAGAATATCATCACCGCAATTGCAGCGCTTATGATTGTAGTGTTCTTCGTGCCATATGTTGCTTCCGGCTTTGCAGCTTGCGGTAAGTTATTCAACTCTCTGTTTGGAATGGAATACATGACAGGCGTTATTGTATTTGCAGTGATTATTATTGTATATACTATTATTGGTGGATTTACATCAGTGGCAACAAACGACTTGATTCAAAGTATTGTAATGTCAATTGCACTTATTTCTATCACCGTATTTGGTGTATCCAGAGCAGGTGGATTTGGTGCGGTAATAGACAATGCAAAAAGCTTAGAAGGATATTTCTCATTGACAGCAACACATGATGCAGCAAATAATACAGCAGTTGCTTATCCGTTCTTAAGCATCATTTCTACAATGGCTTGGGGTATAGGATATTTTGGTATGCCACACATTTTAGTTCGTTTCATGTCTATTGAGGATGAAAAGAAATTAGTTCTTTCAAGACGTATCGCATCCATCTGGGTAACGATTGCCATGGGTGTTGCAATTTTTATCGGTATTATTGGTCTTGGAATGACAAATGCAGGTTCTTTAGAAGCACTTGCAGATCCGGAAAGAGTTATTATTGCAATCTCAACATTGTTGAGCGAAAATGGAGCTTTGGCAGCCATCTTAGCAGGTGTTATCCTTGCAGGTATCTTGGCAGCAACAATGTCCACAGCAGACAGCCAATTGCTTGTAGCAGCATCCGGTGTATCTGAAAATATTGTACAAGATTTCTTTGGTAAGAAATTAACAGCAAAACAAAGCCTCTTAGTTGCTCGTGGCACAATCTTAGTAATTTCTATCATTGGTGTATTCCTTGCAAGAGACCCGAACTCAAGCGTATTTGGTATTGTATCATTCGCATGGGCTGGATTTGGTGGAGCGTTCGCAGCTGTTATGATTTGTGCATTGTTCTGGAAACGTACAACACTTCCTGCTGCAATCGCCGGTATCGTATCAGGTGGTATCGTGGTATTCGTTTGGGAATATGTATTAAGTCCAATGGGCGGCGTTTGGGGTATCTATGAATTGCTTCCGGCATTCTTGGTATCTCTCGCAGTTATTGTAGTAGTAAGCTTATGCACAAAGGCTCCTTCAAAAGAGATTGTAGAAGAGTTTGAACAAGGTGTTAAGGTAAAATAAGATGGAAAATGTGAAGTTGCAGGAAAATAGTGATTTCAGAAAAGGTAAGTATGTTGTTCCGGTGAAACGTGATGAGAAATTGTTAAAAACATTTGTGAAGTTTTCAAATCAAACACGTCATCCCAGAACAACTGTATACCTTGTAACTGTCGGTGCAATGTTGATAGCACTTCCGATTGCGAATAAGGAGATTGCACTTGCCGGTGTGATTATCTGCTACGTTGTGGGAGCGTTAATGGTGCTGATGGGAGTGCTCAGACATCATATCGGTGTCTATATGCTAAAGAGTAATCCGCAGACAAAGTTAGATGAAGAGCTTACATATATCTTCGGCAATACGGATGTTAAGACGGAGAGGAATGGTGAGCTTGAAAAATTAGGAAGTTATGCTAGTATCTATCGATTGTGGGAGGATGAGAAATTCTTCTATATAGGCATCAACGAAGATGACTTGGTGGTTCTTCCAAAAACAAACTTTGAGGTTGGAGATGTGACTACATTCCGTGATTATATTTTAGAAAAGAGCGGAGCGACATTTACATGGCAGCCAAAGAGGGTAGATAATGTAATTAAGAACAACATCGCACAGTTTAAGCAGAGAATGCAAAAGCAAAAAGAAGAGATGAAATCAGAAGAGAAGTAATAAGAAGCATATTGAAAGGGCATTTGGAAAAACCAAATGCCCTTTGCTTATGTACATTATTCAATTGTAAACACTGTCTATTAAGCAGCTGAGCCTTTCTTGATAGCATCTTTGAGATATAAGAATGCTGTGAAGTATACAACCACTACGATAACTTTTGTAAGTACATCGATTGGCATGCTCTTAACAAGATAGTAAGCTACGAATACACCGATTGTTCCGCCGATAGCTTGTGTCCAAGTAGCAACGATATCAATCTTAGCTTCTTTGATGAATTTTGGACCATTACCAAATGCCATCAAATATGCACATGAACCCATCATAGCTGGGAATGCACAAGTTGAATTCATTCCTAATGCAAGAACCATAGCCATACATGGAGCATAGAGACCTACACCGATACTCATAAGAGCACCAAAGATAAAGTTACCAACTACTGCGATAACAAGTTTGATTCCTCTTAATCCAAGAGCTTCGCCCTGTGTACCGAATGGACCAACACCGAGGTTTCTCATAAGAACTACAGTAGCAAGAAGGAATAAACCTACGAACAATGCGTAACGAACTTTCTTTCTGTCGAATTTTGTTACGATACCAGCCATTACGATAGAACCTACAACAGATGCAACTAACATAAGAACAAGTGTAAGGATATCCATTTCTACGATACCGAAGAATAAGAATGCTTCCACACATACAGGGATTGTGTCACCTACGTTCAATGTTCCAGGAACAAGAGCATCGTCTACAGATTTTGTCATCTTGAATGCTGCAGAAGATGGAGCGAAAGATCCGATACCTAATGTATCAAGGAAGTTTGCTACAAAACCGATGATTGCTGTTACAATCCAGTGCTTTTTACCGAATGCCCATAATTCTTCTCCGCTCATTCCGGTAACAGCATCTTTCTCAGTGCTGTTTTTGATTTCTTTCGTTTTAAGAATTAAAAGAATTAATGTTAAAACGATACCTGCAAGGGATAAACCTTTTAAAATCCACATTGCCATAACTAATACCTCCAAAATATTAAATTTTCTTTTTGACGTTTCATATCTTTAAGTAAAAAACATATATGCATCCCCCGAAAATGAATATATTTACTTTGTTAAAAATATGTCTGTCTCTTATAGAATATTCTAACAACTTTTATAAATATTGTCAATCAATTTATGAGAATACATTAACGTACTAAATTGACAAAAATTGAGTTTCTTCCTATTATAATGGTGCGCAAAAAACGTGTCGAATTGTGAAGGAAAATGGTATCGAAATTGTACTCAAAAAAGTACAAAAAAATTTTTGAAGAAAAATAAAAAAATGCTTGCATTATGGAAACTTTTCCTATATAATAAAAAAGCTGTGACAAGATAGCGATGAAGCGTGAGGTTGCTACCCACCGTGGTAGGTATTCCGTGGAGCGAATGTCAAGTTAGGAAACTGGCGACAAGTCACTGTACGAATCTATAACAGCCGTTGAGAGACGGTAACAACGTGTGAGTACTCACGACACACAC
>JAZQRQ010000061.1:0-8828 GCA_045629665.1 Faecalimonas sp.
ATTTGGAATCACCTCTGAATAAGCAGGTACCAAAAGCACATCATCAAATGTAATGCCTTCTCCGATAATTGTTCCCATGTTTCTCTTGTCCTCTCTTTCTGTTTCATTTTGGTTTATAGTGTTTTATGTTACTAAAAAGACTTCGGTCTGTCAATACTAAATGAACACTTTTCTCGGTGCCATATTTTTCATCTCGTTCAGTATCTTCTCGTTTGGATTAAAAAGTACTCTTACAGTCTCACCTTTGAATTGTGTAACCATCTCGTATAGTTTATCGTCCGGATTCTTCGTACTGAAATCCAATACTTTATATCTCTGATATTGCTGAAGCTCTACAGAGCCTGACCATGCAATCACTTCCATCTCTTTGATGTTGGAAGAAAAGACTCTCTTTCTGGACTGCATGTTCATAATCTTGTCAATGTCCAGGTCTCCATTGTAATATATATATTCAAATTCGAGATTCATCCTCTTAAACAAGAATGAGGCAACAACAGCCAAGATAACTGTCACCCATATCAGCATCGGATGGAAAAGTGTCAGAAATGCCGAAAGTACCGTCACTGCAATCAATCCTGCTTTCTTCATTGTGGTAACAGCTGTTTGTCTACGCTTCACTAACTGCTCTGTTAAAAATTCATTCATTATATGCCTCCATCACTGAAGATATTTTTATTATTGTAACACAAAAAAAGGGACTTGTTAAGTCCCTTTCTTGTAAACATTTTACATCATTCCCATGCCAGGTGCACCTGCAGGCATTGCAGGAACATCTTCTTTCTTATTCGCAACTACCGATTCTGTTGTAAGAAGTGTGGATGCAACACTCGTTGCATTCTGAAGTGCGCTTCTTGTAACTTTCGCAGGATCAAGGATTCCGGCTTTCACCATATCTACATACTCTTCATTATATGCGTCAAATCCGATGCCCGGTTCTTGCTCTCTTACCTTGTTGATAATCACTGCGCCTTCTAATCCGGCATTTGCTACGATATGATAAAGTGGTGCTTCCAATGCTTTCAAGATAATCTTAGCACCTGTCTTTTCATCACCTTCTAATTGCTCTACCAATTTTGCAACTTCTTTTGATGCGTGGATGTAAGCAGAACCACCGCCTGCTACGATACCCTCTTCTACTGCTGCTCTGGCTGCTGAAAGTGCATCTTCCATACGAAGTTTTGATTCTTTCATCTCTGTCTCTGTTGCTGCACCTACACGGATTACTGCAACACCGCCTGCCAACTTCGCAAGTCTTTCCTGCAATTTTTCTCTGTCAAATTCAGATGTTGTATCTTCAATCTGAGTCTTAATCTGAGCAATACGAGCAGCAATCTGAGCCTTGTTACCGTTGCCGTCAACAATCACTGTATTCTCTTTCTGTACTTTTACAGATTTTGCTGTTCCGAGCTGAGCTAAAGTCACTTCCTTGAGGTCCAGTCCAACTTCTTCTGAGATCACTTGACCACCGGTAAGAATTGCAATATCTTCAAGCATTGCTTTTCTTCTGTCACCATATCCCGGTGCTTTTACTGCAACTACATTGAATGTACCGCGAAGTTTGTTTACGATTAATGTTGTAAGCGCTTCACCTTCAATGTCCTCTGCAATAATCAGAAGTCTTGCGCCTGACTGTACGATTTGTTCCAATACAGGAAGCAGCTCCTGAATATTAGAAATCTTCTTATCAGTAATTAAAATGTATGGATTTTCCAATACAGCTTCCATCTTATCCATATCTGTAGCCATGTAAGCTGAGATATAACCGCGGTCAAACTGCATACCTTCTACCAAATCCAATTCTGTTTTCATAGTCTTAGATTCTTCGATTGTAATAACGCCATCGTTGGAAACTTTTTCCATTGCATCTGCAACCATAGAACCTACTTCTGAGTCTCCTGCTGAGATAGCTGCAACGTTTGCAATTCTCTCTTTGCTCTCTACTTTGCTACTCATTGCCGCAACTGCTTCCACTGCAACATCGGTAGCTTTCTTCATACCTTTGCGAAGTACGATTGGATTCGCACCTGCAGCAAGGTTCTTCATTCCTTCCTGTACCATTGCCTGTGCCAATACTGTTGCTGTTGTTGTTCCGTCACCTGCAACATCGTTTGTCTTAGCTGCAACTTCACGGATTAACTGTGCTCCCATGTTCTCGAAAGCATCTTCTAATTCGATTTCTTTTGCGATTGTTACACCGTCATTTGTGATGAGTGGTGCACCAAACTGTTTGTCAAGTACAACGTTTCTTCCTTTTGGTCCAATTGTTACTCTTACTGTATTTGCCAATTTGTTAACGCCGGCTTCCAACGCTTCTCTGGCTTCTGCTCCGTATTTGATTTCCTTTGCCATGTTTTTCTGCCTCCTAACCTATTCTGAATGATTATTTTACGATTGCTAAGATGTCATTCTGTTTTACAACTAAATATTCTTCACCATCAAGTTCCACTTCTGTTCCCGCATATTTTGAATAAATAACTGTGTCGCCAACTGCTACGAGCATAGTCACTTCTTTTCCGTCAACCATTCCGCCCGGTCCTACTGCTACAACCTCAGCCTGTTGTGGTTTCTCTTTTGTCTGTCCCGGAAGTACGATTCCTGATTTCGTGGTCTCTTCTGCTGCAACTTGTTTCAATACAACCCTGTCTCCTAATGGTACTAATTTCATAACAATGCCTCCTTAATTCTATACACTTTATTAGCACTCGCTTTGTTCGAGTGCTAAGATTGCTCTAGTAATAAAATATCATTATGACTTATGTTTGTCAACCTACTTTAGATTTATTTTGTAAAATCCATTTTCTATTTCAAATTTAAATGTTTTTCCTTCAATTCCACAATATCTTTCGGTAATTCTTCCGGAACAAGAAAGACGTCCTTCTTCTGTCTGAATTTCGCATTCATAGATTGCATCCAAAGACAAATCGGTGAGTCTTCCGGACCCAAGCAAAAAGAAAATGCATTCCTTCTTTACATCATATCGCAAAACCGTCGCTGTATGTTCCCGTTCCTCCAATGCAGCTCCTACACGAAGCAATTTTTTTAAATAAAATTCAGCATGGTTTCCCTTTCTCATCAATACTCCTCCTGCCGGTAATTTCAAAAGGGAATCAGTGAACTGACTCCCTTTGTCTTTTGTTATTCTGATTTACGTTTCTTAATTGCTGCAAGCTCATCAAAAACATAATCATTGACTACTTTTATATAAGTACCTTTCATACCGGAAGAACGTGATTCAATCACTCCGGCACTTTCAAACTTACGAAGGGCATTTACAATTACAGATCTTGTGATTCCAACGCGGTCAGCAATCTTACTTGCAACTAAAATACCTTCTGTTCCTTCCAATTCATCAAAAATATGAATGATTGCCTCCAACTCTGAAAATGACAGTGTACTGATTGCCGACTGTACAATCTGCTCTTTGCGAATCTCTTCCGCACTCTCTTCATTGACAGAGCGAAGCATTTCAAGTCCTACAACCGTTGTTCCGTATTCACTGAGAATAATATCATCGATTTCGTAAGAATCGTCTTTCTTATAGATAAACAAAGTTCCTAATCTCTCACCCGCAATATCAATTGGTGTCACAATCGCCTGATAACCTTTTACCACTTCCGGGGAAAATCCGAGTGTCTGTAGATTCACATTTTCTTTTGTAGACAGAATACTTAACATTCTCTCGTTTAGCATAGCATCTACATGACTTCCGACTCTGTTTTCAATCAACTCTTGAATAACTTCTACTCCGGAGCATTGGCCCACACCAAGTACTTTTCCTTTTTTACTTACAACAAGCACATTGGAATTCAAGATATCTGTAAGCACATCACAAATATCATTAAATACTACTTTGCTTGAATTATTATTATGCAATAATCGATTGATTTTTCTCGTTTTATCTAATAATTGTACACTCATTTTCATTCCTCCATTATATGATTCTATATATTATCATACAATTTTGACTATTTCAAGTTTTTGTCGGACTTTTCTGTCGGTTTGTTCCATGACATATACTCGCAATTCGGATTATCTTCACATCCGTAATATTTTCTTCCCTTTTTGGTCTTGCGAATCACAACATCTTTTCCGCAAAGTGGACACTTCACTCCAATCTTTTCCAAATACTGCTTTGTATTTCTACACTCCGGAAATCCCGGGCATGCAAGGAATTTTCCGTGAGGTCCGTATTTGATAACCATGTTGCGACCGCACTCTTCGCAGATAACGTCTGTCACTTCATCTGCAATCTTAACTTTCTGAAGTTCTTTCTCAGCAAGTTCAACAGCTTCCTCCAAATCCGGATAGAAATTGCTGATAATTGATTTCCACTCTACCTTTCCTTCTGCAACCATATCCAGAAGCCCTTCCATGTTGGCAGTAAAATTAACATCCACAATACTTGGAAATGATTGCTTCATCATACCATTTACCACTTCTCCGATTTCCGTCATGTAGAGATTCTTTTTTTCTTTTGCCACATAACGTCTTGCGATGATGGTAGAAATGGTCGGTGCATAAGTACTTGGTCTACCGATTCCAAGTTCCTCTAAAGTCTTAACCAGAGAAGCTTCCGTGTAATGTGCCGGTGGCTGTGTAAAATGTTGTTTTGCATCAAGAGATTCTTTTGTTAATTTTGAATCTTTCGAGATGCGTTTCACCATAACATTGCTCTCTTCTTTTTCTTCATCCGCCTCTGTATACACTGCGCGGAAACCATCAAACTTCACGGTTGACGTTGTTACAACGAATTGATGCTTACCTGCTGCAATTTTCACAGAAGTAGTCTCATACTTTGCTGCTTCCATTCTGCTTGCAACGAAACGTTTCCATATCAGTTGATAAAGGCGGAATGCATCTCTTGCAAGGCTATCCTTCATCACGGCCGGTGTCTTTGTGATGTCTGTCGGACGAATTGCTTCATGTGCATCCTGAATTTTCTTCTCAGCGTTTGTTTTCTTTCCTGTTTTTAATGTATATCTTTCGCCATAGTTTTCTGTGATATACGCTTTTGCATTCTCCTGCGCCTCGTCAGATACTCTGGTAGAATCGGTACGCAGGTAAGTAATCATACCTTCCTCGTATAACTGCTGCGCAATACGCATCGTCTTTTGTGTTGCGAAGTTCAGAACCTTGGATGCCTCCTGCTGCATGGTACTCGTGGTAAACGGAAGCGGTGCCTTCTTGCTTCTCTCAGAGGCCTTAATATCTTCCACATAGTAGTACTGATTTTCAAGTTCCTTCAAAATACCATCCATTTGCTCTTTGGAGTGAATATCTCCGGTGTATTTTGCAACAAAAGGTTTCTTTTCACCCTCTATCTGAAGACTCGCCTCCAATGTCCAATATTCTGCCGGAACAAATGCGCCTATTTCATCCTCTCTGTCTGCAATCAGTCTGAGAGCCACAGACTGCACACGACCTGCGCTAAGACCTCTCTTAACCTTTGCCCAGAGAAGCGGACTGATACGATAACCTACCATTCGGTCCAATGCACGTCTCGCCTGTTGCGCATCCACAAGATTCATATCTATTTCTCTTGCCTCTTTGATGGAAGTCTTGACAGCATTCTTTGTAATCTCGTTAAAGCTGATACGATATACCTTCTTGTCCTCTAATTTGAGTGCAATATACAGATGCCATGCAATTGCTTCTCCCTCACGGTCAGGGTCAGTTGCAAGATAAATCTTATCTGCCTTCTTCACTTCTTTGCGTAAATGTGCAAGAATATCGCCTTTTCCTCGGATGGTAATATATTTTGGTTCGAAATCATGCTCCACATCGATTCCAAGCGTACTCTTCGGCAAATCGCGCACATGTCCGTTTGATGCTGTGACTACATAACTGCTTCCCAAAAATTTTTTAATTGTTTTCACCTTTGCAGGTGACTCCACAATCACAAGATAGCGTGCCATTAGAAACTCCCTCCATCACACTTTTTCTATTTCATTCTTACGTAATAATTTTTTGAAATCTCTTTTACAACCCCTTTTAGTTGTAGGCGCATCAATACGTCTAACAGCTCTGACATCGGAATTTTTGTCACATTGAACAAATATTCCAAGTTTTGAGGTTGGAAACCAAGGCAACTATACACTATATTTTCTGTAGTTTCAAGTAGTATTTTTATTTGTCCGTCATTTTCTTTTGTGTTTCTCTGACAAATTCCGAGTTCCAGAAGCAATTCTTCCGGTGACAAAAGTATGCCAGCCCCCTGTCTGATAAGCCGATTGCACCCCATACTGAGCCGACTGTTTATTGGCCCCGGAAGCGCATAAACATCCTTCCCCTGATCCAATGCTGTATCCGCGGTAATCAGCGAACCACTCTTATCTTTTGCCTCCATCACCAGAATGGTATCTGCAAGTCCGCTGATGATGCGATTCCTTGCAGGGAAATATTGCGGAAGCGGGTTTGTCCCAAGTGGAAGTTCTGACAGGACGCCGCCTTGCTCCTGCAACATCATATACAACTCAATCTTCTCTCTCGGATAACAAATATCGACACCGCAACCCAATACACCGAAACTAATGCCTCCCTCTTCCAGTGCTCCACTCTGACCGGCACTATCCACGCCCCTTGCCATGCCACTGATAATCTGCACACCTTCCCTTGCAAGTGTTTTCGCAAATTCCTTCGCCATCGCCTCGCCGTAAGGGGTACACTCTCTGGCCCCGACAATCGCAACAGCTCTTCTGTCTTCTCTCGGAAGCCTCCCCTTTAGAAAAAGAGCATAAGGCGGAGATGGAATGTTTCGCAAACGTTTCGGATATTTCTCATCCAGCATCGTTACAAATTGAACCTGTTTCTGTTCCAGTTTTTGATACTCCTCGTCCAGTTTCCACGTGCGGACACTATCCAGAATCAGCGCCCGTTCCTTTTCATCCTCCACATACTGTTTTAACGCTGTTTCTTCTATATAATATAGTTCCTCCGCTGATTTTATTACTTGCCTAATCTCTAACTTGCGTTTGCAACTTAATTTCGTAAGATTTGCAAACCAATATTCGTACTTCATATCATCACCCCCAACACTTAGCATCCTGCGTGCGATAGGTTAATGCCTCGCGCAAATGTTTTCCCTGTATGTCCTCAGACCCTTCCAAGTCTGCAATCGTTCTGGCTACCCCCAGCACCTTATGATATGTTCTTGCTGTTAAGCCTAATTGTTCATAAGCCTGCTGCATAATCTTGCGTCCTTCTGAATCCAAGGCGCAGTACTTTTCCATATCCTTGATTCCCAAATGTGCATTTGCCTTTATGTCGCAATTCTTATATCGTTCCCACTGAATGTCTCTTGCCTTTACAATTCGCTCCCGAATTGCCTCTGAAGTCTCTTCAAGCACCTCTTCTGTTAAGTCACTATACTCCACCTTCGGAACCTCTACACAAATATCAATGCGGTCGAGTAGCGGTTGACTGAGTTTCCCAAGATACCCTCTAATCTGCGCAGTTGTGCAGGTACATTTGTTAAGATCTGGATAATTACCGCATGGGCAGGGATTCATTGCCGCTACTAACAAAAACTCTGCTGGGAATTCGTACTCGCCTCTTTCTCGCACAATTTTGATACTGTGTTCCTCTAACGGCTGTCTTAAATTATCTAATATGTTTTTGGGAAATTCCGCAATCTCATCTAAGAATAGGACACCTTTATGTGCCATACTAATTTCACCGGGACGTGGAAAGATACCGCCGCCTATCAGTGCCGTCTGAGATACAGTCTGATGAACCTCTCGAAATGGTCGTTCCGTTTTTAACGGAGAATTTTGATTGAGTTGACCCACGATACTGTATATCATGGTAAGTTCCAAGCTCTCATCTAAAGTAAGCGGCGGTAGTATACTTGGAATTCGTTTTGCAATTGCTGTCTTCCCGGCACCCGGAGGACCAATCATAAGGATATTGTGGTTTCCTGCCACTGCCACCTCTACAGCCCGTTTTACAAAGTGCTGTCCACGGATGTCCGCAAAGTCGGGGTAGGTATTGCATGTTATGTCTATCTTTTTTCTCAGCGCGTCCCCATTTTCTTCACGTCTCCCAACACCTTTTAATAACTCGCATGTTTCACGGAGACTAGAAACTCCGATTACCTGCACTCCCTCTATCAATTCACCCTCCTGCAAATTGTCCATTGGGACAATGCATCTCTGACACCCCTGCCTTTTTGCTTCCAACACAATTGGCAGAATACCTGACACTCGACGAACTCCTCCATCCAAACTAAGTTCACCCGCTATCAAGGTGCCTTTCAAGGATTCCTCCGGAATCTCCTCCAATGCTGTCAAAATTGCAATTGCTATCGGCAAATCAAAGATACTGCCTCTTTTTCGCATATTTGCGGGCGAGAGATTCACCACCACCTTCTTCGGTGGCAGAACAAAGTCAGAATTGCGAATCGCAGACCGAACCCGTTCTCCTGCCTCCTTTACCTCCGAAGACAAATATCCCACTAAATGAAACACGGGAAGACCATTACTTACATCCGCTTCCACATTTACGAACTTCACTTGAAGGCCTTGAAGGGTTGCGGAAAAAACCGTACGAACCATAATGTTAGTACACTCCTTTCTTTTATTTGATTTTTTCTTCAAACATTGAAATAAATTGGCGATTCGCCTTGAATAGATTAACGAATTATTTGAATGTTCGAAAATGTATGATTATATTACCACTCTCGCACATTGACTTCAAGTGCTTTTTACAAAATAAGTCACATTCATTTTTGTCCCGTCATACATTATTATTAAATATGTCATGAGGTGCAGCCTTGAAGTCATTCCCTCCATCCCTTTCTGCAGAGGAAGAACAATACTACCTGCAAAAAT
>JAZQRQ010000062.1:0-17221 GCA_045629665.1 Faecalimonas sp.
CGTTTCCTTCCTCTCTGCGAGTAGTGTCTGCCTGATAAAATTTATCAAAAAGATGCTTCATAGCCTCTTCAGACAGCCCAGGACCGCTGTCTGTTACTGAGAAGATGATGTGTTCGTCTTCTTTTTTGAGACTGATCTTCAGAAGACCGCATTGTGGATTGAATTTGATTGCATTTCCAATCAAGTTATCCCACACATGATGCATCAGTGATTCGTTTCCGGTGTAAGTAATGTCTTCTAAATCCACATCCAGTTCGAGGTCTTTCACTGTCCATGCGGATTCCAGTGCAACGATGGACTGTCGAATCTGCTCATCCAAACGGAAGGACGTCTGGTGTGTCTGAATCTCTTGATTCTCAATCTTAGAGAGTAACAAAATGTTGCCAACCAGTCTAGAAAGACGCTTTGTGTTGAATAATATTTTTTCTACGTATTCCTGATGTTCTTTGTCTAAGTCATCACAGCCTTGCAAGAGAGTTGTGTACCCTTCAATCGCATTGATTGGGGTCTTGAACTCATGGGATACATTTGACACAAAGTCACTCTGCAGAATCTCTGTGGATGTAAGCTCGTGTGCCATCAGGTTGAATCCGGAATACACTTCCTGAATCTCTTTGGAGGAGGATTCAGTCTGCAAACGCACGGAAAAATCCCCATCTGCGACTTTTCCCATTGCGTTTCTGAGCTTCTTAATCGGATCAAAGAACCATTTCGAGAAGAATATAGTCACGACTGCCCCAATAATCAAGCAAAAAATAAGTACGAGTAAGAAGATTAAGAATAGCGAGTCAATGTCTGTCAGGAAGAATAGCAGTGTTGCCAAGCCCAAAGCAATCAAGAGGCATGTGAACTGCTCCGCCGCCACATAGAGCGTCATTCGTGTCCGAAGACTCAGTTTTATTTTTTTGTTTCGTATCAGTTCAAAGGATTCACGCGCTCTCATAGTTTAACCACCTTATAGCCAACGCCACGCATTGTCACGATTTTAAAATCTTCATTGTTGCGAAAACGTTCCCTTAGTCGTCCAATGTGAACATCTACGGTATGTGTGTCGCTGTCTGATTCATAGCCCCATATCTCGTCCATCAGTTGTTGACGTGTAAAGATGCGACTTGGATAAGATGCCATCTTGTAGAGCAACATGAATTCTTTTTGCGGTAAAACAAAAGATTCCGTCGGTGTAGTTACAGTCAGAGAATCACACTCCAAAGTTGTTTTGCCAATGATTTGTCTGCGATCGTTAATCATCTGTGCGCGGCGCATCAGAGCCTGTACGCGCAAAATCATCTCGTTGACATTGACCGGTTTCACCATGTAATCGTCGGTGCCGGACAGGAACCCCATCCGCATATCGTCAAAGGCATCCTTTGCCGTAATCATGAGCACCGGAGTCGTGTTTCCGGTTTCGCGAAGCTGACTGACGAATTCATAGCCGTCCATGACCGGCATCATAATATCTGAAATAATGATGTCAAAGTAATCGTTCTTCATTGCATCCAACGCTTCCTGCCCATCAGAAACACCTTTCACGGTATAGCCGTGCTTGGTAAGTACATGGGAGAAGAGCTTTAGAAGTTCACGATCATCTTCAGCAATTAAAATCTTGTGCATAATTATTCCTCCTTATAAAACTTCGTAAGCAATCTCTTTCTGTGTAAAGAATCTCTGTACCATCACATCCCACGCCTGCTCTAACGACTTATCCATCGTAAACAGGTTCATGGCCGTTCCGGTCACGCATTGTAATTTCTGTCCGTCGTATTTCAGGTTGATGAAGAGTCCTCTCACGTCCTCTAATTCAAAGTCCAGCCCTTGCTGCTGAATCAGCTTCTCGATATTAGACTCCGATAATCCCAATACAAACTTGAATCCGAGAGGAGTACGTTTTCCCTTAATCAGCGAGAAGCAGTATTCGCGCATATCTTTCCAGAGAGCATACTCTCGTTCCGGAGCAGTTCCTTCTTCGTAAAAGTCTTTCTTCAGATATCCATCCATGGCAAACGTACCGAAGGTCATAATCTCGCCTTCAATAAAGAGGAATGGATCAAACGTTTCCGATAATAATAATTTTGACATGCATTCTTTGACATCTGTCAGTGATAAAGCAATCATGCACGTGCCTCCTTTGTATGTTTCTTCATAAAGTAAATCGCAATAAATAGTGTTACCATCTCGCCGAGTGGTACGGATGCCCAGATTCCGACAATGCCAAGAAGAGGTGCCAGGATCTTTACAAATAGGATGCTGAGTGCACATCCGCGAAGCAGGCATAACGTCAGTGAGAGAGCAGGCTTGGCAGTGGATTGGAAATATCCAACTGCAAACATATTAATACCCATCACAAGCATTCCAGCAAAATAGATGCGAATTGCCGTCGGTGACATGGCGAGAATCTCCTCATTTGGATTGAGGAAAATGTATGTAAACAAGTTCGGAACCACGAGTCCCAGAATTGTAGGAATCGAGCAGATTGCAAGTGCCGTCTTAATGCCAAGTCCCCGTACACGGTCAATTCTCTCATAAAGCCCCCCACCGTAGTTGGTGGAGAGAATCGGTTGTGCCGCTTGATTGATTCCGTTACACAGGCATATCACTACAATTGCCGAGTTGCAGATAACTCCGTACATCGTGACACCAGTATCACCCGCACATTTCAGAAGTTCAATGTTAAAGATAAAGATTACAATACCGGATGTAATGTCAATTAAGAAACTCGTAAATCCATTTTTGAAGATGCGACCAATCTGTGCAAAGGTGAATGCTTCTAAAGAAAACTTTAATCCATTTGTCTTGGAAGTAAAGTGGAACAGTAGGATTACTATCGTACATAAGGAGCCTAGCACACTTGCGATGGATGCACCCGCCATTCCCATATTTAAAGGAAATACAAATATGATGTCTAATATTACATTAAAAATCCCACCTGATACCACAGCAATCATGGCAAGCTTCGGAGCTCCGTCATTTCTTACAAAGGTCTGTAAGAGGGACGAAAACGAAAAGGCGCTAAGACCGAGAATGACATATGGTGCGTAATTGCGAATATACGGCATAGTAACTTCAGTTGCTCCAAGAAAGCGTACAAGCGGTTCCATATATATGTAGAGAATAATGGTCAGAAAAAGGCACGTAATCGCATTTAACAAGATGGATAACGTAAAATAGCATCGACCAAGCTGTTCATCGCCGCTACCTCGTGCAATAGACATGAGAACGGAGCCGCCAACGCCAAATAGAAGCCCGGTTCCGAAGAAAATGTTGAACAGTGGCAGGATAATGTTGAGGGCCGCCATAGCGTCAGCACCAATCCCTTTTCCGATGATAATCGTGTCTGCGAGTATGTATATTGAGGTTACCATGTTTGCCATAATGGCAGGCATCAGATAACGAAAAAATATTTTTGAAACAGGTTCTGTTAATAATCGATTCGTCTGCATAAAATACTCCTTAGTAAAAGAATCTATTACCATGGAATATAGTATAGCAGATATGAAAGAAAAATACATTCTCTTTTTGTTTTACTTGAAGATTTTAGTTAGTTATGTTAGAATGATTCTACATTTTCAAACATTAAAATATCCTAAAAATCTATTTTTATGGCAACTCGCCAAGTTGTTTCAATGTTTGTAAAAAAGAATAACGAAAAAATAAAAATATGTAACAAATTATGTATTTGCAACCTTGACACATAATTTATTATGTATTAAAGTAAATTATAAGGAGGATAATAATGAAAAGTTATTCATCTAGAGAAGTCATTAAAATACTTAAAAAAGATGGCTGGTATGAGGTGGCTTGTGATGGAGACCATCATCAATTTAAACACCGAGTTAAAAAAGGCCGTGTGACAATTACACACCCAAAGAAAGATATTCCGATTGGAACATTAAAAAGCATTGAAAAACAATCAGGAATCCAATTTTTGTAATACATATTTTATGGAGGATTTTATTATGAAAGACAGATATTCTTATGTTGCAATATTTAATTATGAAGAGGATGGTATTGCAATTGAATTTCCGGATTTGCCGGGATGTTTTCCTTGTGCAGACAAAGATGATACAGAAGGAGCATTGAAAAATGCCAAAGAAGCATTGGGGCTTCATATATGGGGAATGGAGCAGGATGGTGAAGAATTGCCAGTGGCTTCGATGATTACAGATATTTCTTTAGAAAAAAACCAGGTTCCGGTTTTAATTGATGTATTTATGCCTCCAATCCGTGAAAGAATTAATAGTAAATTTGTGAAGAAAACACTTTCACTTCCGGCTTGGCTAGCCGCGAAAGCAGATGAAGAAGGGGTGAATTGTTCACGTCTTTTTCAGAATGCCTTGATGGAATACCTTGGGACTTCCGGTAATATGAAAGTGAGATAAGTTGACTTTTCATGGGGGAAACAGTATCATAAAAAGGTAAGGAAAAAGGAGAAATATCATGAATCAAACAGATAGATTATTTCATTTATTAGAGACGGCAACTTCTCGTTTTCATACAGTGAAGGCTGTTGAGGAAGAACTTCAGGAAAATGGATTTGAGAGATTATATTTAAAAGACAGATGGGAACTGAAAAAGGGTGGAAAATACATGGTTATGCACCATGCTTCCACGATATTTGCATTTACAGTTGGACAGGATTTTGAGGCAGGAGACAGCTTCCGTATTGCGGCATCGCATGGCGATTTTCCGGGATTCCAGATTAAGCCAAATGCCGGAATGGAAAATGGTGGATATCTGCAACTCAATACCGAGGGCTACGGCGGAGCAATTCTCTCGACATGGCTCGACAGACCGCTTTCTGTAGCAGGACGCGTGGTGTTAAAATCCGACGATGTATTTAAGCCGGAGGTTCGCTTGATAGATATGAAGAAACCGGTGCTTATTATTCCGAATCTTGCGATTCATTTTAATCGCGAGATGAACAAGGGCGTGGAGCTACGAAAGCAAGTGGAGATGATTCCGATTTACGGAACAGCCTCAGAAAAACTCACAAAGGATGCATTTGTAGAGGCGATTGCGAAGGCTCTTGATGTGAAGAAAGAGGATATTTTGGATTATGAACTGATGATTTATAATACAGACAAGCCGAGCTTTGTGGGACTTGAGGATGAATTCGTTTCGTCACCGAGACTGGACAACTTAACTTCCACACAGGCACTTGTGGAAGGTATTACAGGAGAGCAGCGTACAAGAGGCATCAACATGATGATTGTATTTGATCATGAGGAAGTAGGCAGTCGCTCAAAACAGGGTGCTGCATCTACACTTGTTGCAACTTATTTGGAAAAGATCTATGCATCTTTAGGACTTGATAAACACGATGTAACCAATGCGATGGAGGAAAGCCTCTTCATGTCGGTGGATGTAAGTCACGCTTTCCATCCAAATTATGCAGCGAAGTATGATATCAGTAACCGCCATGTAATGAACAAGGGCTTTGCAATTAAGGAGGCATCTTCGCAGAGCTACGCGACAGACAGCGAGGCAATTGCGATTGTACAACAGATTTGTGAAAAAGAAGGCATCGCATATCAGAAGTTCGTGAACCATTCCGATTCTGTGGGCGGAGGCACAATTGGAGCCATTTCTTCGGCAATGCTTCCGATTCGCACGGTGGACATTGGCGTGCCACTATTCGCAATGCACTCGAGCCGTGAGACAATGGGTGTGAAGGATTATGAGAGCCTAGTGGATTACATCAAGGCATATTACAGACTGTAGGAGACGTTATGGAAATACGTTTGAATAAATATTTGAGCGAGGCGGGCGTTTGCTCCAGAAGGGAAGCGGACCGCCTAATTGAAAGCGGAAAGGTTACAGTAGACGGGAAACGCGCGGAGACCGGGATGAAGATTACGGATTCTCAGGTGGTGCGCGTCGGGAAAAAAGAGATTCGTCCGAAAAATGAGATGGTGCTTCTTGCCGTAAACAAGCCAGTTGGCATTGTCTGCACGGAGGAAAAGAAGGAGAAGAATAACATTATCAATTTCTTGAAATATCCAACTCGTGTGACCTATATTGGGAGACTGGATAAGGATTCGGAAGGGTTACTTTTGATGACAAATAACGGTGATATCATCAATAAGATGATGCGTTCCGGCAACCAACATGAAAAAGAGTATAAGGTGACAGTGAATAAGCCGATCACACCGGAGTTTATTGAAAAGATGGCAAACGGTGTGCCAATTCTGGATACGGTGACCCGCAAATGTAAGGTGGAGATGATAGGGAAGTACAAGTTCCGCATCATTTTAACTCAGGGACTCAACCGCCAGATTCGCCGTATGTGTGAGTATCTTGGTTACAAGGTCACACAGCTTCAACGCGTGCGTGTAATGAATATTGAACTTGGCAATCTAAAGCCAGGCGAATACCGCAAGGTTACAGATAATGAGATTGCAGAGTTATATGAACTGATTAAGGATTCTTCTAACGAAACGGTGATTCCGAGTGAGGAGTAAATAAAAATGGAGCAGAAAAAGAAACGAATGCAGGAATTAGTGGAGTTACTTAATCGTGCTTCCAAGGCTTACTACCAGGAAGCAGACGAGATTATGAGTAATTTTGAGTACGATAAGCTCTACGATGAACTGCTGGAATTAGAAAAAGAATTAGGAATTACAATGGCCAACAGCCCGACAGTCAATGTCGGTTATGAGGTCTTGAGTGAACTTCCAAAGGAGCGTCATGAGAAACCAATGCTCTCTCTGGACAAGACAAAAGAGGTGTCAAGACTTAAAGAGTTTCTAGGAAGTCAGAAAGCACTGATTTCTTGGAAATTAGATGGACTGACCATTGTTCTTACTTATCGAGATGGTGAACTTCAAAAGGCAGTCACCAGAGGAAACGGCGAGGTCGGTGAGGTTATTACGAATAATGCCAAGACCTTCAAGAACCTGCCACTAAAGATTGCATATCAAGGTGAATTGATTCTTCGAGGCGAGGCGGTCATTAGTTATTCTGATTTTGAAAAAATCAATGCAGAGATTGAGGATGTGGATGCCAAATACAAGAATCCGCGCAATCTTTGTAGTGGTTCCGTGCGTCAGTTGAATAATGAGATTACGGCAAAGAGAAATGTCCAGTTCTTTGCATTTTCACTGGTGAAGGCGGAGGATGTGGATTTCCAAAATTCTAGAATTCGCCAGATGGAGTGGCTGCGTGAGCAAGGCTTTGACGTAGTTGAAGGCTATGAGGTGACGGCAGATACGATTGAGGAAAAGGTTGCATTTTTCGCAGAGAAGATTGCAAAGAATGATTTTCCGTCAGATGGTTTGGTATTAGTCTATGACGATATCGCCTACGGGCAGTCACTCGGAATGACATCCAAGTTCCCGCGTGATTCCTTTGCATTTAAATGGGCGGATGAGATTCGCGAGACGAAGCTTTTGGAAATCGAGTGGAGTCCTTCAAGAACAGGGCTGATTAATCCAGTTGCCATTTTTGAACCGGTGGAATTAGAAGGAACTACGGTAAGCAGAGCCAGTGTGCATAACATCAGTATTATGGAAGAGTTGGAGCTTGGAATCGGGGACAAGATAGAAGTCTATAAGGCAAATATGATTATTCCGCAGATTGCTTCGAATCTGACAAGAAGCGGTGTCAAGGATATTCCGGATGAGTGTCCGGCATGCCACGGTAAGACAGAGATTCGTCAAGATGGCAATGCGAAGTCCTTGTATTGCACCAACGAAGACTGCGGCGCAAAGCACCTCAAATCATTTGCGCTGTTTGTAAGTCGTGATGCACTCAATATCGATGGACTTTCGGAGGCGACACTGGAAAAATTTATCGCCAAAGGATTTATAAAGAACTATTCAGACATGTTTCATTTGGACAGATATGCTGACGAGATTCAGGAGATGGAAGGCTTTGGGGAGAAATCTTATGTGAACTTGCAAAACAGCATCGAGAAGGCGAGAACCACCACACTTCCAAGACTCATTTACGGACTTGGAATCGCAAATATTGGACTTGCCAATGCAAAGGTTATCTGCAAGGAGTTCCATTATGATATCGAAAAAATGATGCATTTGACAGAAGAGGACCTGAATAACATTTCAGGAATCGGACCGGTCATAGCGCGAGGCTATGTGGAATATTTCTCCAAAGAAAAGCATACCGAAGAATTAAAGAAACTTTTGGATGAATTGACAATTCCGGAAGAGGAAATAAATACAGAGGAACAGATATTTGAAAATAAGGTCTTTGTTATTACGGGAAGCGTAGAGCATTTCGCAAATCGCAACGAGGTAAAGGCTGTGATTGAGGCAAAGGGCGGTAAGGTGACCGGTTCGGTAACCAATAAAACAGACTACCTGATTAACAATGATGTGAACTCTACTTCTTCTAAGAATAAGAAAGCAAAGGAACTGGGAATCCCGATTATCACGGAAGAAGAGTTCCTGAATATGATAGGGCAGTAGGAGGAAATGAACATGTTAGTAGTAACGAGTGAAAATTTTGAACAGGAAGTATTGAAGGCGCAGGGACCGGTTTTGGTGGATTTCTTTGCAGATTGGTGTATGCCATGCAA
Organism: Faecalimonas sp.; assembly: GCA_045629665.1. Classification (GTDB taxonomy): domain Bacteria; phylum Bacillota; class Clostridia; order Lachnospirales; family Lachnospiraceae; genus Faecalimonas. The sequence goes on from JAZQRQ010000062.1 coordinate 8,534, forward strand.
AATGTTTGCACCGATTTTGGAGGATGCACAGGAACAACTCGGAAACAGAGTGAAGATAGTAAAAATTAATATTGATGAGTCGATTCAGTTGGCACAAAAATACCGTGTCATGAGTATTCCGACACTCAAATTATTTACGGGAGAGGAAGAACCAAGAGCGACATTTGTAGGTGCAATGTCACAGGAAGAACTTGTGGATTGGCTTGCAGAAAATGGCGTGGAATAGGAGGATACCATGGATAATAATTGTTTAGATGTAATTGTAATCGGCGGTGGACCGGGCGGATATTGCGCGGCCCTCTATGCTGCAAGAGCAAATCTTAGCACGATGGTCATTGAAAAATTTGCACCGGGCGGACAGATGGCGACAACTGAAATCGTGGAAAATTATCCAGGATTCGTGGACGGCATCAATGGATTCGAACTCGGCATGCAGATGAAAAAAGGTGCAGAGCGTTTTGGAGTAAAGACGAAACTTGCAGAAGTAAAGAGTGTGGAGCTTGATAAGAATCCGAAACTTATTCACACAGCAAAAGAGACATTTGAGGCTAAGACAGTGATTCTCGCACTCGGTGCATTTCCACGTGAATTAGGGCTTCCAAACGAGAGAAATCTGCGTGGACGTGGTGTGTCTTATTGTGCGACCTGTGATGGAATGTTCTACAAAGATAAGACCGTTGTGATTGTTGGCGGTGGTAACACAGCGGTTGCGGATGCGCTGTTCCTTGCAAAGATTTGTAAAAAGGTATACTTAGTGCATCGTAGAGATGAACTTCGTGCATCCAAGACTTACATGGAGTCGCTGGAAAACACAGAGAATATCGAATTCATCTGGAGTAGCGAGGTTGTTGAGATTCTTGAAGAGGATATGATGGTTTCGGGCGTGAAGGTAAAGAGTAAAAAAGATGATTCGATTCGCATGGTATCTTGCGATGGTATTTTCGTTGCAATCGGAAATATTCCGAACACCAAATTGATTGAAGGACAGGTTACGCTGGATGAGGCGGGCTATGTGCTTGCAGATGAGACCACACAGACCAACATTCCGGGTGTATTTGCAGTGGGTGATATGAGACAGAAGCCACTGAGACAGATTGTGACCGCTGTTGCGGATGGTGCAGTTGCGTCGAAGTATGCGGAGGAGTACTGTTTATAAAATCTTAACTTGTAGTTGAGAAACGTATGCGTTATAATGTATCCCGTATGAAAAACAAGAAGGGGAACGATATGTCAGACAGAATTGATTTTAAAGAGATAGATGATGAGATCGTGGAAGTGAAAACGACGACAGACGACGAAAAAGATGATGACGGATATGAGAAGATTTGTTTCTTATGTCACCGTCCGGAGAGCACAGCAGGGAAGATGATTGACCTTCCGAACAACATCTGCGTGTGTCAGGATTGTTTGCAAAAGAGCTTCGACACCATGAACAACATGCCGTTTGATTTGAGCCAGCTTGGCAATATGCCGGGCATTCATTTCATGAATCTCTCAGACTTTGAAGGTATGATGCCGAAGAAACAGAAGATTAAAAAGAAAAAAGAGGGCGAACCGAAAAAGCCGATTATCAATATCAAGGATATTCCGGCACCGCATAAGATTAAGGCTCAGCTTGACGAGTATGTGGTAGGACAGGAGCATGCGAAGAAGGCGATGGCGGTTGCAGTTTACAACCACTACAAACGTGTGGCAACTGATACGATGGATGATATTGAGATCGAGAAGTCCAACATGCTGATGATTGGACCTACAGGAAGTGGTAAGACTTACTTGGTTAAGACGCTTGCGAAGTTACTTGATGTGCCGCTTGCGATTACGGATGCAACTTCCCTCACGGAAGCTGGATACATAGGTGATGATATTGAAAGCGTTGTATCGAAACTTCTCGCAGCAGCGGACAATGATGTGGAGAAGGCAGAGCAGGGAATCATTTTCATCGATGAGATTGATAAGATTGCGAAGAAGAGAAATTCCAGCCAGCGAGACGTCAGCGGGGAATCCGTACAGCAGGGACTTTTGAAGTTGTTAGAAGGAAGCGAAGTAGAGGTTCCGGTTGGCGCCAACAGTAAAAATGCTATGGTTCCGCTCACGACAGTGAATACAAAGAATATTTTGTTCATCTGTGGTGGTGCATTTCCAGATTTGGAAAATATTATCAAAGAACGCCTCAACAAGCAGTCTTCCATGGGATTTATTGCGGACTTAAAAGACAAGTACGATAAGGAGAAGAATCTGCTTTCGAAAGTTACGGTGGAAGACCTTCGTAACTTTGGTATGATTCCGGAATTCATTGGACGTCTGCCGATTATCTTTACCTTGCAGGGATTGGATGAAGAAATGCTCGTGAAGATTTTGAAAGAGCCAAAGAATGCGATTCTGAAACAGTATCAGAAGCTTCTAGCACTGGATGAAGTGAAGCTCGACTTCAGCGAGGAAGCGCTTCATGCGATTGCCGCGAAGGCGATGAAGAAGGACACGGGTGCGAGAGCACTGCGTTCGATTATCGAGGAATTCATGCTGGATATCATGTATGAGATTCCGAAGGACGATAACATTGGAATGGTTACCATTACAAAAGAATATATAGAAGGAACCGGGGCGCCGATGATTACGATGCGTGGTCAGGCGAAGTTGCCGGTGAATAGTTAGAATTTTTAAGGGGTGTCGCAAGACACCTCTTTTTCATATATTAAATTAAAAAGCGAGTATATGATTATGCCGAATGAAGTATGTCGAGAGCAGATTCTCTCTGAAGAATATAGAGATTTTATTGTGAGTGAGTTACAGGAGAACCTATTTGCAGAGCGCTTCCCGGGTGACGTGTGTGGACAGGAAAGCAGCAATTTTTACAGATCCATTTATGTGGAAGCTGAGCGCGCTGATCCGATTCGATTTGACCGATACCCCTATAATTCGATTCCGAAATGTTATACACTGTTGGATAGCGAAGCGATGACACAGTCGGGCATTACGCAGGTGCAGAGTTACCCGACACTCAGTTTGCAGGGGAGCGGTGTGCTGATTGGGTTTGTGGACACGGGTATCGACTACCAGAATCCGATTTTTCGCAATTTAGATGGAAGTACGCGGATTGTAGGGATTTGGGATCAGACGATTCAGGAAGGTGAACCTCCGGAAGGAATGTTTTATGGAACTGAGTACGGAGAAGAGGAGATTAACGAGGCGCTTCGCAGTGACAGTCCACTGACAGTTGTGCCAAGCCGCGACGAGAATAGTCACGGAACATTTTTGGCGAGCCTTGCGGCAGGTGGTGTCAATGAAGAAAATCAGTTCTTGGGAGCTGCGCCGGATTCGCAGATTGCGGTGGTGAAGTTAAAGCCTGCAAAGCAGTATCTCAAGGATTTTTATCTTATTCGCACGGACGCACCTTGTTATCAGGAAAATGATATTATGCTTGGAATCACCTATCTCAATCAACTGGCGGACCGCTTGGGATTGCCGCTTGTGATATGCGTCGCGCTCGGCACAAATATGGGAAGCCACAGTGCAAATTCTCCACTCACGGCAATCCTCGAGGTGTATGGAAATATTGCCAATCGGGCGGTAGTCATCGGCGGTGGCAACGAGGCAAATCAAAGGCACCATTATCTTGGTCAGGCAGAGAATGCAAATGATATTGATCAAGTGGAGATTCGGGTGGGAGAAAACGTGACAGGCTTTTGCACGGAATTGTGGTCGGATGCGCTGAATCTATTAGCAGTTTCAATTTCATCGCCGAGCGGAGAGCAGACGTATCGTTTTCCGATTCGAAGTGAAGAGACGGACAGCTATACATTTGTGCTGGAGGGGACTACAGTTTCTGTGGATTATAAAGTGTTTGTGGAAAGACTCAATGCAGAGCTCGTTTTCTTCCGGTTTGAGAATCCAACGGCGGGTATCTGGAAGATTGTCGTGGAGCCAGTGCAGATTGAGGAAGGGGAATTCCACTTATGGCTTCCGGTGACAGAGTTTTTAGAAAATGAAGTATTTTTTCTGGAATCCAATCCGGATTATACGATTACGGAACCGGGGAGTACGTTGTCTGGTATGACGGTTGCATTTTACGACGGAGACAATAATTCTATTGCTATTCAGTCCGGAAGAGGCTATACTAGAGGTGAGAGAATCAAACCGGATTTTGCGGCACCCGGAGTGAATGTGACGGGGGCCGGTACGAGGAATCAGTTTGTGTCGCGAACAGGTTCCAGCGTCGCCACGGGAATTACTGCCGGAGCAGCAGCGCTCATCATGGAATGGGTGGTGTATCGGTTGCAGCAAAGGACCATAGATTCCACACAGATTCGAAATTTGCTTGTGTTGGGAACAGATAAAAGACCAAATGAGGAATACCCGAACCGTGAGTGGGGATATGGTAGCCTCAACGTGTACAATACATTTGAGACCATTAGGCGAATTTGATTAGAGAAGGGAGAAAGAAAAATGGCAAACTTTTTTCGAGATTTAGGAAAGATTATATCAGAAAAGGCAGAAGTGGTTGCAAAGAAGACAGGAGAAGTGGCAGATGTAGTTGTCAAGAAAACAGAGCAGACTGTTGAAGTGCAGAAGATCAAAAGTCAAATCCACGTGATGCAGCGTAACAATGACAGAGATTATAGAGATATTGGAAAAATGGTTTATGATAAATTCAAGAACGGAGAAGGTGCAGATGCGGAGTATATTGAACTTTGCGATGCAATTGCTGAGAGGGAAGTGGCTATTGCCAAAGCAAAAGAAGAGATGGCTAAGGTGAAAGGTTTAGATATCTGTCCAAAATGCGAATCACATATTGAGCCGGATGCAACATTTTGTCCAAAGTGTGGGGCGAAAGTAGAAGGCTGTGATTGTGAAGAAGATGCAGAAGCAGAATTTGAAGACGAAGAGTAAGAATAGAGATGATAGATAAGGAGAATGGAGTAAAATCCGTTCTCTTTTTGTATTTATGAAAAAATATATTGACAAATGATATTATATGACATATAGTATAAATACACCAATATTATACGACATATAATATTGTACAAATAAAAGTATTGTAAAACTCGTGAAAGGAGTGGAAGCATGGTATTTAACACAGGTGCAACACTTCTGGATGCAATCGTACTTGCAGTCGTATCACAGGAAGAGCAAGGTACATATGGATACAGGATTACACAGGATGTAAGACAGGTTTTGGACGTATCGGAATCCACCTTGTATCCGGTCCTTCGAAGACTGCAAAAGGATGAGTGTTTGGAAGTGTACGATATGGAATATGCAGGGCGTAACCGCAGATATTACAAATTGACGGAAAAAGGGGAGGCCCAATTGCATTTGTACCGAATTGAGTGGAAATCGTATACATCAAAAATCAGCAGACTGTTCGAAGGAGGGAAGAAGGATGAATAGAGTAGAGTTTATACAGCAGTTGGAACGTTTGCTTATGGATATTCCTGAGAACGACAGACTGGATGCAATTGCATATTATAATGATTATTTTGACGAAGCAGGCGTGGAAAATGAGGCGCAAGTGATTCGTGAACTTGGAAGTCCTGAGAAAGTAGCTACCACAATTAAGGCGGATTTGAATTCATCAGGAAATGTGGAAGCTGAATATACAGAACATGGTTATGAGGATGGGCGAGATAGTGTCAATATAAATACACCAGCCAAACAGGAAAATACTTCAAAAGACAAGAAACAAAAACGAGACTTCCCATTAGCACTGATTATTATCTTAGTCATCTTTGCTTCGCCGATTTTGGTCGGTGTTGGTGGTGGGGCTCTTGGCGTTATCATTGGCATACTGGCTACAATATTTGGAGTCGTAATTGCTGTGATAGTGACTGTATTAGCATTGGCAATCGCGATGTTGGCATGTGGTATTGCATGCGTGGTTGCAGGTGCCGCATGCATCATAGTTGGTCTGATGCGTGCTGTCACAAGTGGAATTGAAGGTTTGATTCTTGTCGGTGTTGGAGGTATTACATTTGCACTCGGAGTTCTGTTTACAATCTTATTTGTATGGTGCGCATTCAAGTGGCTTCCGGCGTTGTTCCGGTGGACCATTGACCTAATTCAGAGACTTTTTAGTAGAAGGGAAAGGAGGAGCAAAGTATGAAGAGATTTACAAAAGTAGCATTGGTGATTGCGGCAGTTGTTGGTGGAATAGGAATTTGTTGTTTGGTCGGTGCCGTGGCGAAGGGGTTAACATGGAGACAATTTGCAAACATGGTGACAGACGGAAGATTTAGTTTTGGTCCCGAAGAACTTGCGGAATTTGGTATGGGAGATGGACAGAACGAAACTAAGGATGCACAGGCGAAGGGAAGTGTTACACAGGTTGAAGAGGCTTTTGGAAGTCTGGATGTGGAACTTGGAGCCGGAAAAGTGGAAATCTACTACGCCGATGTAGAGAAAGTCGAAGTGGAACAGGAAGAGGCACCGGGCTTTCGTTGCTATGTGGAAGAATCGACGCTTCATGTAGAGGGTGGCAAAAAGTTCGGAGTAAACTACAACAATGCCAAGATTGTGATACGTATTCCTCAAAACTATACGTTCGCTGAGTTTGAACTGCAAGTTGATGCAGGGGAGGCAATAGTAGAGGGTATTGTTGCAAATGAAGCAAGCATCGATGTGGATGCTGGTAAGACGACAATTAAGAAAATGGACGCAAAAGAGGTAAACGCATCTGCAGATGCAGGTGAATTATATATAGAAGTAGTTGGCAAACAGGAAGATTACAGTTATAATTTAGAGTGTGATGTCGGAGAAATTCGGGTTGGGAAGGAATCCTATACAGGACTTGGAACCGAGAAGAAGATTAAGAATCCGAATGCAGAGCGTTTCCTTGAAGCAGATTGCGATGTTGGAAAAGTTCAAATTGATTTTACAGAGTAATGAAAACGGGAGGAAAAGATTATGGAAAACAAAAAATTATATCGTTCATCAACAAATTATAAGTTGGCAGGTGTTTGCGGAGGAATTGGCGAGTATTTTAATATCGATCCGACATTGGTTCGTCTTGGATGGATCATATTTTCATTAGCAGGTGGAGCAGGATTACTTGCATATATCATCGCGGCGCTTGTAATGCCAAAACAATAGTATAAATATAAAAAGTAGCCTAGGTCAGGCTACTTTTTTGTTGTACATGAGTATTGTACACGAAAGCACTCTTTTCTTTAATATGGTATGTTTGAAAATATAGATTCTCTTTTGGAATCCAATCGTTTAAAAAACGTTCCAGCATTTTTGTGCCATTTCGTTTTGCAATACGTTTTCGCTGTTCGTCTTCGGAAATTTCGCAAAAGATGCGAAGGTCGTAAACATCATCAAAATAAGGGTGTTGGCTATATGCACCTTCAATAATTACGAGAGGTTTTGGGGTTACATGTATTTCCGAACTCAAAGTCTGGGTATGACAATCGTATGTGTGATAGTATAATCCGTCTGAATCACCAAGATGAAGAATAATCTCATCCTTAAATCGTTCATAATCCACATTACCACCCACTTCCACGAGGCGTTCAAAGGTTCGCTGATGTGGCCGCAAAAAATAATCGTCGATATGAAATAAATTGGAGTAAGGGAATTCTTGATGCAACAGTTCACCAAGTGTAGTCTTGCCGCTACCACTCATGCCATCGATTGCGACTACATAAGGAGAATTGCCAGCTGTTGTCTGCAGGCTATGTTCAATTTGTCTTTTTATTTTTTTAAACAAATCATTTGTCATCAATATTCATTACTCCTGATTTTTCAAGTCCTAAGATAATAATCGGAATCAGTACTAACTGAACTATAATACCCGGTATTGCATTTAGGAGTGCACCTCCTAAGAACATCTGCCAGGTAAAAGCAGACTTTGTGATTCCATAGATAAGTATGCTGACACATCCCCAAACAATGCGCCCGGATATCATGGCAGACAGTAGGCTTATGTATATTCGAAGTCTCAGCCCTTTGGCTTTTTGATACATCAAACCGGATATGGCACCATAAGTAGCCAATTCAAATGCCATACAGAATGCATTGACCGGCAGGGGCATTGAAAAAAGCATGCAACGAAGCAAAGGTGTTACAAAGCCTGTCATAAGTCCGTATTTCCACCCACAAATAAACCCGCAAATTAGAATGGGAAGATGCATTGGTAATAATTTATTTCCTATTTCTTGAATCTGCCCGGTAAAGAAAGGTAGAATCAAGCCGAGTGCGAGAAGCACTGCAGATATTGTTAATCTCTTTGTCATATTCATAATCGTCCTCTTTTCGTTGTTCTTAGTTTAGTAAAAGTATAAAGAGATGTCAATGTATTTCCTTATTATATATATAGGAAATATTGTGGTCTGAAAAATGCAAGACACAATATCTAGATGCCATATTAAAAACGCAAAAAAAACCTTAAGAAATAGGAGAATTTGGTGTTGACAAATAAAAATAAGTTATGATATTCTTGTTAAGCACTCCCTAAAAAAGTGCAAATTTTTCATATAAAAAAACTTTAAAAAAGTTGTTGTCAAGACAATATGCCTATGATATTATGAATAGGCTGTCGCGAGACAACAGAAGAACATTGATAATTAAACAATAGATGACAAAACAAGCATTCCTGAAAATTTCTAAGAGAAAATTTCAAGAACGGACATCGAAAAGATGACCTTAAAAACAGTAAAACAGGAACAGAATTGCTAGTAGTGATTCTGAACT
>JAZQRQ010000063.1:0-2876 GCA_045629665.1 Faecalimonas sp.
ATGAAGTCCTTTTTTCATCGCCATAATGGCATATTCCGCATGATGATAATGTGGAATTGCAACCAATACAGAATCAATCAATCCACTATCCATCATTGCTTCGGCATCTTCAAAATATGTAACTTCATCGTATCCGTCATCTTTCATAGACTGAATACGTTTTGGATTGCGATCCGCAATCGCAACTAATTCAATCTCCGGACATTTTCCCTCTTTAATATTCTTACAGTGTGATCTACCCATGTTACCCACACCGATTACTCCAAGTCTTATTTTACTCATGTCTATACCTCCTCAATCAATCGATTTAAAGCTACAACAGCTGCATCGAATGCTGCTCTCGCCGTCGGATAAGTATCTCTTTCACCGATTTCACTCTCGTCAAAATCTTTTTCTAATTCCTTTAATCCATCAAACACAAACAAGTGTGGCTCTAGGGTCAAATCTCTTCCGCCCATCTCATAATATTTCTTAAGAATAGTTGGAATATTTCCACAGCCTTCTCCGGCAGGAACCATACGTCCTAATTCATTTGCGTCTTTAATGTGCAAATATCTCACATAGGAACTTAGCATGTCCCATGCCTCTAATGTATTCTGCCCACATTGCACAAAGTTTGCAGGGTCAAAAATTGCTCCAAGATTCGGAACAGCTTTATAGAGATCCAAACAATGTATGGCAGTATCTCCATAGATACCTTTTTCATTCTCATGACAAATTTTAATATCATAATTTTTTGCAATATCGACCATTCTCCCCATGCGTTCAATCACTTCATTTTTGTATGGCGAAAAGTCCTCTGTATCTTTCGGCATGTGAAAACTAAACAAGCGAAGCGCTTTTGCCCCAAACACTGCTGACACATCTAATGTATGCTTATATAATTCAATATGCTTTTCAAAATCTTCATCCAGACCGATTTTTCCTATAGGCGAGCCAATGGACCACACACAAAGACCTGCATCTTTCATACGTTTGTCAATCTCTTTCGCTTGTTCTAATGTTAAAGTTGATACATTTTGTCCTTCAACCTTGCGAATTTCCAATCCTTCATACCCATTGTCGTAAAGTGCAGATATCTGTTCATTCAGTTCCTGCCCTGCTTCATCTGCAAACGCATGTAAATTAAATATAGCCATTATTTTGTGCCTCCTAAAAGTCTAACCTTTAATCGAACCAATCATTACACCCTTCTGGAAGAACTTCTGTAAACATGGATACAGAATCAACATTGGAAGAGTCGAAACGATAATTAATGAATATTTCATAAGATCTGCCGCAGTTGCAATTTTTTCTACAACTTCTGCATCTGTGACATTACTTGTATCTACTTTTGCATTATTTAAGATTTCTCGAACCACTAACTGTAATGGATATAAATCTCGATTACGTAAGTAAATCATTGGTCCGAAGTAATTATTCCATTTTCCTACCATCGCATACAACAAGATAACGGAAAGAGATGCTTTTGAAAGTGGCAATACAATCTTAAACAAATAGCCTGCATCCGAAATACCGTCTACCTTTGCGGATTCCAACAATTCGTATGGAATATTGCTTTGGAAGAATGTTCTCATAATAATGATGTGACTGATGCTAACTGCACCACTGATAATCATGTATGTACGTGTATCCACAAGTCCTAGGTTTGAAACAAGGATATAAGTTGGTATCAAACCTCCACCAAAAAGCATAGACACGGTCAAAAACTTTTGAACAAAGCTCTTTCCTTGGTATACCTTTCTGGAAAGTGGATACGCTCCACAGATTGTCATTGCTAAATGGAGTAATGTTCCTAATCCTGCATACAAAATCGTGTTTGCATATCCGGTCCATACCATTTTGTATTTGAGCACCAATTCATACCCGGTAAACCCGAACTCTACCGGCCATAAAAGCACCTTTCCGCTTGACACCGCATTCCCGGATGATAAAGAACTCGATATAATATAGATACAAGGATATGCTACAATTAAGAGCCATATCGTTGAAATGATTGTCAGAAATAGGTTAAATGCACGGTCTGACATACCGTTATTTAATTTTTTCTTTCTTCTCATATCTGCTCTCCTCCTTCCCTAGAATAACGAAATCTCGCCGTCAGTTGCTTTGCTCACTCCATAGTTTACAGCGAAAAGTAACCCCAGGTTGATTGCGGTATTGAAAAGTCCCGTCGCAGCTCCGTAAGAGAAGCTTCTAAAGCTTGCCATACCTACGTTATATATATATGTAGAAATAACTTCGGAAACTGATTTATTCAGTGGTGTTTGCAACAAGTACGCCTTTTCAAATCCTACAGAGATAATGTTTGTACATCTCAAGATAAATTGAATTGCAATGGTTGGCATAATTGCCGGAATATCGATGTACCACATACGTTTGAGTCTCGACGCACCGTCAATCTGTGCTGCTTCATGAAGTTCTGAAGATACAGATGAAAGCGCTGCTATGTAAATGATGGAACTCCATCCAAGGTTCTGCCATACACCTGACCATACGTACAAATGACGGAAGGCCGCTGCTGTTGCTCGAAAGTCAATCGGATAACCGTTTCCTCCCAATAAACGGAAGACGTTTCCGTAGATACCGCTTACTGGACTCAAAATAATGTTAATAATTCCGACCATAACACTGATAGAAATAAAGTGTGGTATGTAAGAAACTGTCTGTACGACCTTTGTATACTTCTCACTTTTCATTGCGTGTAAAACCAACGCAAAGATAATTGCAAGTGGGAACGTTGCCAAACTATAAAGTGACAAGATTACTGTGTTCGAAAAAATTTCTTTAAAGTCATGGTGAGACAAAAACTGTGCAAACCATTTCAACCCTACCCACTCACTTCCTGAAATTCCATGAAGTGGTCTGTAATCACG
>JAZQRQ010000064.1:0-4351 GCA_045629665.1 Faecalimonas sp.
CATCCGTGTATCTACATTATCGCGTTGTCCGGAAGTTTTGACAATGGAAGAACAAGTGATGGACGAAGAAGAACTCTGGAACGGATTGGAGAAGGCATTGAAAGGTGCTTTTGAACAATTCCGTGACACAAGAATCGTGGAAGGTGAGAATCTTAAGAAGGATATCATCGATAAGTTGGATGAGATGTTGGGATTAGTTGACTGTGTAGAAAAGCGGTCGCCGGAAATCGTAACAGAATATCGTGCGAAATTAGAGGCAAAGGTAAAAGAACTTTTGGAAGATACGCAGATTGATGAAGGTAGTCTTGCGGCTGAGGTCGTTCTCTTCGCGGATAAGTTCTGTACTGACGAAGAGACAGTGCGCCTTAGAAGCCATATCGAGCATATGAAGTCGACACTTCAGGCATCAGAAGGAATCGGAAGAAAGCTTGATTTCATTGCTCAGGAAATGAACCGTGAGGCGAATACGATTCTGTCGAAGGCAAATGATTTGGAGACTTCAAATTATGCAATCGACTTAAAGACAGGTATCGAAAAAGTACGTGAGCAGATTCAAAACATCGAATAAAGGGGATAATCATGAAGACAAGAGGAATTCTTATCGTAGTTTCCGGATTCGCAGGTTCAGGAAAAGGCACCTTGATGAAGGAGATTATGGAGCAGTATGATAACTATGCATTGTCCATTTCCGCCACAACTAGAAAGCCTCGTGGGGCAGAAGTAGACGGCAGAGAATATTTCTTCAAGACAAACGAAGAATTTGAAAAAATGATTGCACAAGGTGAACTAATAGAGTATGCTAACTACGTGGGCAATTACTATGGTACACCAAAGGCTTATGTGGAAGAACAGCTTGCATCCGGCAAGGATGTAATTTTGGAAATTGAGATTCAGGGAGCTTTGAAAGTGAAGGAACAATTTCCGGAAACATTACTTCTCTTCGTGACACCGCCAAATGCGACGATTTTAAAAGAACGCTTGGTTGGACGAGGCACAGAAACAATGGATGTTGTCGAGCAGCGTATGAAGCGTGCATCAGAAGAGGCAGAAGGCATTCCATCGTATGACTACATTTTAGTCAATGATGATTTGCAGGCTTGTGTGAAGCAGATGCATCACATCATTCAGAGTGAGCATTACAAAACTTCAAGAAATGCTGACTTTATAAGCCAAATTGAAAAAGAATTAAAAGGGAATTTGAAAGGAGAATAAGACATGTTACACCCATCTTATACAGATTTAATGAAAGTAGTAAACCAGGACGTTGAGGAAGGCGCAACTAAGATTGTAAACAGCCGTTACTCAATCGTACTTGCAACAGCAAAGAGAGCAAGACAGATTATTGATAAAAATGAGCCGTTGGTTTCTACAAAACCGGGCGCAAAACCACTTTCTATCGCCATTGAAGAAGTCAATCAGGCAAAGATTAAGATTGTCGGCGATGACTCAGAAGAATAATGGGGAGACAAGAGGCGATGAACATATTATTCGTTTCGTTGGGGTGCGATAAGAACCTGGTAGATACAGAAGTAATGCTGGGGCTTCTTGCACAGAAGGGACATCAGATGGTTGACAGTGAAGAAATGGCTGATGTCATTGTTGTCAACACGTGCTGTTTTATTCATGATGCAAAAGAAGAGAGTATACAGACCATTTTGGAGATGGCTGAATATAAAAAAGAAGACACCTTGAAAGCATTGATTGTAACGGGATGTCTTGCACAGAGATACAAACAGGAGATTCTGGATGAGATTGAGGAAGTGGATGCCGTACTCGGAACCACTTCTTATGATAAGATTGTAGATGCCATTGAGGAGGCACTGATAGGACACAAGTCATTGGAACTTGAAGATATTGATGCGCTTCCGGTGGTTGAGGCGAAGCGTCTCGTGACAACAGGCGGACATTTCGCATACCTGAAGATTGCAGAAGGGTGTGATAAGCACTGTACGTACTGCATCATTCCGAAGATTCGAGGAAATTTCCGAAGTGTTCCGATGGAACGCCTGTTAAAAGAAGCCGAGGAGCTTGCTGAGCAGGGCGTGAAGGAACTGATTCTTGTTGCACAGGAGACCACTCTTTACGGAAAGGATATCTACGGTGAAAAATCGCTGCATATCTTGTTAAAGGAACTTTGCAAAATCAGCGGAATTCGCTGGATTCGTATCCTTTACTGTTATCCGGAGGAAATCTACGACGATTTAATCCAGGTGATAAAGGAAGAGGACAAGATTTGTAAATACCTTGACCTTCCGATTCAACACGCATGTGATGATGTGCTAAAGAGAATGGGAAGAAGAACTTCTAAAGCTCAGTTAATTGAGATAATAGAGAAACTTCGCAGGGAGATACCGGGAATAGCACTTCGAACCACATTGATTACCGGTTTCCCGGGTGAAACGCAGGAGCAACACGAGGAACTGATGGAGTTCGTAGATGCGATGGAATTTGAACGGTTGGGAGTGTTTACCTATTCACCGGAAGAAGATACACCGGCGGCCAATATGCCGAATCAGATTGATGAGGATGTGAAAGAAGACCGTCAGGCAGAACTTATGGAACTGCAACAGGAGATTGCGTTCGAACTTGCTGAAAATAAGATTGGTAAGGAAGTTATGGTCATGATTGAAGGCAAGGTTGCAGATGAGAATGCTTATGTGGGAAGAACCTATATGGACGCCCCGAATGTAGATGGACTTATTTTTGTAGAGACGAATGAGGAAATGATGTCGGGTGACTTTGCAAAAGTCAAAGTGACCGGAGCATTAGAATATGATTTGATAGGAGAGATAATGTAATGAATTTACCAAACAAACTAACTGTACTTCGTGTAATTATGATTCCGTTTTTTGTATTGTTTATGCTGACAGACTTTGCAGGATCAGCAAGCAAATACATTGCACTTGCAATCTTCTGTGTAGCAAGCTTTACAGACTTCTTGGATGGATATCTTGCAAGAAGAGATAATCTGGTAACAAACTTCGGAAAGTTTATGGACCCGTTAGCTGACAAACTCTTAGTTTGCTCGGCGTTGATTTGTCTGATTCCTAGATTGCCGGCATGGATTGTGCTTATTATTATTGCACGTGAATTTATCATCAGCGGTTTCCGTTTAGTTGCATCAGATAACGGAATTGTAATCGCAGCAAGCTACTGGGGAAAATTTAAGACAGTTTCTCACATGGCAATGGTTATCTTAATGATTTTAGATTTTCAAAGTCATATTATGCAGTTTATTACAGGTGTGGTAGTAGGAATGGGTCTTGCACTTACAATAGTTTCTCTTGTTGACTATGTTTGGAAAAACAAGCAAGTGTTGACACAAGGTGGAATGTAGAAAGTAAAGAGGTGTTTTGGGTGTGCCAAAGCACCTGTTTTTAATTAAATAGCATATGCCCATTAGATATAGTGAAAGGGGAGAGAATATTGCTGAGTATTGAAGAAAAGATTGTATATGAACTGCAGAAGAAAAAGTATACACTCACTACCGCGGAATCCTGCACGGGAGGTCTTCTCGCGGGAAGAATCCTCAACGTATCGGGAGCATCTTCCGTATATAATGAAGGACACATTACATATTCCAACGAAGCGAAAGAACGACTTCTCGGGGTGTCGCATGATACACTTGAAACTTACGGTGCGGTGAGCGAGCGGACGGCAGCAGAGATGGCAAAGGGCGCGGCGCGAGTAGCCAATGCAAATGTTGGTCTTAGCACAACCGGAATTGCAGGTCCAACAGGCGGAACTCCGGAGAAACCGGTGGGACTAGTGTATGTAGGATGTGCGATTGGTGACGAAGTGGTAGTAGAGGAGTGCCGTTTTCAAGGCACCAGAGAAGTGAATCGAAATGCGGCAGTAGAAGCAGCCTTACAGTTGCTTTGGAGAAAGTTGTCGAATTCGTAAAAAAATCTAAAAAAAACTAGACTAATGACAAACTTTGTGAGAGAATAGTTATGTATGGGATGTTAAACAAATAACAAATACCCTAATAAGAAATTACATATATTTGAAAGGAGTTTTAATCATGATTTATTCACATGAAGTAAAAACAATGTGTCCGGTAGCAATTGGCGCGAATCACGGACCGGCTCCAATCCCAGAAGAAGCAAAATGGGTAAAAGCAAAAGAAGTAAAAGATATTTCTGGTTTGACACACGGTATTGGCTGGTGTGCACCTCAACAAGGAGCTTGTAAATTAACATTAAACGTAAAAGAAGGTATCATCCAAGAAGCTTTGGTTGAGACAATCGGATGTTCAGGTATGACTCACTCTGCAGCTATGGCATCAGAGATTCTTCCTGGAAAAACAATCTTAGAAGCTCTTAATACAGACTTGGTTTGTGATGCTATC
>JAZQRQ010000065.1:0-17009 GCA_045629665.1 Faecalimonas sp.
CCTCCTTGGCCCACAGAACGACATGGCTACGATCCGACTTACTTATATGCCAAGGTTGCCGGCGAAAAGTAGTAGGATGCCGACATTTCTTCCGGAGACCTGTACACATAAGTATCAAAAAATACATTTGCATAGGTTGGAATGAGGTTGTTTAAAATCAGTGGAACGTAGCAGAAGAATACACCTGTTCCAAGGAACGCAACGATGGAATGACCGGTCATAATCATCGCAAGAGCCACAGTTACCCATGATGCAAGGAATGCGCCAAACATACATAGGAGACCCCACAACATGTTCTGCAAGATATAAAGGGACCCATAGCCGGTACTAAATACAACTCCGAGTTCAATGCCCAGGGTTACGGTGCATAAAACAGCAAATATCAGCAAACTACTCAGAAGACGTGTCTGAAATTGCTCTTGTCTGCGAACCGGAAGGGATTCAATGAAGTCGGTCTCTTTCTTAGAATGCAGGTAACGGAAGTAGTCAAACGCAAGGTATGCACCAATTGCCATTGCCACAAGCATGTTACCGAAATTCGGAACGCAAAGTTCATGTATTTCCTGCAAAATAAATCCGGAATTTTCCGGAGTAGCAAGTCCCGTAATGTCATCGGACACCCATGTGGTTTGCAAGATATTTTGTATCCTCATCAAGAAGTAAATTAAGTGGATGAAAAATGTCAATACAGTAATTAAAAAGGATGCCAAATGGTTTTTGGTAAGTTCTTTTATTAACTTAGGAAATGAGACTCTTGATGTCATATCCGGCCACCTCCGTTTCACTGATAAATATTTCTTCTAATGTTAGCGGTATCGATTCGCAATAAATCGGATTTAATGTATTTAGCCATGAAACAATCCTTTCCGACTCGCCACGTACAGTCATGGTTAACAGTTTCCCATGACGATGCATTTTCAGTACGAGAAGAGCATCTTGAATCTGCTTATCATATTCTTCCGGTAATACACATTGTACTTTGGTTAGATTACATTTCATCTCATCCAAGTCTTGGGAGAGCAGGACTCCGCCCCTATGAAGGAGACCAATGTGCTCGCTGATATCCTCCAATTCCCTGAGGTTATGCGATGCAATCACAGGAGTAAACGGGCGATTTTCCATTTCCTGTATGAAAATAGCTTTGATAGCTTGGCGCATCACCGGGTCCAGCCCATCGAAGGTCTCGTCACAGAATAGATACGGTGTTCCTGCGCAGATTCCGATCAAAATGGATAATTGCTTTTTCATGCCTTTCGAGAATGTGCGAATTTTGCGGTTTGACGGCAAATCAATCTTTTCCAGCAATTCGGTGAAACGCACCATGTCAAATGTAGGGTAGTAGGTGCTGTAAAACGAAGCATATTCTTTCGGCAAAGAATTTGCAAAATAATATTGATCATCCGATATATAGAAGAACTTGGATTTGGCTTCCGGATGATTCCAAACCGGAATGTCATCAATGAGAATCGTGCCGCTTTCCGGTCTTAGTATTCCTGCCATCATACGCAGTAGTGTACTTTTTCCTGCACCGTTTGTTCCTAAGAGCCCCATTACGGCTCCATCCTTAATGGTCAGGCTGATATCATCTACCGCCTTAACATCCCCAAAGGATTTGTGTACATTTTTTAATTCAATCATGCTTTCACCTCCTGATATATTTCACGGACTGCATCCAGTACCTTATCATAGGAAATGCCGGATTCTTTGCAAAACCTAAGCTTTTGTTTTAGGTCATCAAGCTGTTTTGCCTGCTCAACGACCACAACATCTGTATGGGCGGAGACAAAGTTGCCACGACCTTTAATGGAATAGATGAGACCCATTCGTTCTAATTCGCTGTACGCCCTTTGAATGGTATTCGCATTGATGGAAAGTTCCACTGCAAGAGCTCGCACGGATGGAATCTGTGTATCTGGCTCTAATGCACCGTTTAGAATTAACATTCGGAAGCGTTCAATAATCTGCTCGTAGATGGGTCGTTTGTCATGGTAATCGATCACAATCATACTGCATAACCTCCTTTTTGGAATAAGTGTATTAATTGTATTAGTACACTTATTATTTCATATATGGTAATAGTTGTCAATAGGCTTAAGAAATATATAAGAAATACTTAATAAAATTTATTATTAGAATTACTTAATAAATTAGTTGACATTATTAGAATTAGTGATAAAATAAAACACATCAATTGCATATCGGCCAAGTGAAGCTCGCAGGTAGCACTGTGATTGGATGGCACACTGGAGAATCCCAATAAATGGGTGCCGAAGGTGATAAGTGAATGAAACATTCGCGAATCTCTCAGGCAAAAGGACAGTGATAACTTTTAGTTATTGTTTATGTTGGGTTCAAAGGTTTCTTTGAATCCTCTTTTTTATTCCTTGGGATATGCATATACATAAGGAGGAAAATAAAATGAATCTTGTAGAAAAGATTACAGAAATCAACAACGTAGTAAACACTTGGATATGGACCGATTTTGGTTTGTACCTCTTGTTAATCGCAGGTGTAATTATGACAGCCGTAACAGGTGTATTTCAGATTACACATTTGCGTCACTGGTGGACAAAAACCATCGTAACAGTATTCAAGAAAGACAACACAGCAACAAAGAAAACAGACAAAAAATCCATTTCACAATTCCAGGCACTCTGTACAGCACTTGCAGCTACAGTGGGAACCGGAAATATTGCCGGTGTGGCAGCCGCCATCTGCATTGGTGGACCTGGTGCGGTTCTTTGGATGTGGATTGCAGCATTCCTCGGAATGATGACAAACTTCTCTGAAAATGTACTTGGTATCTACTATCGTCGTAAAAACAGTGATGGCGAATGGTCAGGCGGTGCAATGTACTATCTGAAAGATGGTGTTGGTAAAATGAAAGGTATGAAAGTACCTGCATCTATCTTAGCAGTTTTGTTTGCCATCTTTGCAATTTTGGCTTCATTCGGTATCGGTAACATGGGACAGGTAAATAAGATTACATTAAATATGGAATCTGCATTCTTTGCAAATGTTGACTGGCAAATCGGCAATGTTAACATGATTAACTTGATGATTGGTCTTGCACTTTTAGTAGTTGGAGCACTGATTATTATCGGTGGATTACAGAGAATTGCAACTGTTGCAGAGCGTGTCGTTCCATTTATGGCAGTAGCTTATGTTGTATTGGGAATCATTGCAGTTGTTTTGAATTATGAATTGATCATTCCTGCATTTAAATCAATCTTTACACATGCACTTGGTGTAAAGGCATTGGCAGGTGGTGCTACAGGTGCAGCACTTAAATTAGTAATTGTCCAGGGATGTAAACGTGGTGTATTCTCTAACGAAGCCGGACTTGGTTCTTCTGTAATGGTTCACTCATCATCAAATGTAAAAGAACCGGTAAAACAAGGTATGTGGGGAATCTTTGAAGTGTTCTTTGATACAATGGTAGTATGTACCATGACAGCACTCATTGCATTAACATCAGGTATGATTAACTTAGAGACAGGTGTGGTAAATGCCGGCGTCAGTGATGCTACTTTAATCAGCGAATCTTTTGGTAATGTATTTGGTCAACCTGGAGAATGGTTTATTGCAATTGCAATGTTACTCTTTGCATTTACAACTGTTCTTGGATGGTCACAATATGGTTCAAAAGCTGTAGAATATTTATTTGGCGAAAAAGCCGTAAAAGTATACAAAGTGATTTTTGTATTAATGATCGTTTCCGGTGCAGTTATGACTTCATCTTTGGCATGGGATATCTCTGATACATTTAACGGACTTATGATGATTCCAAACTTAATTGCTGTTGTACTTCTTAGCCCATTGGTATTCAAGATTACTCGTAATTATGTTGACCGCAAGATTAAAGGCAAAGATGTGAAACCAATGTTCTCATTTGATGCTGATATTCAGGCTGCTGCAGAAGCAAGTCAGAGCGAAGATATTATTGAATAAATATTTGCGTAATTTAAGCCCATGAGTTATAATCAATTCATGGGCTTAATTTATAAGCAAACACAGTACATATAAAGAGGAGAGAGATACTTATGAAGAAATTTTTTGACGAATTCAAGGCATTTATTAGCCGTGGTAATGTAATGGACATGGCAGTCGGTGTTATTATCGGTGCTTCTTTTAAAGCAATTGTAGATTCACTGGTTGCGGATATTATCAACCCGTTGCTCGGACTTTTCGGAGGAATGAATTTCTCTGAATATAAGATTCAGTTAGTTGGTGATGCAACATTAAACTACGGTAACTTTATTACAGCAATTATAAACTTTGTCATTATGGCATTTGTAATTTTCTGTATTGTAAAATTTATGAATGGTGTGTCAGCAAAGTTTGCCAAGAAAAAAGAAGAAGAGGCACCTTCTGCACCAACGACAAAACAATGTCCATTCTGTAAGACAGATATTGCAATTGATGCGACAAGATGTCCACACTGTACATCTGTATTAAACGAAGAAGAATAATACATATTTTAACGAAGGGCTAACATTAGGTTAGTCCTTTTGTTGTTGAAGAGCATCTTTTTTCGTGGTAAAATATTCGAGTAAATATTTTTAAAGAGAGAAGAGAAATGTCGAAAGAATTAGAAGCTTATTACAATAAATTTTGTGAAGAAAAACGGTTAACAAGAAGACACGGCAATGTAGAATTTGTCACTTCCATGAAATATATTCACAAATACCTCGAAACACTGCCAAAGGATGTAAAAATACTTGATATCGGTGCGGGAACCGGCAGATACTCAGTAGCTTTAGCAGATGAAGGCTATGATGTCACGGCTGTCGAATTGGTAAAATATAACCTCGGCATCTTAAAGCAGAAGAACAGCATCGTGAAAGCATACCAGGGAAACGCGCTGAATTTGAAACGATTCGAAGATAACACGTTTGATATGACACTATTATTTGGACCAATGTATCATTTGTATACATTTGAAGATAAGGTGAAAGCGCTATCTGAAGCAAAGCGTGTAACAAAACCAGGTGGTATCATTTTAGTAGCGTATTGCATGAATGAGTATAGCATTGTTTTACACGGTTTTAAGGATGGTTATATAAAAGAATCTATTAAAGAAGGTAAAGTAAACGAACATTTCAGAGTGACACCGAAGCCGGAGGATTTGTATGATTATGTTAGATTGGAAGATATCAATTCCTACAATGAAGCAGTTGGTTTAGAACGAATCCAGATTATTGCAGCTGACGGTCCGGCTAATTACATGCGTCAGACTTTGAACGCGATGGATGATGAGACTTATGATTTATTTATTCAATATCACCTGTCCACATGTGAGAGACCGGAACTACTGGGAGCTAGCGCACATACGCTGGATATACTACGAAAGAAATAGATTGGAAGAGTTTTATGAAACGTAACGTAGACATGAACGAAATTTCAGATGGAAATTTATATAATTTAAACGATATGGTGAAGGCTGATTGCAATGACTGCAAAGGATGTTCTGCGTGTTGTCGGGGGATGGGTGAGTCAATACAATTAGATCCTTTGGACATCTATAACTTAACGACAGGATTACACACAACCTTCGAACAATTATTGGCAGGTGCAATAGAACTAAATGTGATAGATGGAGTCATTTTGCCGAATCTTAATATGAATAACCAAAGAGAAGCATGCTATTTCTTAAATGAAGAAGGAAGATGCCAGGTTCATCAATATCGTCCGGGCATATGCCGTTTGTTTCCTCTTGGAAGATATTATGAAGACCATGATTTTAAATATTTCCTACAGGTTCACGAATGCAAGAATCCAAATAAGACAAAAGTAAAAGTAAAAAAGTGGATTGACACACCGAATCTTCAGGAAAACAAGAAATTTATCATAGATTGGCATTATTTTATTGATGATGTACAGAAAAAAATCTCTAAAATAGCAGATGAAGAATTAATCAAAAAAATCGATTTGTTTATTTTGCAACACTTTTTCATGGAACGCTACACAGAGACGGAAGATTTCTATGAGCAATTTAATGTTCGAATGGAAAAAGCAAAAAAAGTAATAGCTATGCTACTTAAATAAATTTGGAGAAACACGATGAAATTTTATTTAGCACCTTTAGAAGGAATTACTACTTATGTGTATCGCAATGCTTACCATAAGCATTTTCGACAAATGGATAAATATTTCACCCCATTTATCGTACCTCATAAAGACAAACGATTTAATACAAGAGAACTAAAAGAACTTTCTCTTGAGCATAACAAAGGACTTCGAGTTGTCCCACAACTTCTGACTAATAATGCAGAAGATTTTTTGAAGACGGCAAATGATATCAAAGCAATGGGATATGATGAAATCAATCTGAATCTTGGTTGCCCGTCAAAAACAGTTGTTACGAAGAAAAAAGGGTCTGGTTTTTTAGAATTTCCAGATGAATTGGATTTTTTTTTAGATACAATTTTTACACAAGCGGATTTTAAAATCTCAATTAAAACCAGAATAGGGAAAGAATCGCCGGATGAATTCTTTCGATTGCTCGAAATTTATAACCAATATCCAATCGAAGAGTTAACGATTCATCCACGTATTCAGACAGATTATTACAAGAATACACCAAACCTTGATATGTATGAAGTTGCATACAATGAAAGCAAAAATGTGCTCTGTTATAACGGGGATATTCATTCAAAGGAAACCTTTGATGCATTTACATTGCGTTTTCCAAACACAGAATCCATCATGCTTGGACGCGGTGTTATTCATAATCCGGGATTGATTGACATGATTGATGATGGAGAGAAGTTATGTAAGGATAACCTATATGATTTCCACAATGAAATCCTTGATGAATATATACAAATCAGTTCCGGCGACCGAAACGTTTTATTTAAAATGAAAGAACTTTGGTTCTACATGATTTCTCTGTTTGATGATGCTGAAAAAATTGCCAAGAAAATTAAGAAAACAGAACGTTTGAAAGAATATGAATCGATCATAAATACATTATTTGCAACTTGTGATTTACGAAAGGATTTACAATAACATGAGAATTCGATTTGCACAGGAAAAGGATGCTGCTGCATTATTAGAAATTTACAAACAATATATTGATACGACAATTACTTTTGAATACGAACTTCCTTCGAAAGAGGAATTTCGGAGAAGAATCCGCGAGTATTCAAAGGAATATCCATATTTTATCTGCACGGAGCATGGAAAATGTGTCGGCTATGTGTACGCACACCGCGCACAGGAGCGTGCAGCATTTCAATGGAACGCAGAGCTCTCCGTTTATCTGGATAAAAATTATCACGACAAAGGTGTGGGAAGCATTCTATATGAAATGATGTTTGAAATTCTTGCCAAGCAGGGTGTCAAAACAGTATATGGACTTGTGACAACACCGAATCCAAAGAGTGTGAAACTACATGAAAGAACCGGCTTCCAACTTGCAGGGACCTATCACAACACCGGCTTCAAAGCCAATCAATGGTGTGATTTGTTATTGTATGAAAAACGAATCGGTGCTTATGTCGATAAGCCGACACCGATGATTCCACTCAGTCAAATGGACAGAAACGAATTGGCGACTATTATCAAAAAATATGAAAAGTTGGTACAACAATGATAAAAGATTATGTAGCCTTTGACTTAGAGACAACAGGCTTAAATGTAGAGACAGATTACATAATTGAAATTGGTGCATTGAAGGTAAGGGACGGGAAAGTCTGCGAACGCTTTATGGAGTTTGTAAAGCCACCGACACCGATTTCGCCGATGATTACAAACATCACTGGCATTACAAATGAAATGGTAGCCGGTGCGAGAAATACACGCGATATCATCTGTGATTTTGTAGATTTTTGTGGTGATTTTGTTTTGGTCGGTCATAATATTATGTTTGATTATAAATTTATGAAAAAATATGCATCCGAATATGGATTCACATTTGAGAAGTCAGGAATTGACACTTTGAA
Organism: Faecalimonas sp.; assembly: GCA_045629665.1. Classification (GTDB taxonomy): domain Bacteria; phylum Bacillota; class Clostridia; order Lachnospirales; family Lachnospiraceae; genus Faecalimonas. The sequence continues at coordinate 7,947 of JAZQRQ010000065.1, forward strand.
AATTGCACGAAAAGTACTTGGCAACTTAGATTCCAAAAGTCTTGGCACCTTGTGCGTGCATTATAACATTATCAATCAGGCAGCACACCGCGCTTATCATGATGCACTTGCCACAGCCAAAATCTATCATTATTTGGCGCATGATTTTGAGGATAAAGAACCAAAACTATTTGTGCCGGAAGCATTGCAATTCAAACCAAAGAAAGTACAGCCATGTACGTTAAGACAGGTTGAATATCTAAGAACGCTATGTACTTATCATAATATTAGCATACAGGACAATCCTGAAAACTTGACAAGAAGTGAGATGTCCCGTCTCATTGACACAATCATTACAACGCATGGGAAGATGTATACGGAGTAACTTATGAAACAAAACCATTATGTAGTCGGCATTCTGGCACATGTAGATGCCGGAAAGACGACATTGGCAGAGAGTATCTTATACCTTAGTGGAAATATACGCAAAATCGGAAGAGTGGATCATGGGGATTCATTCTTGGATCATAATGCTTTGGAGCGTTCCCGTGGTATTACCATATTCTCCAAACAGGCGGAAGTACGCCTAAAAGAGACAGAGATTACTCTGCTAGATACTCCGGGACATGTGGACTTTTCAGCGGAAATGGAAAGGACTCTACAGGTACTTGATTATGCCATTCTTGTTATCAGCGGTGCTGACGGCGTGCAGGGACATGTACAGACTCTGTGGAAGTTATTGGGGCGCTATAATATTCCGACATTCTTGTTTGTGAATAAGATGGACCAGCCAGGAACCAACCAAGATGTCTTGATGGCAGAGTTGCAGAAGAGACTCAGCGGGAAATGTGTCAACTTCTCCACAGATAAGACTTCTGAAGAATTCGAAGAAAGTGTTGCGATGTGCGATGAGGAACTTTTAGAAAGCTATTTAGAAGGAAACACGATTGAAGCAACACAGATTCAAGAATTGGTTGCAACACGAAAACTTTTCCCTTGTTTCTTTGGCTCTGCACTTAAAATGCAAGGCGTGGAAGAATTCCTACAGGAGTTTGAAACATATCTAAAAGCAAAGGACTATTTAGACGAATTTGCCGCAAAGGTTTATAAAATATCACGCGATAAACAAGGTGCCAGACTTACGCACTTAAAAATCACAGGTGGTTCTCTAAAAGTAAAGAGTATTATTAATAAAGATGAAAAAGCAGACCAGCTTCGCATTTACTCAGGAACCTCTTTTGAGGCAGTGAGTGAAGTGTACGCAGGAAGTATATGTGCTGTTACAGGATTAACATCCACAAAAGTTGGAGAAGGATTGGGAATTGAAAAGGATTCTTTTCCGCCAATCTTAGAACCAGTACTAACGTATCAGATTCAACTGCCGGAAGGATGCGATGTACATGGGATGTTCCTCAAACTCAAGCAGCTAGAAGAGGAAGAACCGGAGCTTCATATTGTTTGGAATGAATCTTTGAGCGAAATTCATGCACAGGTGATGGGAGAGGTTCAGATAGAAATCCTAAAGAGTCTCATCGAAGAACGTTTTGACGTGAAAGTAGAGTTTGGCGAAGGAAATATTGTGTACAAAGAAACAATAGAAGACACGATTGAAGGAAATGGACACTATGAACCGCTTCGTCATTATGCAGAGGTACGGCTTCTGTTAGAACCGGCCGAGCGAGGAAGCGGACTTACCTTTGCAACTGACGTCAGTGAAGATGTATTAGATAAGAACTGGCAACGTCTCATTCTGACACATTTGGAGGAAAAGGCACACAAAGGTGTGCTAACTGGTTCTGATATTACAGACATGAAGATAACCGTTGTCAATGGTCGCGCCCATAATAAGCATACGGAGGGCGGAGATTTCCGTCAATCCACATACCGCGCTGTAAGACAGGGTCTAAAGAAGGCAAAGAGCATCCTATTGGAGCCTGTTTACGAATACCAACTGGAAGTCCCTTCAGAAATGATTGGTCGAGCTATGTCTGACATTCAAAAGATGTACGGAACATTTCTTCCACCGGAAACAGACGGAGAGATGACTATCCTAAAAGGTACGGCACCGGTTGTAAATATGCGAAACTATCAGATGGAGGTTGTTGCATACACAAAAGGATACGGAAGACTGTTCTGCACACTGAAAGGCTACGAACCTTGCCATAATGTAGATGAGGTCATCGAAAAGATTGGTTATGATTCGGAAAATGATATCGACAATCCAACATGCTCCGTATTCTGCGACCATGGCGCAGGTTTTGTAGTGCATTGGGATGAAGTAGATGCACACATGCACACGGAATCTTACACGAAAAGAAACAAGGTTCAAACCGAAGCAGTGAACACATACATTGCTCCGCCTGTCATCGACGAAGATGAGATACAGGCAATCTTTGAGAGAACCTTTGGTGCAAACAAACGCGAACCACGAAATAGTTCCAGAATTGTTACAGCAGGCTATTCAGAACCAAAGAAAATCAAGAAACAAGAACAGATACCGGAAGTTCTCTTGGTTGATGGATATAATATTATCTTTGCATGGGAAGACTTAAAAGAGCTCTCACAAGTGAATATCGAAGGCGCACGAGGGAAACTGATGGACGTACTCTGTAATTACCAGGGGTACCGCAAAAATATCGTGATTCTTGTATTCGATGGGTATAAAGTAAAGGGAAATCCGGGCGAAGTGTTAAAGTATCACAACATTTATGTTGTATATACCAAAGAAGCGGAAACCGCCGACCAATACATTGAAAAGACCGTGCAAGACATCGGCAGACAATACCATGTAACAGTGGCAACCTCTGATGCCTTGGAACAGATGATTATTCTCGGTCAGGGTGCACATCGTATCTCGGCAAAAGAACTTCGAGAAGAAATTATTATCATGAACCGAGAACTTCGCGAAGAACATTTGGAACAGACGAAGAAGACAAGTTCTTACCTGTTTGAAGGACTATCTGAAGAAATGGCAGACTTTATGGATGATGTCCGTATGGGACGAAGAGAATTTCACGAAATTAAAGATATCAAAGAAGGTGACTAATGTATGAATATGTATGATTTGATCATGAAAAAGAAAAAAGGATGCGAACTTACGAATGAAGAAATCCGATATATGATTGAAGGATATACAAAAGAAGATATTCCTGATTATCAGATGTCCGCCATGATGATGGCTATCTGTTTTCAAGGAATGACACCGGAGGAGACCAAAAATCTGACGATTGCCATGGCAGAGAGCGGAGACATCTTAGATTTGTCTGAGATAAAAGGAATCAAGGTCGATAAACACAGCACCGGTGGTGTGGGAGATAAGACATCTCTTGTACTTGGTCCAGTGGTTGCTGCGCTTGGTGTGTCGGTTGCAAAGATGTCAGGAAGAGGACTTGGACACACTGGAGGAACGATTGATAAGTTAGAAAGTTTTACTGGATTTACAACTGCACTTTCCAAAGATACTTTTGTTAAAAATGTTAACGAGATTGGCATGGCAATCGCAGGGCAGACGGCAGACCTTGCACCTGCTGACAAGAAACTCTATGCGCTTCGCGATGTAACCGGAACCGTAGATCAGATGTCCCTCATTGCAAGCAGTATCATGAGTAAGAAGCTTGCTTCCGGAGCAGACGCCATCGTACTGGATGTCAAGACGGGAGACGGTGCGTTTATGAAGACACTCGATGATTCCGTAGCACTTGCGGAAGCAATGGTCAGCATCGGAAAACTCGCCGGAAAGAAAATGGCAGCCATCATCTCTGATATGGATCAGCCACTTGGAAATGCAGTCGGCAATATTCTGGAAGTCAAAGAAGCTATTGACACACTTCAAGGACGCGGACCAAAAGATTTGGAAGAGTTGGTTCTAACACTCGGTTCCTATATGGTAGTAGCTGCAGAAAAGGCGCAGTCGGTTGAAGAGGCAAGAATGATGCTGGAAGAAACTTTATGTAACGGTACAGCCTTTGAAGTCTTTAAGAAGTTTGTCGTAGCACAGGGTGGATGCGAAGACGAAGTGTTGCATCCGGAGAAACTTCCTGTAGCCCAATATATCGAAGATGTTGTGGCAGAATCAGATGGATATGTTACGAAGATACAGACAGAAGAAATTGGACGTATCTCACTGTTGCTTGGCGGTGGAAGAGAGACCAAAGAGAGTGAGATAGACTTGACCGTAGGTGTTGTGCTGAATAAAAAGCGTGGTGATAAAGTACAAAAAGGAGATGTGCTGGCTACGATTCATGCAAATGATAGAGAGAAACTTGAGCAGGCGAAGAGACGACTTCGTAATGCTTATAGAATGGAACAAAATCATATTATTGCAGAGGAATTGATTAAGACGGTAATATTGTAGTATTACCGTCTTTTTTTAATTTCAGAAAACAATGCAAATTGATTGAAACTTTCTGACAAATATGTTATTTTAAACTTAATAGAGGTCCCAATGTAAGTGCATGGAAAGGGAGGAGAATCATGCTGAAAAAGAGCAAAAGAATGGTAGCAATCTTGCTAGCCATCGTCATGTCACTTACTAACCTGTCTATAGATGTGTTGGCTCAAACAGCACCTTCAGAAGAACCGGTTTCTTCCGAAGATGTAGCTATAGATTCCAGCACAGAAACAGACGATTCAAGTGTAACCGTCATGGGCGAACTTGTGGAAAAGCGTGAGGCAAACATCAAGCATTTCAGAATGAGTGATGGCAGTATCAAAGCGGCAGTTTATCCAAAGGATGTTCATTACAAAGACGAAAATGGCGACTTTGTTGATATTGACAATTCACTTGCTGAAGAAAATGACGGTACAGATGATGTTCTTGCAAATCAAAAGAATGAATTTCAAGTGAAGTTCATGAAAAAGAGTAATAAGAATAAACTTTATACTCTGAACAAAGGAAAAGATAAAATCACGGTTTCCATTGACGGTGTTAATAAAGTCAAAGCGAAAACAACGGATTCTTCTTCACCTTTGAAGGCAGGAGACAGTGATTTTAAGGTAAGCAATATTAGTAGTCAGATGCTCTACCGCAATATCTTTGAAAATGTGGATATAGAATACACAATTGTTTCGACAGAACTCAAAGAGAATATCATCCTGAAAGAGAAGGTTAATTTCCAAAGTATCATCTATAATTATAAGATAGGAAATCATCATAAAGTTGTGGCAGAGGATGAGAAAAACATTAAGATTGTTGACAAAGATAGCAATGAAGTTGTTTTGCACATTTCTGCTCCGATTATGTGGGATGCAAACGGAACATCTTATGATAATCTGACACTTCAGATTGTGGAAGAAAAAAACACGTCCGTCAGAATTAAGCTAAATTGGAAGATTGAAAAAAACATGGTTTATCCAATTACGATAGACCCAGTGCTTAGTTTTTCAACAAACAGACTTGAAATACAAGACACTTATATCGTTAAGTCTCAATCTACAACAAATTATAATTACAATGACCACATTAAGCTTCGCAACGATGGATACGCATTATTGGAATTTCCAACACCTGATTTGTTAAGTGGAGATAAGATTATTCATGCAGAACTCATATTAGCACCATATATGTTTCTTGACGATGCAACGAGCGAATATAGTAATAGCAATTCCTATAATCCGGCTCTTTATATCACGACACATAAGATATTAAGATCATGGAATGAAAAAACTGTAACATATCAAAGTGCAGGTGCAGACAATGGATTTTTTGATAGTACAGTATATTCTTACCGCATATTGAATAATGACAATGACTTTTATAGATGGGACATTACCCGTCTTGCGAATGAGTGGACAGAGGGCGGAGTTGCCAATCATGGTGTCTTATTAAAGTTTGACAAAACACCATCCAATGGAAGTATTGCAAATGCATTTTTCTGTTCCACAAACGGAAGATATAATCCTGTAGAATATTATCCGCAAATACTTTATCAATATATCAATACAACAGGTATAGAAGATTATTATTCCTATCACACTCAAGACCTAGGTTATGCGGGAGTAGGATACACAAATGATTTAACAGGAAATCTAACAATTATCAATCCTGTGGTGCAGACGGGCGGTTCTCTAATGCCGATAAATGTTTCACTTGTATATAATACGAATAATGTAACTGAGAACAAAAGGACCATTTACGGTAATGGTTGGAATATTAATTGGGCACAGAAAATTGACAGGACCATAGAAGCAGATTTTGGATACTACATTGCAAAGTACATAGATAGTGATGGTACACAGCATTACTTTAAATATGAGGATGCAACGGGATTGTTTATTGATGAAGTAGACCCGAACCGAATAATTATCTGGATAGACGGGAACACCTATGTAATGAAGGATAATAGCGGAACCTCAATGCTTTTCGTAAAAAATGGTGCGTCAAAAGAATGGTATCTTACCAGGGTGACAGACGTATATGGAAATTATACACAAATCAACCTGAATTCATCAAACAAAAACAAGGTTGAAAGTATAATCTCTTCTACAGGTAACGCGGTTTATTTTTCTTATGATGCCAATGGCATACTTGACAAGATTCAATATTTTGATAATGATACATCAAAATATGTTGTGTTTGGTTATATCAATCATACAACATCAAATAATAACTGCCTCCAGAGCATCACATATGCTGATAATACAACAGTGGAATACAGATACCACAGTACGGCATCTTATCTTTCAAAAGCAATAAACATTGACGGAAGCAGTATCGAATATGGTTATGCATGGAATGATATTGTCAGAGTCAATCGTATTTCTCAATATGGTACAAATAACACACAAGGACAGAGTATGGGAATTGCCTATCAGTCTAGTGCAACAACCGTTACAGATCATACGAATAACCGTAAATATCTATATACATTTGCTTCCAACGGCACGTTAAAAAGTGTTGTTGATGTTACCGAAAACGACGGCAATGGTTATGGTCAATACTATGAATACAATAATGGCAATACTACAAAACAAGAGGGAAAAGGTAACCTTACATTTGTAAGTAAAACACAAAAAAGTACTGTTAATTTGCTTGAAAATCATAGTTTTGAAAATGATACATATTATCCTAGTTTTCAGATCTGGGGAGAGAACACAGGTACATCATCAGGCGGAATAAGTTCGGTGAAAAGTAGACTGGGTTCTACATCATACAGATTGTATCATCCACAGGAAAATCTTTCTTCAAGAGGACTTTTCTATTATAGGGTTACGGTTACAGAAGGACAGACATATACGCTCTCATCATATGTGAATACTACAGGAATGACAACGACGGCTGAAGGTTTCAAATATATTGTTTTGGGGCAAAATATTGTCTATGAAAGCGACGCATTAACAGAGACTGAGGAAGAGTGGACTCGTTTTAGTTATTCATTTACGCCAAAATACACAGAAACAGTAAGCGTTTGTTTCTCTATATATAAAGCTTATGGAGAAGTGTATGTTGATAATGTGCAACTGGAAACGGGAGATTTATCCGATTATAATCTGTTAGAAAATTCAGGGTTTGAGTTTGAAGCACCGAAGGGATGGAATTCTGGAAACAATTTTGATTTTACCACTGTTCAGTCAGCAAGCGGTTTGCGTTCAGGGAAATTGATCGGTACAGCTGACACAAGTCCAGAGTATTTTCAAAGTATAAGTATACCAAACGGAAAATCAGGTGACACGTATGTGGCTTCCGGTTTTGCGAAGGCGGCATCTGTTCCGGCAGCCGGATGGCAGTTTTCTATTCTAGTGCGGTTCTTAAAGAATAATGCAGCTGTAAATGAGCAGAGTTTTGTGTTCAATTCACACACAACAGCATGGCAGAAAGTATCAGGTGTTGCAAAGGCTACAGGTGCTTATGACAAAGTACAGTTTTGGTTTTTGTATTATGGCAACTGTAATGTTGCGTATTTTGACAATGCACAACTCATACAAGATACCTTTGGCAGTACCTATACATACGATGATAAAGGTAATCTGACAAGCACGGTTGATTTACAGGGCAAAAAAGAGTACACCTTCCAATATGACGGAAACAATCAACTCATAAAAGAAACCAACCTGTCAGGGGGAAAGATTGAATACACATATAATACAAATATCAAACAGCAACTGGATTCTGTTTCCAGTGGAGGTGTGACAACTGATTACACATACAACAATCGTGGAAATGCGTTGACATCATCTACGCATGAAAGCAATTCCACTAACGGTTTGAAAATCACATCCTCTGCAACATATACTGATAACGGCGAATATATGAAAACCTCAACCGACAGCAGAGGTAATACAACACAGTATGAATACAACGAATCAAGAGGTTATGTAGATTATGTCACTACTCCGGATGGCAGTATCACAGATTACACCTATAACGGAAGCGAACTACTTACAAATGTAAGCGCATCCAAGGATAATCAAACAGCAACAGCAACATATAACTACGATACTGTAAAACGCTTGTCTAATATTACATCACCAAGCGGAACAACCTATCATTTCACCTATGATGTATTCAACAGAAACAATAACATCAAGATTGGTGAAAATAGAACTTTAAGTAGTTATACCTATGATAATAAAGGACTGCTTGACCAACTTGTTTATGGAAATGGTATCACTGTCAAACATGAATATGACAAGCTGAACCGCCAGACCGAGACAAAGATTAATAACGTTTTAAGATACCAATATACATACGATGGTTCGTCAAGACTTCTCGAAGCCATCGATGTTCTTGGTAACCAAAAACTCAAATATGATTATGACATCCTAGACCGTTTGACAATGGAGCGCATTCCCGATACTACAACCAAAACAGAACTGGCAAAACTTCGTAACCGATATGATGACTCCAAAAACAGAGTGAGCGGCTACGATGTCAATATAGGTGGTATAACAAAGAGTACCGATTATATCTATGGAGAACTCACAATAGCACCGGATATCATCACAGGTGTCAAACAGAACGGAACACGTATCCTTTCCTACGGATATGATGCCTTAAACCGCCTGGATACAAGAACAATCAGTACAACGACACCATTTGTTACAGAGTATGAGTATCTGGAAGGTGCAGCAACCGGAACAACCACA
>JAZQRQ010000066.1:0-5039 GCA_045629665.1 Faecalimonas sp.
GATTTTTGTAATCTTTAATGTCTGTTCTTTCATGCTTTCGAACATTGCAGGTGTCATAACACCAAGTGCTGCAAGTCCTTCACCTGTTACAAGTGGATCACCGAGGTCATCGTTCTTGAATGTACATTCTACATATCCACCCTCTAATACAGTACCGTCTGCTATGTACTCGCCGTATCTGCGGATGAAGCTTCCTGTTGCTACAAGACGGCAGATTACTTCGAGACCATGTCCAAATACAGTTGCAGGAAGAACTTCCATAGTAGCGTCTTCTAAGTTGGCTCCAACGTAGTGTGTTTTGATGCCTGCTTCTTTTAATAATTCGAAGTAGTGGATTGATGTTTCTAAGTTCGCTTTACCAATTCCATCAATTGTTAAACCAACTGAATTTTCGCCCGGATCGAATACGCCGTCTTTTCCGGTACAGTCATCTTTGAATTTTAACATCACGTTTCCGTTATCAAGTTTATAAACGTCTTTTGTTTTTCCAGTATAGATTTTTTCCATTTTGATTACCCTTTCTGTGTATGAATTGATGTGTGACGATACTAAAAACATCTCACTCTATTTTTTTATCATAAAATGCGTTAATTGACAATATTTTTTTCTAAAAAAAGGGCTTGATTTTTCAAAAAATAATGCTATAATGTAATTTGTTCGGTAAACAACGATGCGGAATGGTGTAACGGTAGCACAGCAGACTCTGACTCTGTTAGTAGGGGTTCGAATCCCTTTTCCGTAGCTTATTTATTCATTAAATTACATAACGGAGTGTGGCTCAGCTTGGTAGAGCGCTACGTTCGGGACGTAGAGGTCGCGTGTTCGAATCACGTCACTCCGATTTGAGGTTAAAAAAGTCGGAATCCTAAAAAGGATTCCGTTTTTTTTACATATCCTCTATTATTTCACATCATATTCCATAATAAAGTCATCCATCACAAAGCCTTCCCCAATATCTGTTACTTCCTCGCGCACAGTCACGAATCCAAGGTGCTTGTACACTTCCAGTGAGTTCGTATTGTTGCGGTTGCAGGTGAGCCAAACCTTATTTAACTCGCGCATCTTACAGATTTCCACAAATTTTTGGAACATATAAGAAGCAATGCCCTTTCCGCGAAATTCTTTGTCCACATATAACTTGCTCAGGAACAATTTTCCGTCTTCTTCTTTGATTCCGGCAAATCCTGCAAATGTATAGTCATAAGAGAGTAGGAAGTATTCATAGCCGGAGTTAATCTGCTCTACCAATGCATCAACCGAGAAGAATTTTTCCAACATGTATTCTACCTGCTTTTCTCCGATAATCGGTATGTAGTGTTCGCGCCAGATTTCCTCAGCAACCGGAACGAGTGAGTAGACAAGTTCCATATTTGTAACAGGAATAATTCTTAAATCCTTCATTGTTTCAAATTCTCCTTCGTATATTTTATAATTCTTTAATAATCATATTGTATCATGGATGCAAAGTTTATGGTATAATAAATTACCAGTATTTGAAAAAGGAGATGTTTACAATGGGAGCAAAACACGGAAATCTTTCGATCAGTAGTGAAAATATTTTCCCAATTATTAAGAAATGGGTATATTCAGACCACGACATTTTTGTGCGTGAGTTGATTTCTAATGGTTGCGATGCGATTACAAAATTGAAAAAGTTGGACATGATGGGCGAGTATCAATTGCCGGATGATTACAAGCCAAGCATTCAAGTGCTTGTGAATCCGGAGGAGAAGACACTTAAATTCATTGACAATGGTCTCGGAATGACAGCAGAGGAAGTGGAAGAGTATATTACACAGATTGCTTTCTCAGGTGCGACAGAGTTCTTAGAGAAATACAAAGATAAGACAACAGAAGATGATATGATTGGTCACTTCGGTCTTGGATTCTATTCAGCATTTATGGTGGCAGATGAGGTGCATATTGATACATTATCATACCAGGATGGTGCAAAGGCTGTACACTGGACTTGTGACGGCGGAACAGAATACGACATGGAAGACGGCAGTAAAGAAACAGTTGGAACAGAGATTACGTTATTCCTCAATGAGGACTGCACAAAGTTTGCAAACGAGTATCAGGTGAGAGATATCATTGAGAAATACTGCTCATTTATGCCGGTACCGATTTACTTAGCTAAAGAAAACGCTGAGCAAGAGTATGAGACTATCGATGCTTCAGAACTTAAAGAAGATGATGTGGTAGTGGAACACATTAAAGAAGAAGATAAGGACAAGGTAAAAATCAACAAGCGTCCGGTTTCTTTGAATGACACTGAACCTTTATGGGCAAAGCATCCAAATGAATGCGAGAAGGAAGACTATATCGCTTTCTACCGCAAAGTGTTCATGGATTATAAGGAGCCGTTGTTCTGGATTCATCTGAACATGGATTATCCATTTAACTTAAAGGGTATCCTCTACTTCCCGAAAATTAACAACGAGTATGATTCTGTGGAAGGAAAGATTAAGTTATATAACAATCAGGTATTTATCGCAGATAACATTAAAGAAGTCATTCCGGAGTTCCTTATGGTACTTAAGGGCGTGATTGACTGTCCGGATTTGCCGCTTAACGTATCGCGCAGTGCACTTCAGAATGATGGATTTGTGAATAAGATTTCGGAGTACATTTCTAAGAAGGTGGCAGACAAGCTTTCGGGAATGTGCAAGACAGACAAAGAGACTTATGAAAGTTATTGGGATGATATCAGTCCGTTCATCAAGTTTGGTTGCCTCAAGGATACGAAATTCTGTGACAAGATGAGCGACTACATGCTCTTTAAGAATCTTGACCACAAGTATCTGACATTAAAAGAATGCATCGAGAATAATAAGCCTGCTGTAGCGGAAGATAAGGTTACAATCTACTACGTAACAGACGAACAGCAACAGAGCCAATATATCAACATGTTCAAGGCTGAAAGCAAAGACGCAGTGATTCTGACGCACAACATTGACACTCCGTTCATTTCTCAATTGGAGCAGCGCAATGAGAACGTGCAGTTCCAAAGAATTGACGCAGATTTGACAGCAGATTTCAAGGAAGAGGTTGCTGCTGACGAGGAAGAAGCATTCAAGGAAAATACGGAAGTCTTAACAGACATTTTCCGTAAAGCATTGGAAAATGAGAAACTGGATGTCAAAGTAGAAAAACTGAAAAATGAAAATGTAGCATCTATGATGACACTTTCTGAGGAAGCACGTCGTATGCAGGATATGATGAAGATGTATGGTATGATGGGCATGGACCCTGGTATGTTTGGAAATGACGCCACATTGGTACTCAATGCAAATCATCCGCTTGTACAGTATGTGCTGGTTAATAAAGAAGGCGAGCATACAAATTTGTTCTGCAAGCAATTGTATGACTTGGCACTCCTTGGGAACAAACCACTGAACCCTGAGGAGATGACAGAGTTTATTAAGAGAAGCAATGAGATTATGATGTTGCTTACAAAATAAGAAATAAAAAGGGTTGGAATTTTAATTCCAACCCCATTTTTATGCATCTCATTAAATAGCTTTTGCGTTTGCAAGAAGATATTTTTCTGCTTCTACGTTCCAAAGTCCGTTGTGTTTCTTCACAATCTTGTCTAATTCTGCAAACAATGGATCTGTCTCACCTAATTTTTCAAAATCACTGATTGCTGTAAGTGGCATAGAAATGTGTGTGTAAACCAATTTCTTTCCACCCGGAATAGATGGCAGATTCAATGTTGTGTCAATAACACAATCCAATCCTCCGATATGTGTTACCATTGCAGAAGGATTCAGGCGTCCTTTACCAATCATATCAAGTGCTTCCATAAGGTCATCATTGTTACCGCCTGAATTGCCGGCTACATGTGTGAACAGATAATGTACGTTATAGAAGTTAAACATTGCTTCAAACTCAGTATTAGAAGGACCTGCAAAGAAGTTAAGGCATCCATCAAATCCAAGAATCTTGCTTGCCTGTTCAACAACTGGACGAACCGGTGCAAATACATATACATCGTCATATCCGTCTCCACCTGAGAGTTCACGAAGTTTTGCAACTGCATCACCTTCAGAAGTGTTCAAGTAGATAAGTTCTACTCCGTTTGCTTTTGCTTCTTCTACTGTGTAGATAGATGCAGCTCTCTCAAGACGAGCGCTGTCAATATCAGTTACAACCAAGAGAGATGGTTTTCTGTCACAGTGGATAGCATAGTCAATTGCTCCAAGTCCCATAGGACCAACACCTGCTAACAGAGCACATTTTCCACCTTCTTTAATTCCCATATGGTGAACATATTTACCTGCTTCTGTGTGGTAGTTTACATGGTAACCTCCGATGATACAACTAACCGGCTCTGCGAGAGAACCTGAGAAGAATGCTTCACCATTGTAGTGGAGAAGACAGTTGTGTTCCATAACTGTAGCTGGGATTACAATATAAGTAGCGCTACCGCCAATATATTTGAATGAATATCCAGGAGCGGCATATACATTCTCTTCTGCATTGATTGCAGGTTGAATTGCAAATTTCTCGCCTTCTTTGAATTCGTGAGCCCATTTGCTACCAACTTTTAAGATAGTACCACAGAATTCATGTCCGATGATGGTTGGATTCTCTGCGATATCTTCCGGAACTCTCTTGTGAGCAGAACCTTGAATTGCTGCCTTGTAGGATGACATACAGATACTGTCTGAGACAATCTCCGCTAATATCTCATCATCTTTGATTTCCGGTAATTCAAATTCTTCCAGTCTTAAATCATTTACTCCATAGAGTCTTACTGCTTTTGTTTTCATATTTTTTTACTCCTTATCTTTTCCACAAGCAGAGAAGTAAGCGATTCGCTCTTCAATGCTTGGGTATTTTTTAATTGTTGTTTCTGTAAACATTCCATTATCAATGTTTTTCTATTTCAGCATTTCCTGTCCGCCTGTTACAGGTACTGCCTGTCCGGTTTCATACTTTTGCTCAATGAGGTAAAGGATTGCAACAACGACATCCGCTTCGCGGCAGCCGCGATTCATTGGTACCTTAGACTCATAGAATCTCTTTACATC
>JAZQRQ010000067.1:0-2224 GCA_045629665.1 Faecalimonas sp.
CCAAGAACACTGTTTTTTTCAATCAAAATTGTTTTAGCGCCTGTTCTTGCTGCAGAAATTGCCGCAAAAATACCGGCCGTACCACCGCCGATAACTACAACATCTGCCGTAAAGTCTGTATTTGAGCTAAATTTACATTCCATGGTATTCCTCCAGTAACTTTTTCAATAGAAATAACAACAATTTTTATACGCACGTGATCGCACGTTTTTATATTTCGTCATTTTTCGACATATCCATATTGCAAGGCATAAGGTTTAGATGCAAACCATTTGTATTGGCAGGTTCATGTCAGGTTAGAACTACAAAAAGACATAAACAAATTGGAATTTGTCTTCTTAACAACATGAGCCGTTGCAACAACAAGACTTTTTCTTTTCTTTGCCCCTGAAGAATTTTTTTAGATTTTCAGGTAGTTCATATGCTTCTGAACCGATATTATTAGCAGGAGTAAATGCTTTTTTCAAAATCGCTTCTGCTAACATTGCTTTTGGTGGTACGCTATATAGTTTTCCGTTATACTCAAAAGTTCTACAATCAACCTGTGTTCCGCTAATTTCACCACAACAACCACAGTCAGACTCTTTTACTTCATCGCAAACATCTATGCCGTTAATCCTTATTGTTGGCGAAGATACAAACCTATTGTTAATAGCATCCTGCTCTGTTGCTATTTCTGTTTTTTTATAAGATATGCGGTATCCTGCAAGAGCAAATGCAGGAGTTAACTCTTTAATAACCTTTTCCAAAACAGAATCTGTACCGATACAACGGTCGCAAGTATTCAGGTCTAAATATAAATAATCTATTTTGATTTCTTTCATAAGTCGCTTTTTCGCAATAACAATTCTTTTTGCTGTTTTTTTGTTAACCATTTTTCCTCCATCACAACAAGTTAATGCTTGTTTTTAACTTTAAAATCTTTTCTTCGATTTCTTTGATAATAATTTGGAATTCTTCATCCGATTTCCCTGTGGGATCTTCCAATTCCCAGTTATCATCAAATGCTCTGCCGATGAAAGGACATCCTACATTACAACCCATAGAAATTGCAATATCGGGATTTGGAATATCTGTAATTAATTTTGAATACTGTGTTTGTTCCATATCTATTCCATGCATTTCTTTCATAATTCTAACTGCATCTTGATTAATTTGTGGCTTAGTTTCTGTTCCTGCGGAAAAACTTTCAAAAACATCCGAAGCCAAGTGCTTTCCCAGCGCCTCTGCAATTTGACTGCGACAGGAATTATGAACACAAATAAAAGCGACCTTTTTCTTTGCTTTTTTATGGAATAAACAATTCTCTTTCAGACACTGATTATTCATATGTGAGCGAGAACATACTACATTGTCTATATCCATATTTATGTTCAAATGTTCTTTCGTAAACTTAACCGCTTCAATGATAGCAAGATAAGAATCTCTTTTGCAACAACGGGGGCCACCGTTCTTTCCAATGGCATCGAGTGCTTTTGCTGTCATTTGGTTAGAAAGTCCCCACGCTTCTTTTGCAAGTGGTGTAGCCTTTAATGCAATAGAAATATACATACCAGTGCTAACACCCGCACCGCAAGCTCCCCAAAAACCACAAGCACCACCAGGCACTTGCTTTCCTCGTTTTTGCATCTCATAAAGTGAAGATTTTAAATCAATATCTCCGCCTGCATTCTTATAAGCAGTCAACAATGCAGAACCTACCATTGTATGATGTTCAGGTCCGTGCATATGGCAGGATGGTTTAGACATCATTTCTTCCAAAATTTCAATAGGATTTTTTGACTTGCTGTTAAAGCATATTGAAATGATTTCATCCATTCCGCTTGTATGACATTCATCGCAAACAAAATGACCGTTTACGCATCTTGTTTTGCTACTCTGTTTTTTATGACACAGTTCACATTCCATCACTTCATCTGCATCAAGATACAAAAGCGGTGCTTTGCATATCAAACATTCCTCATTCATTAAAATTACCTCATCAAATTCTTATTTGTCTATTTTTTATTCCTAACTTTTTTTACAATCTTACATTACTCGTGTCAAGTCAGGACTAAAACACTCATCTACTACAAGACGGCGTACAGTTGTACGCCGTCTTATGAGTTTAAAATCAAAATTAAATATCCAGATTCACAACGTATTTTGCATTTGCCTCGATAAATTCTCTTCTCGGTTCAACCTTGTCGCCCATAAGGATAGTAAAGATTTCGTCTGCGGCGGT
>JAZQRQ010000068.1:0-36414 GCA_045629665.1 Faecalimonas sp.
AGATTACAAGAATCGCAGCAATCGTTTTTGTTTTATTAGCGGTAGTATTGAACTTAAAGGTATTTGCTTAAGATAATGTAAAGAAGATGACGAAACACTCTTATTGAAACAGATAGGAGTGTTTTTTTATGTATTAACAGAAAGGAAGTGATAGAGTGGATCAGACATTTGAGAAGAGAAAAAAGGTTATCTATGATTTTATCTGTGATGATTTTTATGTACCAATGAAGTTAAAGGAACTTGCCATTCTATTGCAGGTTCCGAAGGACCAGAGAAGTGAACTGAAGAGAGTGATGGATGCACTGGAAGCGGAAGGCAAGGTGCATGTATCGTCGAAAGGGAAATATAGTAAGGGTGAGGCGAAGCACATCGTCGGTACCTACACAGCGCATGCGAGGGGATTCGGTTTTGTCGTTGTAGAGGGTGAAGCAGAGGACATCTTTGTATCCGAGGACGACGCGAATGGAGCATTCCATAATGACAAGGTAGAGGTTGTCATTAAAGCATCACCACAAGGGAAACGAAAAGAAGGAAAGATTACGAAGATATTGTCTCATGGAACAACAACGCTCGTGGGATATTTTCAAAAGAATAAAAGTTTTGGATTTGTGATACCGGACAACCAGAGATTTGTGCAGGATGTGTTTGTTCCGTTGGAACGTTCCAAGGGCGCCGTAACCGGACACAAGGTAGTTGTGGAGCTTACAAAGTATGGGGACAACAATAAGAAACCGGAAGGTAAAGTAATAGAGATTCTGGGGCATGTCAATGACCCGGGTGTCGATATTCTGTCGATTGTGAAAGGGTATGATTTGCCGACAGAATTTCCGGAGAAGGTGCTGAATCAGGCGGAGCGTGTTGCAAAAGAAGTGAGCGCAGCAGACATGGCAGGGCGCATGGACCTTCGTGATTGGACGATGGTGACGATTGACGGAGAAGATGCGAAGGACTTGGACGATGCCATTTCTATCACAAAAGAGGATGGCAATTATATACTGGGAGTGCATATCGCCGATGTCACGAATTATGTACAGGAGAATAGTGCATTGGACAGAGAGGCCCTAAAGCGTGGGACGAGTGTGTATCTTGTAGACCGCGTAATTCCCATGCTACCGCATACACTGTCAAATGGTATCTGTTCGCTCAATGCCGGGGAGGACAGGCTGGCACTCAGTTGTATCATGACCATCAATGAAAAGGGTTTTGTGATTGACCATAAGATCGCGGAGACGGTGGTGCATATTGATGAGCGCATGAGTTATACAAGTGTGAAGAAGATTCTGGAAGAGGAAGATGCATTGGAAATAGAGCGATATCGGGAACTTGTTCCGATGTTCAGGCTTATGGCAGAACTTTCAAGAATTCTACGCGAAAAGAGAACGCAAAGAGGCTCGATTGACTTTGATTTTCCGGAGACAAAGATGATTCTGGATGAGAATGGCAAACCGATTGAGATTAAACCTTATGACAGAAATGTGGCAACGAAGATTATCGAGGATTTTATGCTTCTTGCCAATGAGACTGTAGCAGAGGTTTATTTCTGGCAGGAGATTCCGTTTGTCTATCGTACCCATGAATCGCCGGATGAAGATAAGATAAAAAAACTGGCGACATTTATTCACAATTTCGGACATTCTATGCACATTTCCAACAAGGAAGTGCGCCCGAAAGAGATTCAGAAATTACTGGCGAAGGTGGAGGGAACGGCAGAGGATGCACTTATTAGCAGATTGGCACTTCGCTCCATGAAGCAGGCAAAGTATACACCGGAAAATACAGGACATTTTGGATTGGCGGCTTCGTATTACTGCCATTTCACCTCGCCGATTCGTAGATATCCGGACTTACAGATTCACCGTATCATCAAGGAGAATGTGAGAGGCAGAATGAATGAGGACCGTAGAGACCACTATGATAAGATTCTGACAGAGGTTGCAAAACAGTCCAGCCAGAGAGAACGTCTGGCAGAAGAAGCAGAGCGTGAGACTGTGAAACTGAAAAAAGTCGAGTATATGTCAGCGCGTATCGGGGAAGAATTCGAAGGAGTTATTTCAAGTATTACCAAATGGGGAATATATGTCGAATTACCGAATACGATTGAAGGATTAATTCACGTGACAAATCTATATGATGACCATTATAATTATATAGAGCAGAGTTACGAGATGGTCGGCGAGCATACCGGAAAGACCTATAAGCTTGGACAGACAGTTATGGTGAGAGTCATTGGTACAAGTAAACCGGAGCGCACGATAGATTTTGAACTGGTTTAGAAGGGGATGAAAAGGATGGCAAAAGATTCCGTAAAGTTAATTGCAAACAATAAAAAAGCATATCATGATTATTTTATACTGGATACCTACGAGGCAGGCATTGCACTTCATGGAACGGAAGTGAAGTCGCTACGTATGGGAAAATGCAGTATCAAGGAGGCATTTATTCGTATCGAGAACGGGGAGGTCTTCGTGTATGGTATGCATATCAGTCCGTACGAGAAGGGCAACATTTTTAATAAGGACCCTCTGCGCGTGAAGAAACTATTGCTTCATAAGGCGGAGATAAACAAACTGCTGGGTAAGATAAAAGAAAAAGGAATGTCAGTAGTTCCTCTGAAGGTATATCTTAAGGGGAGTTTGGTTAAAGTGGAGATTGGTCTTGCAAAAGGTAAGAAGTTGTATGACAAGCGTGACGATATTGCTAAAAAAGACCAGAGACGCGAGGCAGAGAGAGATTTCAAAGTAAGGAATATAGGTTAGGAGAAGAGAAAATGGTACCTACAACAAAAGAAGAACTACGAAAAATGGTGTCCGAGACAACGATTGAAATGTATGAGGAAATGACACCGCAGCTCATTAAATTGATAGACGAGACAAAACATAATGACAGTCTTACGGAAGCGCAGAAACAGGATGAGATTTCACTTCATTTCATGGGATATACAAAAGCGTGTACGAATGAGATTATCATTGAAGTGTTGGCGCAGATATTAAATGTGGAATAGCTATGAGTGTAAAATAAATAAGGACGAGTGGGCTACTTGTAGACCAATTCGTCCTTGTTTTATTTTATAAGAATGCAAACGACAGCGAGATGAAACGAAGTGAAATCGAGCTGAACGGTTGCAGGCACTCATAGCCTTTTATTAGCATTTTTCCGGTTCGTCGTATTCTACTCCTTGTGTGTCTACAGTTACTGTCTTCATCACTTGGTTTTCGAATGGTCTGTCTCTGAAATCTGTTGCTGTCTCAGCAATCTTATTCACAACATCCATACCTTCAATTACTTTGCCGAATGCAGCATAAGATCCATCCAAATGAGGTGATGTCTCGTGCATGATAAAGAACTGAGAACCGGCTGAATCCGGATGCATTGCGCGTGCCATAGAGAGAACGCCAGGTTCGTGTTTTAAGTGGTTAGGGAAACCATTCTGAAGGAATTCACCTTTAATTTGGTATCCGGGACCGCCTGTTCCGATTCCCTGTGGACATCCACCTTGAATCATGAAACCACGAATGACGCGGTGGAAGATTAAGCCGTCATAGTAGCCTTTTTTCACCAATGAGATGAAGTTATTTACTGTATTTGGGGCAACGTCAGGATATAATTCTGCTTTCATGATATCCCCGTTTTCCATTTCAAATGTAACAATTGGGTTTGCCATAGTTTTTTACGTCCTTTCTGTGTTTGATTTTCACTGTCTCATATTTTATAATTCACAGCAACATTTGTCAATAACTTGCAAATACTAGAAAGATGAAGTAAAATAATATAGTTATAAACATATCTGCTAGAAAGGACAGTCGTAAGCATGATTAAAACCAACAATCTTGTTTTTGATTATAAGAAATACGATGACGAAGGAAATGTCATCGGGACACGTCGTGCCATCGACGAGGTCAATATAGATATAGAACAGGGGCAGTTTATTGCAATATTAGGTCACAATGGTTCCGGAAAATCTACCCTTGCAAAACATATCAATGCGATTTTGACTCCAACTGGAGGAACCATGTGGGTGGACGGAAAAGACACTCGTAAAGAGGAAAATATGTGGGATGTGCGCCAAACAGCCGGTATGGTATTTCAGAATCCGGACAACCAGATTATCGGAACAGTAGTAGAAGAGGATGTCGGGTTTGGACCGGAGAATCTCGGTATTCCGACCGAAGATATTTGGAAGCGTGTGGAAGAAAGCTTGTCAGCAGTTGGGATGATTGAGTATCGTCATCACTCACCAAATAAATTGTCCGGCGGACAGAAGCAGAGAGTAGCCATCGCAGGAGTTGTCGCTATGCGTCCGAAATGTATTGTTTTAGATGAACCGACAGCGATGCTAGACCCAAATGGACGTAAAGAAGTACTAAGAACCGTAGAGGATCTTCGACAGAAAGAGAAAGTAACGGTTATTCTGATTACGCATTATATGGAAGAGGTAGTTGGAGCAGACCGCGTCATTGTCATGGATAAAGGACATGTGGTGCTCGAAGGAACTGCGAGAGAAGTATTCAGTCAGGTAGAACTTCTAAAGGAGTATCGACTGGATGTGCCGCAGGTGACACTGCTTGCCCATGAACTTCGCAAAAAAGGTTATCCAATTCCGAAGGGGATTCTGACAACCGAAGGACTTTTAGACGCTTTGTATATATGCAAAAAAAAGGATGTGAGAACACAGACGTTGGTTAAACAGAATCACAAAGCATGTATGCAAAGCGAGGAACCACTTTTAAAAGTTGACCACATCAATTATATTTACAGCCCGGGCAATGCGTTTGAAAAGCATGCCTTAAAGGACATCAGCCTGGATATTTATGAGGGAGAGTTTGTAGGAATCATCGGACACACAGGTTCCGGAAAGTCTACTTTGATTCAGCATTTGAATGGGCTTATCAAGGCGACCGATGGGGACATCTATTATAAAGGTGAGAACATTTACGAGGAGAAATATAATCTGCGTGAATTACGCAATAATGTAGGACTTGTGTTCCAATATCCGGAGCATCAGCTCTTTGAGACAGACGTTCTTACGGATGTCTGCTTTGGACCGAAGAACCAAGGCCTTTCACAGGAGGAATGTAAGGAGCGAGCACTTAATGCATTAAAACTTGTAGGGATTCCGGAGAAATATTATGAGGTATCTCCGTTTGATTTGTCAGGTGGACAAAAGCGCCGTGTGGCAATTGCAGGAGTGCTTGCCATGAAGCCGAAGGTGCTTGTTTTAGACGAGCCGACAGCTGGACTTGACCCGAAGGGAAGAGATGAGATACTGGAACAGATTGCTTATCTGCAAAAGGAAGGGAATCTGACCGTTGTGCTGGTTTCTCACAGTATGGAAGATATTGCAAAGTATGTAGACCGAATTGTGGTTATGAATAAGGGAAGCAAGATGTATGATGATGAGCCGAAGAAGGTGTTTGCTCATTACGAGGAATTAGAAAAAGTGGGTCTTGCGGCACCGCAGGTGACATACATGATGCATGCACTTGCAAAGAAAGGTTTGCCTGTAGATACGGAGGCAACTACCATTGCAGAGGCAGTGGAGACGATTTCAAAGGTACTCGAAAAATAGATTGGAGACTATATGATTAGAGATATTACAATCGGGCAGTACTACCCATCAAACAGTAAATTGCACCGTCTGGACCCGAGAGTCAAGATTGTGTGTACGCTCATATATTTGATTTCGCTGTTCCTGTTTCAAAGTATTGGCGGTTATATCATTGCCACACTATTCCTGGCAACAGTGATTCGAATCTCAAAGGTCCCGTTTAAGTTTATTGTCAAAGGACTCAAGGCAGTTGTGATGCTACTTATGATAACGGTACTGTTCAACTTGTTTCTAACAAGAACGGGGACAGTGATATTTTCGTTTTGGATTTTGAGGGTGACGGATGAAGGACTTCGGACGGCATTGTTTATGACCGTTCGTTTGATTTACTTGATACTGGGTTCGTCGCTCATGACATTTACAACCACACCGAATGCACTTACGGACGGCATTGAGAAGCTGCTATGGCCATTGCGGAAAATCAAATTTCCGGTGCATGAGATTGCGATGATGATGTCTATTGCGCTCCGCTTTATTCCGATATTGTTGGAGGAGACGGACAAGATTATGAAGGCTCAGCTTGCAAGAGGAGCAGACCTCGAAAGCGGAAATATTATTCAGAAGGCCAAAGCCATGATTCCGATTCTGGTTCCGCTTTTTGTATCAGCATTCCGCCGTGCGAATGACCTCGCGATGGCGATGGAGGCAAGATGCTATCGCGGTGGCGAGGGAAGAACGAAGATGAAGCCTTTGGTATATGGAAGGAAGGATTATATCGCTTATGCAATTGTGATTCTATATGTGGTACTTGCAGTAGTGATAGATAGATTTGTATGAAACGTGTAAAGTTAACAATTGCCTACGATGGCACGAATTACTGTGGGTGGCAGGTGCAGCCCAATGGTATTACAATTGAAGAAGTGCTTAATAAGGCTTTGAAGAAATTAACCGGTGAAGATATTTTGGTTATCGGTGCGAGCCGCACAGATTCCGGTGTGCATGCGATGGGAAATGTAGCCGTGTTTGACACAGAGACCACGATTCCGACGGAGAAGATAGCGGTGGCACTTAATCAGAGGTTACCGGAGGACATTGTGATTGTGAAGTCAGAAGATGTTGCGCCGGATTTTCATCCGAGATACTGTGACTGCAGTAAGACCTATGAGTATCACATTATTAACACAAGGATTCCCGTTCCGACGAAGCGTTTAACGAACTATTTTGTGTCTTATGTGTTGGATATTGAGAAGATGCGTCAGGCGGCTTCTTACCTAGTGGGAGAGCATGATTTTGTAAGCTTTTGCAATGTAAGAACGGATGTGGAGAATACCGTGCGAACAATAACAGCACTCGATATTCTGACAAACGGAGATGAGATTACGATTCGCATTACCGGGAATGGTTTCCTTTATAACATGGTTCGCATTATTGTGGGAACGTTGATTCGTGTCGGGCGCGGATTCTACGAGCCAGAAAAGGTAAAAGAAATACTGGAAGCAAAGGACCGCAAGGCAGCAGGGGTTACCGCTCCGGCTCACGGGTTGATGCTGATGGAGATTAAATATGAATAACAATCAAAAGGGAATGTCTGAGACATTCCCTTTTACTACATAATTAAAAGAAAAAAACATTATCGCCGATGATAGTTCCCGGACGTCCGCTGCTGGCGGCACGAAAACTGATACAATCTTCTACATTTGTTTTACCATTTAATGCATCCCTTGCGGCTGTTTGGCACAATTCTTTCGTGCCACGATTCAGTATCTTATCCATTTTCCCATTGGTTGCAGGAGGGAATTGACCGGATTGATAAATTACACCGTAGACAGTATCCGGATAATTCCGATGCTTCATACGATTGACAACTACAGCGCCTACAGCAAGCAAAGCATCATAGTCTTTATAACCGGCTTCACATTCAATAATTGCTGCGAGAAGTATCACGTCTTCCTCCGTATATGAAACAGCCGAACCGTTGGTAGCAGCGGGAGCCTTATTAAAGACAGGGTCTTTTTGCGGTTTGACAGGTTTTACTTCTTTGTTGGCCTCTGCCTCCGCTTTTTTGGCTTCATCTTTTGCCTTTTTTATCTTAGCAGTGTACGCAGTTAATTCTGCAGAGGTTGCGGATATCTTATTATTCAATGCCTTTTCTTTTGATGCGAGTTCCTTTTGCAATGAGTTCAAATATTCCTGCGTATCTGTTAACTTTGCTTCGTTCTTAGCAATTTCTTCACGATTTTCATTATATTCTTTGAGTAATTTGCGGTCATAATCCGTGATGGCAGAGAAGTATTCTGCCTTACTTACGAATTCAGCCATGCACTTGGAAGAAAACAACATTTCTAGCATGGTTGTACTGCCATTTTCATACATATATTTAATTCGTGTCATCATAGACTCGTATTGTGCTTGCTCCTGGCCTTTTGCAATGGCAAGTTCTTCTCGGACTTTTTTGAGTTCAGAGTTGGTTGTTTTTATCCGAGAAAGAATCTGATTCAGTTCCTTGTCGAGAACTTTCAGTTCTTTTTTGAAATCAGACAATTCAGATTCCAACCCTGCAGCTTCGTCTTCCAACTTATCTACATTTTTCGTAGCATAAGCCGGCGAAACTGAGAGCAAAAAAAGTACCAATGATAGGAATAACGCACAAATGCGAATGCTCTGTTTGGTAATTCTTACGTTCATATAAATTCCTTTCTATGTGAATTACTCAAATATTATACTATAAATTGCGTTCGAACGCAAATTTTGTTATAATGCTGTATAGTATGATAAAGAAGGTACAAAGTATGCATAAATACGAAGAAGAACGATATTTATTTAAAAATATTAAAAATAAAATATATCCGTGGGTAAAGGAGATGCTTGTGGACCATAAAGCACTCAATGGGAAATACATTTCGCCAAAGGATACACCGATTGTTTCATTTGTTGGTGATTTGATGATTGTATTTGCCATTGAGCGGGCAGAAGACACTTATGAGATATTGAAGGATAACATGCTTCCGCCGGATGTTTCCGTGGAAGATGTGTATCAAATTGCATGTGAGAATGTTGTGAGAGATGTCAAGTTTGTAATCTCTAATACGATGTATGGGGGATTCGGAATTATTGCCGACGGACATCACGAAGCCAGTTCATTGTGCTTTAAACATATTTGGTCTATGTGTGTGGAAAAACTTCAGGATGACATTGCTATTATGGTACCTGCGAAAGATATGGTTCTGTTTGTGCCTGCAAGTAACGAGGAACAGGTTGAAGCGATGAAGAGATATGGCCTTGAGGCATATGAGAGAAATCAGGATAAAATTAGTAAGAGTCTCTTTGTGTTTACAAAGGATTCCAGAGAACTAATTGTGAAGAAATAGAGAGGAAGTGTTTACAATGTTCGAAATTTTTAAAGTTATTATTTTAGGTCTTGTAGAAGGAATTACGGAGTGGTTGCCGATTAGCAGTACGGGACATCTGATTCTGGTGGATGAATTTATCAAACTACATGCAAGTGATGCGTTCAAAGAGATGTTTAATGTAGTAGTACAACTTGGCGCTATTCTGGCAGTTGTGGTGTTGTATTTTAACAAATTGAATCCATTCTCACCAAAGAAAACGAGAAATCAGAAGATACACACGATTCAGCTTTGGATGAAAGTTGTTGTGGCATGTCTCCCGGCAGCAGTATTAGGGATTCTGTTTGACGATTGGATGGAAGAGCATTTTCACAATTACATTGTTGTTGCTATTATGCTGATTGTATATGGTGTGTTGTTTATCTGGGTGGAGAATTGGAATAAGGTAAATAAACCGAGTGTGACAAAGTTATCTGAGTTATCTTATAAGACAGCACTTTTTATTGGAATCTTTCAAGTGTTATCATTGATTCCGGGAACCTCGCGTTCCGGTGCAACGATTCTGGGAGCACTGCTCCTTGGCGTCTCCAGATATGTGGCGGCAGAGTTCACATTTTTCCTTGCAATTCCGGTTATGTTCGGTGCAAGCGGAATTAAACTCTTAAAGTTCTTTGGAGAAGGAGCGGGAATTACAGGCATGGAAGTCGCTATGCTGAGCGTAGGATGTATCGTTGCATTTGTGGTTTCTGTTATTGCGATTAAGTTCCTTATGGGGTATATCAAGAAGAATGATTTCAAGGTATTCGGCTACTATCGGATTGTTTTGGGTATCTTAGTGCTCGGATATTTTCTGATTTCTGGAATTTTTGCATAAAAATTTAAAAAAGTGCATAAAAATTAAAAAAATATTAAAAAAACACTTGACAAGGCAGAAAACCTGTGTAAAATAAAGAACATCGATTGAATTTTTATGCAAATAAAAGTAATATTTATAAATCAAGGAGGAATCGATTATGAAAAAATTATTAAGTGTATTATTAGTGGCAGTTCTTATGTTATCAATGGTTGCTTGTGGAGACAAAGATGAAAAGGTAACAGCAAAGGTTATCGACATTGACCTTACTCAAGAAGAGTATGCATTCGGTGTTGACAAGACACAACCTGAATTGTTAAAGCAAGTAAATGATTTCATCGCTAAGATTATGGATGATGGAACATTTGATGACATCTGCGATCATTATTTTGGTGACGGAGAACCGGTAGCAGTAACATCAGCTGAAGAAGATGATACAAAAGATCAATTGTTAGTTGCAACAAATGCAGAGTTTGCACCATTCGAGTACAAAGAAGGCGACAAATACTACGGTATCGATATGGAAATCGCAGCGCTTCTTGCAAAAGAACTTGGCAAAGAGTTAGTAATTAAGAATATGGATTTTGATGCAGTATGTTTATCAGTAGGACAGCAAAAAGCTGACATCGCGATGGCTGGTCTTACAGTAAAAGAAGACAGAAAAGAACATGTGGAATTCAGTTCTACATACTACAACGCATCACAGAAAATTGTTGTACCATCTAACAACACAGAATTTGATGACTGTAAAGATGCAGCAGCAGTAGAAGCTATCTTGAATAAAAAAGACAACTCTTGCAAGATTGGTGTTCAGAACGGAACAACAGGTCAGTTCTACTCAGAAGGTGATGCTGATTGGGAATTCGATGGATTCAACGTTGAGACAAAAGGTTACAAGAATGGTTCTCTTGCAATCCAGGATATGTTAAATGGCAATATTGATTATGTAATTATCGACTCTGCTCCGGCAGCAGCAATTGCAGCAGCAATCAACGAAATGAGATAGTAATGAAAACACTAAAAGGGTGCCACACAGATGTGTGACACCCTACTGATATGATTAGGGAGATTTTATGGGAAACTTTGACAAGAAGATAGACAAGTTTTTAGAAATATTTATTGAACAGAACGGTTATGTGACTGTTTTGGATGGTTTAAAAAACACATTAACGATAGCAATTGTCGGTTTGATTATCGGTATTCTGATTGGTACGTTGTTTGCAACAGTACGTGTCCTTCCGAAGTACAAATTATTGCCGCGTGTTTTAAATGGCATTTGCAGTTTTTATGTGGAATTATTCCGTGGAACACCAATGGTAGTACAACTCCTTATTTTCTATTACGTTTTATTCCCGATTATGGGAATTAAGATGGATGGAGTTGAGGTTTCCATGATGGTATTCGGTCTGAATAGTGGTGCATATATATCAGAGATTATGCGAAGCGGTATTCAGTCGGTTGACATCGGGCAGATGGAAGGTGGACGTTCTGTCGGACTCAGCTTTGGAACGACGATGATGAAGATTGTCATTCCACAGGCAGTTAAAAATATTTTGCCGACACTGGGAAATGAGTTCATTGCACTCATCAAAGAGACATCGGTAGTAAGTTTCGTAGGTGCGGCAGACCTTTACAAAGCATTTAACGTAATCGGTTCTAATAGTTACGAATTTATGGTTCCATATATCGTTATGGCACTTATCTACATTGTGCTTGTGCTGATTATCAGTCTTGCAATTAGACTTATGGAAAGGAGCCTTGGAAAAAGTGATAGACGTAATTAATCTTAGAAAAAACTTTGGTGATGTAGAAGTTTTAAAAGGAATTGACATCACAATTAACAAAGGTGATATTGTGGCAGTTATCGGGGCTTCCGGTTCTGGAAAGAGTACATTCTTGCGCTGCCTCAACTGTATGGAGGATCCGACAGGCGGAAGTATTATTTTCAGAGGCGTGGACATCGCTGATATGAGAGTTGATATTAACGAGCACAGACAACATATGGGAATGGTTTTCCAACATTTCAACTTGTTTAACAACAAGACAGTATTACAGAACATTATGCTTGCACCGGTGCATGTAAGATGTAAGGCACTCAAGAAATGGAACAAAGAGAATCCGGATAATAAGAAAACGAAAAAAGATATTAAGGCGGAAGAGAAAGACAGAGCAATGGCGCTTCTTAAGAGAATCGGTCTTGAAGAGAAGGCGGACGCATATCCGTCCACACTTTCAGGCGGACAAAAGCAGCGTATTGCGATTATCCGTTCGCTTGCCATGAATCCGGATGTGATTTTATTTGATGAGCCGACATCGGCACTTGACCCGGAAATGGTAGGAGAAGTTCTGGAACTTATGAAAGAACTTGCAAATGAAGGAATGACGATGGTAGTTGTGACTCATGAGATGGGATTTGCAAAAGAAGTTGCAAACCGTGTTGTATTTATCGATGAAGGTATTATCAAAGAGGAAAATGAGCCGAAAGAATTTTTTGAAAATCCAAAAGATCCAAGACTCCAGGATTTCTTGTCGAAGGTATTATAAGAATGAAACGATTAGCACAACCGTTAATTGACTGGTATCGTAACAATAGAAGAGAACTTCCATGGCGTAACATCGATGACCCCTATCGTATCTGGGTGTCAGAGATTATGCTACAGCAGACCAGAGCCACGGCGGTGAAGCCTTTTTATGCAAGATTCTTAAAAGCACTTCCGACGGTCTCGGATTTGGCTAATGTGGAAGAGGATAAGCTCCTAAAACTTTGGGAAGGTCTGGGTTACTATAACCGTGTTCGCAATATGCAGAAGGCAGCGCAGCAGATTATGGTAGAATATGGAGGTGAGTTTCCGCGAGACTACGAGCAGATTCGAAAACTCACCGGAATCGGTAATTATACGGCGGGTGCAATCAGTTCATTTGCGTTTGGCATTCCAAAACCTGCTGTGGATGGCAATGTGCTCCGTGTGATTTCCAGAATCACAGGTAGTTATGATGATATCATGAAGGCGAGTACGAAGACAAAGGTGGAAGAGCGGCTGACAGAGGTTATTCCAACGGATGCAGCCTGTGATTTTAACCAGGGACTCATTGAACTTGGAGCAATTGTCTGTGTGCCAAACGGTGTACCAAAGTGCGATATTTGTCCTCTGGCTCATTTATGCTATGCCAAACAGCATGGTGTGCAGGGAGAACTCCCTGTAAAGAGCAAGGCGAAGGCGAGAAAGATAGAGAAGAGAACTGTATTTATATTTAAAGACGGAGAAAATGTAGCGATTCGAAAACGTCCGAAAAAAGGGTTGTTAGCCGGACTTTATGAACTCCCGAATGTAGAGGGAGAACTTTCGCAGGAGGAGGCTCTTGCCTACAGTCGAAGCATTGGTCTAACGCCGCTTCGAATCAAACCACTGGGGGATGCGAAACACATTTTCAGTCATGTAGAATGGCACATGATTGGATATAGTATTCGAGTGGACGAACTGGAACATTCCTGTACAGAGGATATGATTTTTATTCATCCGGAAGAAGTGGAAAAAGAATATCCGATTCCGGCAGCTTTTGAAAACTATGTAAAGTATGTGAATGTAAAGATAGGACAAGAAAAATATGATGTATGATGTAATAGTTGTTGGAGCCGGAACGGCTGGATGTACAGTGTCACGTAAACTTGCGGAGCAAGGGAAAAAGGTACTGATTCTTGAAAAGAAGAATCACATTGCAGGAAATTGTTATGATACGAAGGACGAACATGATGTGTTGATTCATGTCTATGGTCCGCACATTTTCCACACGAGCAAAGAAAATGTGTATGAGTTTTTATCTGGATTTACAAATTGGTATGAATTCCGTCACGAAGTGGTTGCCAATGTGCATGGACAACTTATGCCGGTACCGTTTAACCTACATACCCTGAAAGCAGCCTTTGGTGAGGAGCGTGCGAAGGAATTGGAGGAAAAATTGGTTCGCATTTACGGCATGGGTACAAAGGTGCCGATTCTGGACCTTATGAACCATGAAGATGCGGATTTGCAGATGATTGGTAAGTTCGTATACGACAATATTTATGTATACTATACGATGAAACAGTGGGGAAAGAAACCGGAGGAAATTGATCCGGCGGTGACGGCAAGAGTTCCGGTAAATATCTCTTATGATAATGGGTATTTTGCAGATAAGTATCAGGGTGTACCACTTAGTGGATTTACAGCAATGTTTGAAAATATGGTAGGTCATGAAAACATCACGGTTGAATTAGGTGTGGAGGCAAAGGATGTGCTTCGGGTAGAGAACGGTAAGGTTCTGCATCAAGGAGAGAAATTCAATGGTGATGTGATTTTCACAGGACCGATTGATGAGTTCTTTGACTGCAAATACGGAAGACTACCGTATCGAACATTGGGTTTTTCATTTGAGTATTATGAGGAGGATGATTTTCAAGGGCATTCGGTTGTGAATTATACCGTAGACCAGGATTATACGAGAATTACGGAATATAAGTATCTGACCGGACAGAAGTGTAAGGGTACGACAATATCTAAAGAATATCCAAGTGCTTATACAGGTGAAGATGGACAAATTTCGTATTACGCCATTGCAAATGAAGAAAATCATGCATTGTTTGCAAAATATAAGGCGGAAGCGGATAGTATTTCTAATTTTCATTTGCTTGGAAGATTGGCAGAGTATCAATATTACAATATTGATGTGATGGTAGAAAAGGCAATGGAATTGGCGGAGAAGTTGAGATGAATATAATGAACGGGAGCATATCTGACATGGTTTGCTCCCGTTCTTATTATAGTTTTTTGGATGTTATCACGCGTATCTTCTGTGGCGCACAGCATGCAGATAATTTGCTCTGCAGGAAAATCGGCTCTCCGTCCGTATGAACCGGAAGTGGATTTTCTGATTCAATTTCAATCTGAGATGCTTTGCCGATATAGACACCTTTAAAAAGAGTGTGTTTTCCAATAAATGCTGTTGGGAACATGCAGAGCACTTTGAGTTTCGGCATGTCGTAGGCAACTGCAAAGTCCAGCATATCATCTCCGTTATCTGCGTTTGGACAGAACATAGCGCCACCACCTTCGTATCGGTTGTTCATCAGTGCGATAAAATATGCTTTCGGAAAGGTTAATTTCTCTTTATTATCCAATGTTATGGTCAGTTTGCATGGTGTCGTGAGGAATAAGCGATGAACTGCAACCAATACATAAGTCAGCTTTCCGAGTTTCATTTTGTTCAAAATATATTTCACAGGAGACACTACGGATTCGTGTACGATATCTGCATCGAAACCCAAGCCACTGCTCACGGCAAAACGACGCAGTTTATTCTTATATCTAAGTTCACCTACATTCATCGGATGAAGATGAGGGCATGTCAAAATTGTTTCCAGGGCCTTTTCCGGTTCTTTTGGAAGTTTGAGGCCTCTTGCAAAGTCATTGCTAGAACCAATCGGTATGTATCCCAAAATTGTTTTATCAAAATCTACAATTCCGTTTACCACTTCGTTGACTGTTCCGTCACCACCAAGTGCGACGACTGTATGTTCATTTCCGTCGGAAGTGATTTTTTGGGTAATCGTTGTGGCGTGTTTCTGGTATTTTGTATAATGCACTTCATATTCAATTTTTTTCGTCTTCAGTACAACTTCCAAATCCTTCCAGACTTTTTGACCGAGACCGGAGCGGGCATTTGGATTTACGATAAAATGGTACATTAGAATTTTCCTCCTGTGTGCAGGCATCTTTCGTCATATAAATTAATATTGCTATTGTAACAATCATAAAATCACATTATCATTATAAATATAAGACGAAACGATAAGATTTGCAATAGAAAGAAGGGAGAATGTGATATGTTAGAGAATTTAAAACAAACATTTAAAGAAATATATGGTGCAGAGGGAGATATTCGTTGCTACTTTGCACCGGGTCGCGTCAACTTAATCGGTGAGCATACGGATTATAACGGCGGACATGTTTTTCCGTGCGCATTGACACTTGGCACTTATGCGGTTGCCAGAAAAAGAGGGGATAATACGCTTCGTTTCTATTCGATGAATTTTGAACAGAGGGGTGTTGTCGAGACAAACTTAGATGCTTTAACACCTTACCCTGAGGCAGGTTGGACTAACTATCCGAAAGGTGTGATGTGGGCATTTGAGAAGAGAGGGTATAAGATGCCGGTAGGACTTGACATTTTGATTTACGGAAATATCCCAAATGGTTCTGGACTGTCATCTTCTGCATCTTTGGAAGTTCTCACAGGTCTTGTATTGAAAGATATGTTTGGATTCGACGTATCCATGGTTGATATTGCACTGATCGGACAGTATTCAGAGAATAATTTCAACGGATGCAACTGTGGAATTATGGACCAGTTTGCAAGTGCGATGGGCAAGAAAGACCATGCAATCTTCCTTGATACGAATACCTTGGAGTGTGAATATGCACCTGTTGTTCTTGAGGATGCCAAGATTGTTATTATTAACAGTAGAGTAAAACACAGCCTTGTTGATTCTGCATACAACGACCGCAGAAATGAGTGTGAAATGGCACTGAAGGAATTGCAGACAGTTGTTGACATTAAGACATTGGGTGATTTGACAGAACAAGAGTATGAAGTTCACAAGGATGCCATTCAGTCTGAGGTTAGACAAAAACGTGCAAAGCATGCAGTGTACGAGAATCAGCGCACCATCCGTGCTGTGGAGGCACTGAGAGCGAATAATGTGGAAATCTTTGGAAAACTGATGAACGCGTCGCATGTTTCACTTCGCGATGATTATGAAGTGTCTTGTGAAGAAATCGATATCCTAGTGAGTCTTGCTTGGGAGACAGAGGGCGTTATCGGTTCCCGCATTACAGGTGGCGGTTTTGGTGGATGTACAGTCAGCATCGTAAAAAATGAGGCAGTAGATGGGTTTGTCGCAACTATCGGAGAGAGGTATAAAGAAAAGGTCGGACACGAAGCGGAATTCTATATAGTGGACATCGGAGAAGGTGCACACGTTTTATAGCCTAATAAATGATTGACATATAGCAAATAAAATGATAAAATAACATTCGATATATAACGAATGTTATTTTGGTTTAAAGGAGTTAATTATGCCACCGAAAGTCAGAGTTACAAAAGAAGATATTATTGCAGCATCTATTCAAATGGTGCGAAAACAGGGAGCAGATATACTGAATGCACGTGCAATTGCGGCACACATGGGATGCTCTACGCAGCCTATTTTCTCAAACTATGTTTCCATGGATGAACTAAAACAGGATGTCATGAACAATGCGTACAACTTGTATATGAATTTCTTGAAACAGGAGACCGAGAGTAATCAGTATCCGCCATACAAGGCAGCAGGAATGGGATATATTCGGTTTGCAAAGGAAGAGAAGGAATTGTTTAAATTTCTTTTCATGAGGGATCGTTCTAAAGAGAAGATTGCAGATGAGTTTGATGAGAGTACCCGGATGAGCATTGCAATGATACAGAAGGCGTTGGGATTGTCTTATGAGAAGGCGAATCAATTTCATTTGGAAATGTGGATATATGTACACGGAATTGCGAGTTTGCTTGCAACATCTTACCTACCTCTGGAGTGGGAAGCAATCAGCGAATTGGTAACAAATGCATACCGGGGAATCAAAGCACGATATGTTTTGAAGGAGGAATAGACGATGCGAAATATTATAGAGATTGAACATTTGAGTAAAAGTTTTGGCGATGTCAAAGCAGTACAGGATATTAGTTTCTGCGTCAAAGAGGGGGGACTCTTTGCATTTCTCGGAGTGAACGGGGCAGGGAAATCAACGACGATATCCATTATTTGTGGTCAGTTAAAAAAGGATGCCGGAACAGTTGTTATAGACGATAATACTCTTGACGAGAACTCAGACCAAGTGAAACGTGAACTTGGAGTTGTATTTCAGGATTCGGTGCTGGATAAGTCCCTGTCGGTAAAAGATAATCTGGAGAGCAGGGCAGCACTCTATGGAATCAAAGGAAAAATGTTTGATGAGCGTTTAAAAGAGTTATCAGTTTTATTAGATTTTGAGGACTTGTTAAAACGAACTGTTGGAAAATTATCGGGCGGCCAGAGAAGAAGAATTGACATTGCGAGAGCATTGCTTCACAGACCGAAAATCTTGATTCTCGATGAACCGACCACAGGACTTGACCCTCAGACCAGAAAATTGCTGTGGAATGTAATATCAGGGTTGCGCAAGAAGGAAAACATGACAGTATTTCTTACCACTCATTATATGGAAGAAGCTGCGGAGGCGGACTATGTTGTGATTTTGGATGCAGGAAAGATTGTTGCTGAGGCGACACCATTGGAACTCAAAAACACATATACGGGTGATTTTATCACGATATATGGAATCAGTGAGGAACAGGTAAAAACTTTGGAGAAAACTTACGAGGCGATTCGCGATGCGTACCGCGTGTCGGTTGCCAATACGGCGGAGGCAACCAAGCTTATCATCGCACACCCGGAGGTTTTTGCAGATTATGAGATTACGAAGGGCAAGATGGATGATGTATTTCTTGCTGTAACAGGTAAAAAACTGTCAGGAGGTGCAGACAAATGATGGGATTAGGATTGTTAATTAAGCGTAATATCAAGATGTTTTTTAAGGACAAAGGCTTGTTCTTCACATCACTTATTACGCCGTTGATTCTGTTAGTGTTATACATTACGTTTCTTGGAAATGTCTATCGTGACAGTTTTGGACTATCATTTCCTGAAGGTATGGAGATACCGGGGAAACTCTTGGATGCGGCAGTCGGAGGGCAACTTCTTTCATCTCTTTTGGCAGTGTGCTGTGTAACCGTTGCCTTCTGTTCAAACATGCTAATGGTACAGGATAAGGTCACCGGTGCACGAAAAGATTTTATGGTAACTCCGGTAAAAGGAAGTACGTTGGCATTCAGTTACTATGTGGCGACTTTAGTATCAACATTGATAATCTGTCTTGTTGCTACAGGCGCAGGACTTTTGTATATTGGAAAAATAGGTTGGCATCTGTCTGGAAGCGATGTGGCTTTTTTGCTGTTAGATGTGTTCTTGTTGGTGATGTTTGGAGTGGCACTTTCATCAATTATCAACTTCGTTCTGTCAACGCAGGGACAGATTTCGGCAGTTGGAAGTATGGTGAGTTCAATGTACGGATTTGTCTGCGGAGCTTACATGCCAATATCACAATTTAGTGAAGGTTTACAGAAAATAATTTCTTTGTTGCCGGGAACCTATGCGACCTCACTTCTCCGCAATCATGCACTTCGAGGTGTATTTGAGGCACTGGAGGCAGAAGGATATCCGAATGAGGTGATTCAGGCGCTCAGAGATGGTATTGACTGTAACGTGTATTTCTTTGGTGAAAAAGTAGGGGTACCGACCATGTACTGGATACTCGGTGTGAGTGTGGTGGTGCTTGTGGGCATCTATGTGGTGCTTAATACGGTGAAGAGAAAGTAACAAGTGTTGGCAATTTGACAGTAATTGGAGTTGAACTTGTAGTATAATGTTGAGGGATTCGTCTTGACATTATACTTGGGCTCATATATAATACAAATACGTTTGCGAACCAGACATGTGATATTAGGGCTTGTACTGGTTTCGACGGGGGTTTTGAAGTTGAGGAAGCCATCCGCGGGACGGGACCGCGTAACAATCCGTACTTTAAAATTAAACGCAAACGATAAGTTAGCATACGCTGCCTAGTAGCAGCAGTCGGCCTTGGGTCGCTCACTGCCTAAGCCACCGGCTTCAACGAGGTGAGGCACTTCGTCTCCAAAGCTTTGAGGGGATGGAAGAACTTATGAAGCTACTAAAGTCATCAGCTTGTCATTAGGCGGATGATGGAGGGAATGACAAAATAATGACTGTGATGGGAGATGCCTTGATGAATGGGCTTTCGGACAGGGGTTCGAGTCCCCTCAGGTCCACTGAAGGAAAACGATATCGCTAAAATGTGCGGTATCGTTTTTTTTTCTATAAATTGGAAGACAAAATCAATATAATATTTTCATAAAAGTGAGGAAAAAATGTTTAACTTATGTTAGAATTAAAATAATAACTATATGTTAGAAAAAAGTGGAAAGGAAACAAGTATGAGAAGAATTGAGAAGTTGATGCAAGGCTGGAGCTTTACAGGTCGCGATGGTATGCGACAGGCTGTAAGCTTACCTCATACATGGAATGGAAAAGATGGACAGGACGGTGGAAATGATTACTATAGAGGCACATGTGTCTATGATAATACATTTGCAAAGCCACAGTTCGATGAAGAGACAGAACGTGTTTACCTGCAGTTCCATGGGGTGAATGCGAGTGCAAAAGTAATTTTGAACGAAAGAGAAGTGAAGGAGCATCATGGCGGTTATTCTACTTTCCGCGTGGATGTGACTGATGAACTGGAAGATGAGAATCAGATTGTGGTAGAAGTGGACAACAGTGTGAACACCTGTGTGTATCCACAGAAAGCAGATTTTACATTCTACGGCGGAATCTACCGTGATGTAGAGTTCTTGATAGTAAAGAAAGAGCACTTTGATTTGGATTACTATGGTGGTCCGGGCCTTAAGTACTTTGCAGAGGTTCACGGAAAAGATGCGGATGTCAATGTGACTACGTTTATGAATAAAGAAGCAAAGGCTTCAGATGTGAAGGTTGTGGTAGAACTTTTAGATGCAGAGGGAAATGTGGTTGCAGAAGAGGAAGGGATTGAAGTGGCACTTCATGTTCCAAAGGTACATCTGTGGGAAGGTCTTGATGACCCATATCTGTATCAGTTAAGAGCAACGATGTACAAGTCCGGAAAGGAAGTGGACGAGATCACCTGTAACTGTGGCGTAAGAACTTTCGAATTCAGCCCAAAAGACGGATTCCATTTAAACGGAAGACATTATCCACTTCACGGGGGATCTCGCCATCAGGATTGGAAAGATATCGGCAATGCGATTGGTATCGCTAACATGGAGCAGGACATGGAGTTGATTCGCGAAGTGGGGGCGAACACCATTCGTCTTGCGCATTATCAGCACGACCAATATTTCTATGATTTGTGTGACAAGGTTGGTATGATTGTCTGGGCAGAGATTCCGTATATTTCAGAACATATGCCGAAGGGCCGGGAGAATATATTTTCACAGATGAAGGAATTGATTGTACAGAACTACAATCATCCGAGTATTGTAACTTGGGGTATTTCGAACGAGATTACCATTTCCGGTAGAAGACATAAGAAGGACATGCTGGATAACCATCGTACATTACAAAAACTAGTGAAGGAAATGGACCCGACCAGACCGACAACACTTGCCTGCTTTGCAATGTGTCTCCACTTTAATCCTGTGGCACATATCACGGACTTGGTTGGATGGAACCTGTATCTCGGATGGTATGTTCCATTCTTATGGTTAAATGATTTGTGGATATGGTTCTGGCATCTATTGTATCCGAACAGACCACTCTGTTATTCAGAGTACGGCGCGGAGGGTATGCCGAATCTTCATAGTGCGAAACCAAGACGCGGAGATAACACAGAAGAATATCAGAACAAATATCATGAATACATGTTAGAGTGTTTCAAACGCCATCCATACATGTGGGCACACTACTACTGGAACATGTTTGATTTCGCAGCGGATGCGAGAAATCAGGGCGGTGAGCCGGGCATGAATCACAAGGGTATGATTACCTTCGACAGAAAAGTGAAGAAGGATGTGTTCTACCTGTATAAAGCATACTGGACGGAAAAGCCATTTGTATATATGGCGGGCAAAAGATACGAATATCGTAACGAAAAAGTGACAGAAATTACAGTGTACTCCAACCAGAAGGAAGTATCACTTTACAATAATGGAAAACATGTGGCAACAAAGAGTGGAGAGCATGTTTTCAAGTTCAAACTTCCAATGGAGGATACGAACCGGTTAGAAGTGCGTGCCGGAGAGTATCAGGACAGTGCTGTGATTTATACAACGGATAAGGCAAGACCAGAGTACAAACTGAAAAAAGGCGACAGCTCTAACTGGATGTAGCTAATATAAGAGAAAGGAAACAGAAAAATGGAAGTAACAAAAAAAGAAAAGAAAGCGCAGAAAAAGGCTTTCAAAAAGGCTCTTAGAAGAGCGAGAAGACCGTGGAAATTCCTCACATTGCTTGCAGGACCACTTGCAGTGATCTTAATTATTGCAACGGTTGTTGTCAGCATGTTTGACAATACCATGGCATTGTTCCTTGGCGGAACATTCTGGGAACTGGAGAATGCGGATTCAGAAGCAGTTTACTACGAAGGTGACTATAAGACAGAAGAAGAGAGAACAAAGAAAGGTGCTGAACTTGTAAAACAGGTTGAGGCAGAAGGTGCATCTCTTCTTATGAATGAAAACAAGGCACTTCCTCTTGCAGCAAAAGCAAAGGTTAGCTTGTTCTCAACATCATCTGTAAACATCGTATATGGTGGAACAGGTTCTGCGAACGTAGACACCACAAAATGTGATGATTTGAAGACAGCATTGGAAAAAGAAGGCTTTGCAGTCAACAAGACATTATGGGATTTTTATTTAACAGGCGATGCAGCGAAATATACCCGTGAGGATGCAGGGGCTACAGCACAGGATTCTGCAGGAAGCTCCGGATATGGTACTGCAGAGATTGTAGAGGCTCCTTGGAAAGTTTATACAAAGGACGTGCTTGCATCTGTGGAAGAATACAGTGATGCGGCGATTGTGGTGTTGTCACGTATCGGTGGTGAAGGTGCAGACAGTTATTTTGACAACACATTGAAAAACGGCACTAACAATGAAAAAATGAATTATAATTACCTTGCATTAAGCCAAGATGAAAAAGATATGTTGGCCGGAATCAAGGAAATGAAGGATGCCGGAAAAATCAAGAAGGTAATCGTACTTATCAATACATCAAACACACTTCAGGTTGATTTCTTGAAAAATAATGAGTACGGCGTTGATGCAACACTCTGGATTGGTGGAGTAGGACAGACAGGTCTCAATGCAGTGGCTGAGATTTTAAGTGGTAAAGTGAATCCATCAGGAAGTCTTCCGGACACTTACTGCTATGACAACTATTCAAGCCCTGTAATGCAGAACTTCACACCTATCGTTTACGAAGGTGATACAAGCAAAATTCCTGGACATGCAGATACTTACATGCTTTACCAGGAAGGTATCTATGTAGGATACAAATACTATGAAACACGTTATGAAGACTATGTAATGGGCAAAGGCAATGCCGGAGAGTATGCTTACGCTGACGATGTTGCATTCCCATTCGGTTATGGTCTTAGCTATACAGAGTTCGAATACAGCAACATGTCATTAGAATATGATGCCGAGAAAACAACATATACGATTAAAGTAACAGTTACGAATAAGGGTGATGTAGCAGGTAAGGAAACTGTTCAAATCTACGTTTCCAGCCCATACACACAATATGATATTGATAACAAAGTAGAAAAAGCTTCTGTATCATTAGTAGGCTTTGACAAAACAGATATCTTAGAGCCGGGTGCATCAGAAGAACTTACTATCGAAGTCGATGGCGATTATGTAGCAAGTTATGATGCATATGGTGCAGGAACATACATCTTAGACGCAGGTGATTATTATTTCACAGCAGCTACTGATGCTCACAATGCAGCAAACAACGTATTGGCAGCGAAAGGATATACAGCGGAAAGTACAGAAGGTCGTATGGATACAGCAGGAAATGCTTCCTTAGTAGCAACATGGAACAATCCAGAGCTTGATAAGACTACTTATGCTACAAGTGATGCAGGAACAGAGATTAAGAATCAGTTCAATTCTTCAGACCCGAACATGAATGAAGAAGTGGAAACAAAAGTTACTTACTTGTCACGTAATGACTGGGAAGGTACAATGCCAAGTCTTGAAAAGACAGTGAAGATTGCGCTCAACGACTATTTGGTTAAAGGTCTTCAGGATCAGCAGTATGCTACCGATAAAGATGCGAAGGCAGGGATGCCAACACTTGGCGCTGATAACGGTCTGAAACTTTACGATATGATTGGTCTTGACTATGACGATCCGAAGTGGGATGAACTGTTAGACCAGTTAACATTTGCGGAAATGGTTTCTTTAATCGGAGATTCTTTCCACTGGACAATGCCGGTATTATCTGTACAGGCTCCTGGTACTCGTGATGAAAACGGTCCTCAGGGATTAACAGTTGCCTTGTTCGGAAGCCACCTGGGTGTTCAGACAACAGCACTCACATCAGAAGACGTACTTGCAGCTACATTTAATAAAGAATTAGTATATGAGATTGGTAAAATCGTAGGAAACGACTGTTTGGATGCAAAGGTAACCTTCCTCTATGGACCTGGTGCAAATATCCACCGTTCTCCGTACAGTGGTCGTAACTTCGAATACTATTCAGAAGACGGCTTCCTTTCATCTGAAATCGGAAGATACGAAGTAGCAGGAATCGAAGAAAAAGGTGTTCGCGTTGTAATGAAACACTTTGCATTAAATGACTGTGAACAAGACAGAATCGGTCTTGGTGTATGGTTAAATGAGCAGGCTGCACGTGAAATCTATTTGAGAGCATTCCAAGGTGCATTGGAAGAATCACAGGCAGGCGGCAATGGTGTTATGATGGCTTATACTCGTTGGGGTGTACAGTGGTCAGGTGCTAACGAGGGTCTTGTAAAAGGCGTTATGAACGGCGAATGGAACTGTAACGGCTTGCAGATTACTGACAACGTACTCAATTCTATGGTAAATGGTATTGATGGTGTTATGGGCGGAACAACCACATTCGACTCTATGCTTGCATTTATGATTACAGGTAAAAATGGTTTGGCAGGATATGAAAACGATCCTGTAGCAGTAAGCGCTATGAGAGAGGCTTGCCACCACAACTTATATGCAATTGCAAATTCGCAGGCAATGAACGGAATCGGAGCAGATACAACAATTAAGGCAGTTGAGCCAAGTATTATCGGAACCTGCAAGACTGCAGCGATTATCCTCAGTGCAATCTTTGTGGCATCACTCGTGATGTGGATTTTGAAGGTTCGCAAGTTCAAACAGACAGAAGCTTATGCGACTTATAAAGAATTTAAAAAATCTTTGAAAAACAAGTAATAGTAGTAAGAAGGTATATTACATGGAAAATGAAAATGTAGTGACAAAGCAGGGGACGAACCGTGCGAAGTTATATCAACTGGTTTTGTTCCCGATGAATAACGGTGCGACAAATGTTTATTACATTTTGACACTGAACTTTATCGCATACTATGCAAGTGGTGTGCTTGGGTTATTGGTTGCATTTGCAACATCAATGGTTACGTTTATGCGTCTTTTTGACGCAGTAACCGACCCGATTATCGGCGCGCTGATTGACAAGACGGAGACCCGCTTTGGTAAGTTCAGACCGTTTATGGTTCTCGGTAATCTCATCATGATTGTAAGTGCAATCTTGTTGTATTTTGGTACGCGATTGATACCGGAAGACATGACAGCAGTGAAGATGGTTCTCTTCGTTCTGTTCTACGCGCTCTATGTAATCGGATATACATTCCAGACAGCATGTACGCGCTCCGGACAGACGTGCCTTACAAATGATCCGAATCAGAGACCGCTGTTCACGGTATTTAATACCGTTGCGAGCCTTATTGGTATGGGGCTAGTACAGTTTTTGGCACCAATTTTACAAAAGAGCCTTGGAGGATATAACAGTACAGGATTTTATGATTTCATGATTCCGCTCTGTATTATTATTTCCTTTATCATGACGATTTTGGCGGTAATCGGTATTGCTGAAAAAGACAAACCTGAATATTGGGGTATAGGTGGACAACAGGAAAAGGTGAAAATATCAGAGTATGTTGCGATTTTAAAAGACAATAAAGAATTGCAACGTCTGATGGTTGCCGGAGCAGGATGTAAACTGGCATTCTCGATTGCAACCGGCATGCCGGTACTGTGTATGTTATATGGCGGCTTGATGGGAAATTATGACGGACTGTATCTGCCGATGATGGTTGTAGGATATGTGTTCTCGGCACCGTTCTTCCTGTTGACTGTCCGCACATCTCAGAAGCATGGACAAAAGGCATCTCTGATGACCTATGTAAAAGTGGCACTCTTTATGTATGTGGGTGTGCTTGCGTTACTTCTGCTGTGGCAAAATGGAGTACCGGGACTTACACTTTCACTTTTGAGTGGTGGTAAGCTGACCATTAACTTATATACCATCGCATTTATCCTATTCTTCGGAATCGGATATGGTGCATACTATGCAACGGCAGACATGCCAATTCCGATGGTTGCTGACTGCTCGGATTATGAGACATGGCGAAGCGGAAAATATGTACCGGGCATCATGGGTACATTGTTCAGCTTGGTAGATAAGCTGGTATCCTCATTAGGTACTGCAATCGTCGGTGTAGTAGTAGGCTTTATCGGCTTTACGAAGGAACTTCCGGATGCAGACGTTGCATATGTACCGGGTATGAAAGGTGTAGTTATCATCTTATTCTGTATTGTTCCGATGGTTGCATGGATTGCAACATTGTGGGCAATGAAGGGGTACAAGCTGACCGGCGCAAGAATGAAAGAGATTCAGGAAATCAATGCAAAACGTAAAGATGCCATTGCGGGAGGCATGAGTCTCGAAGAAGCGATGGAAAAGGTACAATAAATATTTTATGGAAAAAGTGCAATACTTTGTTAT
Organism: Faecalimonas sp.; assembly: GCA_045629665.1. Taxonomy (GTDB): domain Bacteria; phylum Bacillota; class Clostridia; order Lachnospirales; family Lachnospiraceae; genus Faecalimonas. Next base: position 26,481 of record JAZQRQ010000068.1, read on the forward strand.
TGCACTTTTTTTTTGTGTTAAAAATTAGTATAATGGAAACACAATTTCGACATAAATCTCTGCTAATATATCAATAGAGATTGTAAGAGGTGCGATTGATGGAAAAGATTAAGATTTTAATAGTAGATGATGAGAGCAGAATGCGAAAACTGATTCGTGACTTTTTAGAGAGAGAAGGTTATCAGACTCTGGAGGCAGCTGACGGTGTAGCGGCAATGGACCAATTTTATTCAGAGAAGGATATCAGCCTGATTATACTAGATGTCATGATGCCACGTATGGACGGCTGGCAGGTGCTGAGGGAAGTCAGAGAACAATCCAAGGTTCCGATTATGATGCTGACTGCGAGAACGGAAGAGCAAAATGAACTCAAAGGCTTCGAACTCGGTGTAGATGAGTATGTGGCAAAGCCATTCAGTCCGAAGATTCTTGTCGCAAGAGTAGGCGCTCTTTTAAAACGCGCAAGAAATGCAGCGGAAGAAGCAGCAGTCAACGCAGGTGGAATTGTCATGGATAAGGCGGCGCATATTGTGACAATAGATGGTTCACCAGTTGATTTGAGCGTCAAGGAATTCGAACTCTTAGCATATTTTCTGGAGAATCAGAAGATGGCACTGTCAAGAGAGAAGATTCTGAATCACGTCTGGAATTATGATTATTTTGGTGATGCAAGAACCATTGATACGCATGTGAAGAAGTTGCGCAGTAAAATGGGTGAGAAAGGCAATTATATTAAGACCATTTGGGGAATGGGATATAAGTTTGAGGTGGAAGAATGAAAAAAGCAAGCAGAAGGCAGATAGCAACGATATTCATTGCCTTGGTGGGCTTTGTGCTTTTCGTTTCAATTCTGATTAACACCTGGTTTTTGGAAAGTTTCTATGTGCGTAACAAGCAGAGAACACTGATTGGTGTCTACAATGCACTTGATTCGGCTGCCACAGCAGGAGAGTTGACGTCCGAAAGGTTTATAGATCGTTTGAATGAACTTGTTGAGGTGGGTAATGTTTCCCTGGTAGTTGTCAATGATGACAATAAAAGTTTTTTGACGGCTACAACGAATGAGGTGCGTACGAGAGAGATGGTCACACAGCTCATGGGATATCTGGTGAATCAGAATCAAGGAAGAGGGAAATTATTGAAATCCACATCAAACTATGAGATTCGCAGTGCTGAGGATGTTGTCGGCGGTGGTGAGTATATTGAGATGTGGGGATATCTTTCCAACGGAAATGCATTTATTCTGAGAAGTCCGCTGGAAAGTATTCGTGAGAGTGTGACGATTTCGAATAAGTTTTTAATCTACATTACATTAGTGATAGGATGCATTGGATGTGTCTTTGCATGGGTTTTTGCAAGACAGATTACACTTAAGAATGCGAACTATGAATTGCAGAAGGACATTGAGAAAAAAGAAAAAATAGAAAATATGCGTACGGAATTCATCGGAAATGTGTCTCATGAACTAAAGACTCCGATTGCCTTGATTCAAGGGTACGCGGAAGGGCTAAAGGAAGGTATCTCTGATGACCCGGAGAGCCGTGCGTTTTATTGTGAAGTCATTATGGACGAAGCAAATAAAATGAATCAGCTTGTGAAGAATCTCCTCACGCTCAATCAGTTGGAGTTCGGCGAGGAAGAGGTTGCATTTGAGAGTTTCGATATTGTAGAATTGATTCAAGGTATTTTGCAGAGCAGTGAGATTCTAATTGGCCAAAAACAGGCACAGGTAAGATTCAAAGCAGAGCAACCAGTCTATGTTTGGGCAGATGAATTTAAGGTGGAGCAGGTTTTGCGTAATTATCTCAGCAATGCTCTTAACCATCTGGATAATGAGCGAATCATTGATATTCGATTAAACGTACGGGAGGACTCACAGAAAATTCGGGTATCTGTATTTAATACAGGTGCGCAGATTCCAAAAGAAGACAAGGAACAGATATGGAATAAGTTCTATAAGGTTGACAAAGCACGAACGAGAGAGTATGGTGGACATGGTATAGGTCTATCGATTGTCCGGGCGATTATGGAGTCCTTCCATCAAGAGTATGGAGTGGACAATTATGAGAATGGAGTCGCATTCTGGTTTGAACTTGACTTGAAATAAGGAGGCTTATCTTTATGATAGCGATGATTGATTATGATGCGGGAAATATAAAGAGTGTAGAGAAGGCATTGCAGAAGTTAGGGGCCGATGTGGTGATTACAAAGGAGCCACGAGTTATCCTAAATGCAGATAAAGTCATTTTGCCGGGAGTCGGTTCTTTTGGCGATGCAATGAACAATCTGAAGAAATACGGACTGGATGACGTGATTCATCAGGTAGTAGAGAAAGGAACACCGTTTCTTGGAATCTGTCTCGGACTTCAACTGTTGTTCGAGCGAAGCGATGAGTCCCCGGAGGTAACAGGGCTTGGAATTTTAAAGGGCGAGATTCTTCGTATTCCGGATGCAGAGGGACTTAAGATTCCGCATATGGGCTGGAACTCCTTGCATTTACAGAATAACGGAAGATTGTTCAAAGGGCTCAGAGAAAACGATTACGTATATTTCGTGCATTCCTATTATCTGAAGGCAGAGGACGAAGAGATTGTAAAGGCAACCACGAATTATAGTGTGAATATTCACGCATCAGTGGAGAAGGACAATGTATTTGCCTGCCAGTTCCATCCGGAGAAGAGCAGTGATGTAGGACTTAAGATTTTAAAAAATTTTGTGGAACTTTAACTTGGAGGAGAAGACATGTTTACGAAACGAATTATTCCTTGTCTGGATGTACATGGCGGACGCGTGGTTAAGGGTGTGAACTTTGTGAATCTGGTGGATGCAGGTGACCCGGTAGCCATTGCAAAAGCCTACGATGAAGCAGGTGCAGACGAGATTGTATTTTTGGATATTACAGCGTCCTCAGATGCCAGAGAGACCGTTGTGGATATGGTGCGAGAGGTTGCAAAAAATGTGTTTATCCCGTTCACGGTTGGCGGTGGAATCCGCACGGTAGATGATTTTAAGGCGCTTCTTAGAGAAGGAGCAGATAAGATATCGATAAACTCATCGGCAATCAACAGACCGGAGCTCATTCGCGAGGCGGCAGATAAGTTTGGAAGTCAGTGTGTGGTTGTTGCAATTGATGCAAAGCGGCGCGCAGACGGAACGGGATGGAATATTTACAAAAATGGTGGACGCATTGATGTTGGAATTGATGCGGTAGAATGGGCAAAGAAAGTAGAAGAACTTGGAGCAGGCGAGATACTGTTAACAAGTATGGATTGTGACGGAACGAAGGCAGGATATGATTTGGAATTAACCAGAACGATTTCAGAGAGTGTGTCTATTCCGGTAATTGCATCAGGCGGTGCCGGAACACTGGAGCATTTCTACGATGCATTTACAGAAGGAAAAGCGGACGCAGCACTGGTTGCATCGTTATTTCATTTTAAAGAACTTGAGATTAAGGAAGTAAAAGAATATCTGAGAGGCAAGGGCGTGTCTGTCAGATTGTAGGAGGAATACCATGCCGGTAATTAACGGAGATTGGCTAGAAGCATTAAAGGGTGAATTCGGAAAAGAGTATTATAAGAGGCTGTTCACAAAGGTGAATGAGGAATATCGTACATATCGGATATTTCCACCGGCAAGTGATGTGTTTAACGCATTTCATTTGACGCCGCTGAAGGATGTCAAGGTGGTTATCTTTGGACAGGACCCGTATCACGGAGAGAATCAGGCGCACGGACTTTGCTTTTCTGTAAAGCCGAGTGTGGAGATACCGCCATCGCTTGTAAACATATACAAGGAATTGCATGACGATTTGGGATGCTCTATTCCAAGTCATGGTTATTTGGAAAAATGGGCAAAGCAGGGTGTCTTATTACTGAATACGGTGCTTACGGTGCGTGCTCATCAAGCTAATTCTCATCGTGGAATCGGTTGGGAGGAATTTACAGACGCGGCGATTAAGGTTTTGAATGCAGAGGACAGACCGATTGTATTCATCTTGTGGGGAAGACCGGCGCAGATGAAGAAGTCTATGTTAAACAATCCAAAGCATTTGATACTGGAGGCACCGCATCCAAGTCCGTTGTCTTCATATCGCGGATTCTTTGGAAGCAAACCGTTCAGTCAGACGAACCGCTTCTTAGAAGCGCATGGAGTAGAGCCGATTGACTGGCAGATTGATGAATTGTAAGCAATAAGGAAGACTTAGTTGATGTGTGAAGTATTACATCCAACTAAGTCTTTCTTTTACATATCGTCTTGAATTTTTTTGTCAAGCGGTGTTTCTAGTGCTTTTGGATTGCGCATTATTTTACGGAACTCACGAAGCGCAAGGGCAAAGTAGAGACCATCACAGAAACGTTCGTCAGAAACCAAACTGAACGGCATGTGTTTTTCCTCTACCACCTCACTTTTTTTCATTACCGGAATTGTTTTTTCTTTTCCCATTGCAAAGAAAAGACCCGTTGTTCCAAAATCATAAGTATGATGGAACACATGGTTAATACCGAGAGACTTCAAGTTTGTAACAAAGAAAGAAGTGTGGAATGGGCTCAGGTCGATGATGAACTTCGGCAACATGTTGTGTTTATCCATCCACATCAGAGTATTTACTACAAAACGAAGTACCGGGCCTGGAATCATGGTGAGTACACGTGCTAATTTATCTGTGCCGTTTTCACCAACGCGATTGGTTGTCTCTTTTTGGATTGCCTCGTTTATTTTTTCAGCGATTTCTAGGATTGTCTCTGTACCTTCAAAGGCAAGCTTAATGGTAGTTCCTTCGCTGTTGAGGTCTAAGGAAGGATGAACGACGAAGCTTACCCAGATCTTAGGTCTTGCATATACTTTTCCGAGCATAACAAAGCGGTTGAGTCTCGGACGGCTTGCCAGTAAGCGAACGAGGCCGGCAATAAAGATATGCATGTATCCGAGTTTAACTCCATCAGTTTCTTTTTCTTTTATGTATTTGTCCCAGACTTCGCATGGCAATGTATCTTCGTACATATTCATTGCATCGAATCTTCTTTTCATAATGTAGGATGTAATGAGCTGCATTGGTTCAATGTTACGGATGCGACGCCCATCGGGTCTTTTGTTAAACATAGTATACCTCCGTGTCTAATTATATAAATATTATAAAGATTTTATAAATTTTTCATAACATCATTCATTATACACGATTCGACAGAGAATGACAAGTTTTTTGGATAATGCGAGGAGCATGGGGCAACAAAAAGAGATACGATATTGCATCGTATCTCTCGTTTTAGCTGGCGCCAGCTTTTAATCTCATTTCATCAATGCTTTTTATATAAAATAACATCATAAAAGGCACATACAAATTCGGATTAAAGTTTAACTACGTTGACTGCCTGTGGTCCTTTTTCGCCTTCTGTTACATCATACTCAACTGCCTGACCTTCTTCTAATGTCTTGTAGCCTTCCATGTTTAAACCTGTGTAGTGAACGAATACGTCATTACCAGCTTCATCAGAAATGAATCCGTAACCTTTTTGGTTATTGAACCACTTTACTGTACCTTTGCTCATGCTTTTGTCCTCCATTATAAGATTGTAACTTTGTAATAGTTAATTCTTTAACAGAGTAGCATAATCAAGTGTCAATGTCAATTGTGAGATTGAAATAAAAAACATTATTTTTCATATTTTTTTTGGTAAAAAGCAACACATTGGAAGATTATTTTGCAGCTTTTAGAGCATACTCGGTATTTACCAAATCTTTGTACGGAGCACGCTTGGAAAGTTCGCCCGCCATATCCAAAATATCCTGCAACAACTCAAAGCTTTTCTGCTCAAACACGAGGTCTGATTTCCATGTGTCCTGGTCGTAGTAGCGCTTCACAATTGTTGTGATGGTTTTCACATCTGTCTCGGCAAATTGAGGTGCAATAACTTCGGCGATTTCTTCCGGAGAGTGAGCCTTCACATAATCCATACCTTTTTGGAGTGCGTTGGTAAAACTTTGGATTACTTCAGGATTCTTTTCCATATAACTTCCTTTTGCAGAAAAAGCAGTGTATGGCACATAACCGCTGTCTTCGCCGAGAGAGGCTACAACATAGCCTTTGCCGGCCTCTTCCAGAGAAGTGGCATGCGGTTCGAATTCCACAGTAAACTCTCCCTGGCCTTCAGAAAATGCGGCAGCAGTAGAACCAAAATCAATACTTTGATTAATTTCCAAATCTGTATCAGGGTCAATGTTATTCTGTTTTAAAATGTATTCAAATACCATCTGAGGCATTCCGCCCTTACGGCCGCCAAGTACATAAGAGTCTTTGAGGTCTTCCCATGTAAAGTCTGTCATTTCTTCACGGGCAACTAAAAAGTTACCGGCACGTTGTGTTAGTTGTGCAAAGTTCACCACGTAGTCCGTTGCGCCTTCGTTGTAGGTATAGATAGAAGACTCAGATCCCATGAAGCCGATGTCTGCTTCGCCGGAGAGTACAGCGGTCATTACTTTGTCGGCCCCAAATGCAGTGACAAGTTCCAGGTCAATGCCTTCCTCTGTAAAATAGCCTTCTTCAATCGCGACGTACATTGGTGCATAGAAGATTGAGTGGGCAACCTCACTGAGCACAACCTTAGTCATTCCGGGTTCTTTGGTTTCTTCTTTCGAACAGGCAAGCAAAGAGGTGACAGCGAAAACTGTGAAAAGAAGCAACGCTATAATACGTTTTTTCATAGTTCCTCCATGTAATGTCTTTTTCCTAATACTATATGAAAGAATCATGAAAAGGTTACTGTTCGTCATTGAGCGGAGTGGCTTTAAAATGATAAATCGCATCGTAGGATTCGCGTTGTTCCGGTGTATATGCCGGTGTTGGCATAAGCCCGGTGCAGTCCATGCTTGAAGCTGCATTTGTTAGATAATCATAAGAATCAATGATTTCTTCGTTTTTTTTGTCTTTTTTCATAAATACAATCTCCTTGTAGTACATGATATATGATGTATTAGGATATTCAAAAATGGTTAGAATATTCATTAAAAAAAGAGTGGACTTTCACGATTTACTGTGGTAAAATATTAAAGAAGTAAAACTCAGAGAAGGAGACTTTGAAAATGGGTAAGAATGTTAGAACGGAATCTGTTGATTATTTATTTGAGGCGATTTTGACTTTGAAGAATAAAGAAGAATGCTATACTTTTTTCGAGGATATATGTACAATCAACGAATTGTTATCTCTGAGTCAACGATTTGAGGTTGCCAAAATGCTTCGTGAGCAGAAGACATATTTGGAGATTGCAGAGAAGACAGGGGCATCCACAGCAACAATCAGCCGTGTCAATCGTTCCCTGAATTATGGTAATGATGGTTATGATATGGTGTTTGAGAGAATGGATAACAAATAGGAGGTTCGTTTTGAACTTCCTTTTTTTAACCAAATAAGGAGCAGATAAGATGAGCATTTACGACACATTAAATAAAGAACAGAAAGAAGCAGTATTTCACACAGAAGGACCACTCCTTATTCTTGCGGGTGCAGGTTCCGGAAAGACCCGTGTGCTGACACATCGCATTGCATATTTGATTGATGAGAAGGGTGTGAATCCTTGGAACATTCTTGCAATCACGTTTACGAATAAAGCGGCGGGCGAGATGAGAGAGAGAGTAGACCGCATTGTTGGGTTCGGTTCTGAGAGTATCTGGGTAAGCACGTTTCACTCTACCTGTGTGCGTATCTTAAGACGTCACATTGAGCGTTTGGGATACAGTATGAATTTTACAATCTATGATGCAGATGACCAGAAGACACTGATGAAGGATGTCTGCAGACAATTACAGATTGATACTAAGATATATAAAGAGAGAAGCCTTTTGGCTGCCATTTCGTCGGCAAAGGATGAGATGATTTCCCCGGACGAGTATGAACTTCAGGCGGCAGGTGATTACCATAAGCAAAAGATTGCAAAAGTGTACCGCGAATATGAGAAACAGCTTCGCTCCAACAATGCGCTGGATTTCGATGACTTGCTTGTAAAGACGGTGCAACTTCTGCAGACACAGCCGGATGTTCTGGAATATTATCAGGAACGTTTTCGCTATATCATGGTAGACGAGTATCAGGATACTAACACGGTGCAGTTCAAGTTAATCAGTATTCTGGCAAAGAAGTACCGTAATCTCTGTGTGGTTGGTGATGATGACCAGTCCATTTATAAATTCCGAGGGGCAAATATCAAGAATATCCTGAATTTTGAAAATGTGTTTGAAGATGCGAAAGTGATTAAATTAGAGCAGAATTATCGCTCTACCGAAAATATTTTGAATGCGGCAAACGGAGTCATCCGTAACAATTACGGACGAAAAGACAAAGCGCTCTGGACTGCAAACGGTGTGGGAGATAAGATTGTATTTCAGCAGTTTGACAATGCTTATGATGAGGCTGATTATATTGTAAGCGATATTCGCTCACATGTCAGAGAAGGCATCCGCTCGTACAATGACCATGCAATTCTCTATCGTACGAACGCGCAGTCCCGTATGTTTGAAGAGAAGTTTGTTACGGCCAATATTCCGTACAAAGTGGTTGGCGGTATCAATTTCTATGCGAGAAAGGAAATCAAAGATTTACTTGCATATTTGAAAACGATTGATAATGGTTTAGACGATTTATCGGTGAAAAGAATTATCAATGTACCGAAGCGTGGAATTGGTCTTACTACGATTAACCGTGTACAGGAGAATGCAGCGGAGCGCGGAGTTGGTTTCTATGAGGCACTTCGTACGGTTGACATGATTCCGGGAATCGGAAGAGGCGTGGCAAAATTGGAATCCTTTGTGGCATTGATTGAGCATTTTAAGGAAAGTGCAAAGACAATGCTGGTGTCAGAACTGATGCAGGAGATTCTGGATTATACAGGATATGTAGAGGAATTAAAGGAAGAAGGCGGAGAAGAAGCAGAGGCGAGAATTGAGAATATCGATGAACTCCTCAGTAAGATTGCTGCTTATGAAGAGTCCTGTGAAGATGAGATGCCAACACTCAGTGGATTTCTTGAGGAAGTAGCACTGGTGGCAGATATCGACAGTCTGGACGAAAGCAGTGACTATGTAGTTCTGATGACCTTGCACAGTGCGAAGGGATTGGAATTTCCGGAGGTTTATCTGGCAGGTATGGAGGATGGTATCTTCCCGAGCTATATGACGATTACGGCGGATGATCCAAGTGAAATCGAGGAGGAAAGGCGACTTTGCTATGTTGGTATCACGAGAGCAATGGAGAATTTAACACTGACCTGTGCAAGACGCAGAATGATGCGTGGTGAGGTGCAGTATAATAAGATGTCCAGATTCTTAAAAGAGATCCCGGTGCATTTGTTTGCAACGGGTGGTAATGCGGTGCAGAAGGAGACTCCGGAGCCGACGCAGAATGTATATTTACAGGCAAAGCAGACATTTAAAGCACAACCATTCAGTGCGCGAGTCTTTACGGCAAAACCAGCACAGAATTTTGGTGTAAAGACAAACGAAGGTCCGGGCTATGATGTGGGTGACCGTGTGCGTCATGTAAAATTTGGAGAGGGTCTTGTGATAGCCATGGTACAAGGCGGACGTGACTACGAGGTGACCGTTCAGTTTGATGATGTTGGTGTGAAAAAGATGTTTGCAGGCTTCGCAAAATTACAAAAAATTTAATTTTGCATAAAATATTGTAATCTACGTATAGTATTATTGATTTTACAATGTTATAATGATAGAAAAGTGGAAAGGGCGTGTATATATGGAAAGGATAGAGGAAATGGTTTCTGCAACAAAGTTAAACGAGATTTTAAGAAAAAGAGATGACGATAAGATAAAGAGAACGATTCTCTGGATTCTTGCTATTGTGGGTGCAGTGGCAGCCATTGCAGCAATCGCTTACGGAGTATATCGTTACTTTGCACCGGATTATTTGGAAGATTTCGAAGAGGA
>JAZQRQ010000069.1:0-34671 GCA_045629665.1 Faecalimonas sp.
TACCGGCATTGGAAATAGTGCTGCACACATTCCCGGAAGATGTGCTGCCATTCCTGCTCCTGCGATGATTACTTTGTAATCCTTTGATTCTGCTGATTTTGCATAGTCAAAGAAAATGTCCGGCATACGGTGAGCTGAGATGATTGTCATCTCGTATTCGATACCGAATTTGTCCAGCATGTCTGCTGCTTTGCCCATAACCTTAAGGTCTGAGTCACTTCCCATTACAATTCCTACTTTTGGCATTTACGGTTCTCCTTCCCCTTGCTCTCATTTATAAGTTGTAAAAATAAACATTTCCTCATTTATAAGATATTTTACTAACACCCGACTTGAATGTCAACTGATATCAAGCCGAATAATCTTTATAAATACTTATAAACACTCATCATTGAGTGGTTTATTTAATTCTTGCGTGCCCTCTAAGACAAATCTTCCATCTTTTAATATTGTGGTCTTTGTCCCATCGTTTTTGACGACACTGATTTCTGCAAGTTCATCATACGGAATCGTGATGTCCGTATGACAGTGAAAATATGCCTTCGACACATCTTCTTTTCTCAAAATGGAAATCGAATTGTCCTTTGCCACAATCTCTTTTCCGTTGCGGTTGTAAACTCGATTCTCCTCGCTCCAACTGTAGCAGGTATCACCCACTGCAAAGTGCGGTCCTGTCTTCTCCGCAATCAGAATCGGCAGTTTGTCTTCAATCTGATATTTTTTCCCTACTACATATGCAGTCGTATTTGTTCCGATTGCAAACTCGCCCATCGGAAGCGTGTCGTGGTTGTGAAGCAGATTGCTCTTGATAAACTTCCTGCCTTCCTCAGCATCCTCGAAATTACCGCAACTGTAATCTATAATCTTTCCATCCTTGAATTCAATTTTCAAATCCTTGTACTGCAACTCGTGCAAATAAACCTTGCTTACATAGAGTACACCATCTGTCCCCTCAAGCACCGGCGATGTAAATACCTCGCCCACCGGAATATTCACGTCTGCCACACAGTTTTCAAAGATGGTCTCCTTCTCCGAATTATTTAGGTGATAGAGTTGTATTTTGATGTCAGTTGTATTGTTTCCTTTCCCGAGGATATGCACATACTCGCCTTGGTCTAACGCATCGATAAGCGTCTGCTGAATCTCTGCGTAGAGGTCTGCATCCAACGTGTTGATACGGATAATCTCGTTGAAAATTTCCTCGTACTGCTCGCCAATCTCCGGCACCGGATAAGCCACAATCGTGAAACTGCGCTCTTCGCCTTTGATATATTGATTGGTGAGTTGCCCCGCCTTGCTGTCATAAGTCACAGAAAGCTGTTCCTGCTTTTCACTTAAGAAAATCGCCTCTGCCTTTTGCTTTGGTGCAAATGGCTCTTCTCCGAACACTTCCATCACAGCCGGCCCTGCAAACTTTGCCGCCAACTCTTTGTGCTGCTCGTAAGCATTTTTCATGACATCTAATTTACGCTCGATAAGCTTCTTATCCATAAAAAGACCTTGGTCATTTCGATGGTCATATTCATATTGCTTGTTCGGACTGCCGCCACAGAATCCAATCTTATGCTGTCCCTTCTTTGTCACGGCACTGACTGCTGCGCGGTAAATACTTGGACGAAGTCCCATCGCTGCGAAATTCTCAATCGCCTTTTTGATTACTCGCTCGAATCCTAACTGATAACGGATATTTACAACCGATTTCTTAGATAAATCAATGCCCGCCAGTTCAAATCCCTTGCGATATCCTTCCGTGTACACCTCCGCCATGCGGTCGATAACTTCCTGTGGAAGTGAATTCAAATGCTCCGCCGTCTTCCACTCATTTTCGGAAACGTACTCTCCATAATAGTAGAGATAGCGAAGGTCTGTAAGGTCACTCTGCATAATGATATCTGTCGCAAACGCTGCATCCGGACTGAGCTGTTCCTCAATGCGGTCTGCCATAAACACATCACAGTAATCACTCGCATACCAGTAGACGATGCTTTTTAATTCCTTGTAATCCGGAATCTCCACACCCTCAAAACAATTGTATATCTCTATAAATAACTCATTACAGATAGCCAGATATTCCATGCGTTTCTCGTATACATACGGAATCTCACTTCGTATCTCCGTGTAGAGAAAACTTAAGAGTTGTCCCAAATCTTTGCCAAACAGCCTCACTGTGTATGCAGGATTTGCAAAACTCTCTTCATACATTTTCCCTGCCACATCTCTGTAAATGCTCTCATTTTCATTTCTTAATTCCTCTAATGTACATTTGGTATTCGGCTTTTCCTGAAGACGATTCTTAATCGCATCAATCTCCAAGATAAAGGCTGCCACCTTCTGAAAGTAATCACGGTAAATCGGAGCTACCGTATCCTCGTGTACAATAGAGCGAATTCTCTCTATTGCAAGTTCATATCTTTCATTCATTTAAAATAAACCTCTGCAAAAAATTAAAATAAATCCGAGAATGAAAAAGGCACTGCACCCCACCCCGATTTTGCAGGTGAGATAGTCCTTCTCTCGTTCCTTGAATCCCCGGATGCCCATGTACAAGCCACATCCCGCAAGAATCATGGAAGTCAGTCCCAGCGCCCCGATAAACGGTGCCGCTGTTCCTTCACTCGCATATGCTTTCCCGAGCATCGCTGTTAATAGTATCAGCACCAACGCCGAGAGTACACATGAAATGATACCTCTCTTCGCGTGCTTTAACTTTGCCTGGCCGTATTTTCGATTTTTTCTTTTCCTACGTTCTTTCTCTCTATCGTGTTCTCTTTCTCTTTGCACCATACATTCTCCTCATCGCATTACATATCAGAAACAGCAGATATCCAATGACCGCTCCCAGCGTATTTAGCATCAGGTCATCCACGTCAAAGCGCCCAACCTTCGTCACCAGTTGAAACACTTCCACAATCATACTCAAAAACAGTCCGTCAAACACCGTCCCAAAAAAACTTCTGCGCTTGCTCGCCATCGGCTCAAAAAAACCAAACGGCACAAACACCAACACATTTCCGAAAAGGTTGACCACAGACCATACGCCGAGTTTGCCGCGATATTCCCAAAAACGCTGAATCTCTAAAAACGGAGTCAGGTTGTAATGATAGTCCTCCATGACTCCGCTTCTTCCATACCAATCTGAAAAAATCAAGAAATAAAGTATAAATAAAATGTACACTACAAATAGAATCTTTCCTAAAGTGCGAAACTGTTTTCTTTTTTTAGTGTCCAACGTCGTGTCCTTTCCATTCTATTTTACACCGTACTTCTCATAGTATGCGTCGATTGCCGCTTTCAATGTATCGTCGATAATTACTTCTCCGTTATACTCCTTGTTGTGCAAATGCTCCACAACATCTGCCATAGAAACGATGGCTGCTGTCTCGAATCCGTACAAATCCTTCACTTCATCGAGCGCACTCTTCTCTCCGCCTTTTCCAACTTCCATACGGTTCAAAGAAACCATAAGTCCCACAATCTCTACATCTGCAGCACCTTTTACCTTCGGAACCGTCTCCTCCATAGATTTACCTGAAGTTGTAACGTCCTCAATCATGATAACTCTGTCGCCGTCCTGCAACTTGCTTCCGAGGAAACTTCCCTTGTCTGCGCCGTGGTCTTTCTCTTCCTTGCGGTCTGAGCAGTAACGAACTTCTTTTCCGTATAACTCACTGTATGCAATCGCTGTTACAACACTGATTGGAATCCCCTTGTAAGCAGGTCCGAAGAGCACATCAAAATCATCACCGTATGTGCTGTGGATTGCTTTTGCGTAGTATTCACCTAATTTCTTAAGTTGTGAACCTGTCACGTAGCCGCCTGCATTCATAAAGAAAGGAGATTTTCTACCACTCTTTATAGTGAAATCTCCGAATTTTAAAACCTTGCTGTCTACCATAAATTCGATAAACTCTTTCTTGTATTGTTCCATGTCTATTCCTCCGTGTTTCATACTTGTTAACTCTTTTAATAGTAGCACAAAATTCCCGTGTTGACAATTCAAAATGTGCGTTTGTGCCGAGTGTATTAGAACCAATATACGGTTGACCGAACCCCTTGTTTATATTACAATATTTCTATAAATATTCGAAAATAAATAGACAGAAAGGAAACTTTTACTATGGGACGTTTAGATGGAAAAGTTGCTATTGTTACAGGCAGTAACTCCGGAGTAGGAGCTGCTACCGCCAAATTATTTGCAAAAGAGGGCGCAAAAGTTGTAATCAGCGCACGCCGCCTTCCACAGTTGGAAGAAGTTGCTGAAGAGATTCGCGCAGCCGGCGGAGAAGTACTCATCGTACAGACCGATGTGTCGAAAAAAGAGGATGCTGAAAATCTGGTTGCTAAGACAGTGGAAACATTCGGAAAAGTGGATGTGCTCGTAAACAACGCGGGAGTTCTCGAAGCAGGACTTAAACCAATCGAGTGCTACGAAGACGAAGACCTTGAACGCGTATTTTCAATTAACACAAAAGGAACACTTTACTGCACAAGAGCCGTTTTAAAGGAAATGATGAAAAACAACTCTGGTTCTATCATTAACCTGGATTCTGTTGCAGGCCAGTTCGGTACAGGCGGTGCTGCTTACGTAACAAGTAAAGCGGCCATTATCGGTGCGACAAAACATACTGCACTTCGTTTCGCAGGCACAGGAATCCGTTGTAACTCGGTAAACCCAAGTACAATTGCTACTCCTATGGCTAAGACAGATCCTGCGACACTCAATCAGGATATGTTCGGTCAGATGAGAAAACATATGAACTTGTCTGTACCTGTGTGTATGCCGGAAGATGTTGCAAATATCCTGCTGTTCCTGGCAAGCGATGAATCAAGAGCGATTACAGGACAGGTGATCGTGTCTGACTTTGGGGCAACACTATAAAATACATAGAGAATGAATGAAAAGCACATCCGCGCGGTGTGCTTTTTCTTGTTCCATTATATCTTTATTTCGGAGAGTTTTTATTGTATACTTCTATTGTATAAAAACATTCCTACGGAGGACTGATTATGAAAATAGCTGTGATTACAGGCGCATCAAGCGGTATGGGGCGTGACTTTGTCTACGCTATCGACAAAGAATTTGTTCTGGATGAAATATGGGTAATTGCGAGACGTGAAGAACGATTGAAGGAATTACAAAAGTCATGCAAAGCGAAAGTTCGTCCGATTGCATTGGATTTGATGTGTATAGAAAGCTTTGATGTATATAAAAGTATGTTGGAGGAATTTAAACCTGAGATACAGGTTCTCGTGAATGGTGCCGGATTCGGGCTGTTTGGTGAGTTTATGGAAATGGACTTAGACAAACAACTTGATATCATTGAGCTCAATACCAAGGCACTCACTGCTATGTGCCACCTCAGCATTCCGTTTATGGTTGAAGGTAGTCATCTTGTGAACTTAGCTTCTAATTCATCTTGGCAACCGGTTCCGTATATCAATGTATATGGTTCGTCCAAGGCGTATGTGCTCAACTTTTCTCGTGCGCTCGGTGTCGAGCTACGCGGGCGTAAAATTCATGTCATGGCAGTTGCACCGGGCTGGATTAAAACAGAGTTCTTCGAGCATGCCGTTCATGATAATACGATAAAATATTATGATAGATTCTATACATCGGAGCAGGTTGTGGATAGGGCTATGAAGGATATGAGGAAAGGCAAGAGCGTGTCGATAATGGGCTTTCCCGTACGGATGCAGGTACGGATGGTGAAATTGTTGCCAGTGAAGTGGATTATGGGGATATGGTGTAAACAGCAGGGGTGGTAGGCCCCTGCCGTTTACACAAAAGTCTAAAATTTATTGAAATGTATATATATTGCCGTGGCAGATGAATAATACCTTATGTATCATATTTGTTCTCCTTAAAATGCAAAGAAATGCCGTGGTTTGTACGACATTTCATAATTTTGTTTCAATTGTTGTTTCGTCACCAACTAGACAGATTATAGCACAATGTGGCGGGTTATTGCTAGCCCTTGGTAGTTAAATTAGTAGTAAAATGGGAAGAGGAACTACTAAGAATAGGGATTTCAATTCTGCTTTGAAGAAATATGCGCTCGAAGCATTAAATTTTTATTTTAATACCTCAAGCGCATTACATTGTACTGTCGCAGAATATATGATCATCAAATTCATTTTTAATAATCTTCCCATACCGCTTCTATATCCACATTTTCACTTTTAGGTCTTCTCTCATTAGGTAATAAATCAATTTGAACTAATACTGGGAAACTTGTTGCCAATCCTGAAACCAAACAACCACCTGCCGGCAATATAGGTATCATTTCATTCGATGCTTTATCAGCAAAGGCTACTGAACGATAAATTTTTCTTAAATCTTCTTCATTTACAAGTCTATGGATAAAATAATTATGAAGTTGAGAAATAATTGTATCTGATATATCAGACGGTCTTTGAGAAGATATAGTAAGAAACGTTCCAAATTTTCTTCCTTCTTTTATAATTTCCTCAAAACTTTCCAAACGATAATCTTTCCATTCTTCACTTTCTCTAGATGACATATCGGAAAGTATATTATGCGCTTCATCAATGATAAAGTGCAAAGTACTTCTCAGAACACTTTGTTTTTGAGCCTTCTTTTCTGAATATTTTACTTTGGCTATAATCATTGGAACAATTTTTTTCATTGCCAAATTTAAGTCTAAAAACGAAATCACTTCTACGTTACTTTGCTTCTGTTGTAAGTTCTGATCAGTTTCTCGTGATAAAACATCAAAGATTTTTTTCATATCTTCACATCTTGTACCCGTTCTCGCAACTAATGGTGCGATATGTTCTTTAGTAATATAACTTCTACTAATTTCAAGCCAATAATTATATTTAATTGCAAACTCAAACAATTCGAAGATACTTAATTTATTAATTCCCTCACCATTAAAAATTGCATTTTGAAATATCGTCGTCCTAATAAAATCTGATGTTATGGTGTAATTATTTTGCACATAAAATTGTTTTGATTGTCCATTATAAAAAATTTTAGATTCAAAATCATCAAAGTTTTCCTTTAACCCAAAAACATCTAAAATGTCTCCTATTATATACTTTAATTCAGGGTACTTGGCTTGCGTTTTAATTATAAGATCACAAAAATGCTCAACGGAAAATATGCACTTCCCGTCTTTTAGTTGTTCAAATTTTCTAATACAACGTTTTATAAATGGCTTTTGAGTCTTCTCCGTAGCTTCTAAAATTATTGCCCATATTTCTGGATTAAGTATATCTTTGATAGAAATCGGGTATTTTTTTTCGTCGAATACAACATGCTTAGTACTATCTCCCTGTCTTTGTCTAGTCGACAAAACATATTCATCTGCACCCGGAAAAACATTGGAATATTCGCCATTGAAATCAAAAACAACGAATTTAGAATTCTTTTTGAATGCCATACTCTCGCTATATTCAGATATGATTTCATTGTAAATTTTCGCCAGAGTATTTGATTTTCCACTTCCAGTGTTACCAAAAATTCCAACATGGCTGCATGCTATCTCTTGAATACCAATTCTAAAAGAATAATTTTCATGCCCTATAATTTTTCCTAAGTTAATAGACTTCGCAGGACAATGAAAGGAAAAGATTTTATCCACAATATTTTCCTCTAAAATAAATACAAAATTACCAATCAGAGGGAGTTCTGTTAACCCGTGTATAAACTTGTCCTTTTTTAGACTTCCCAAAACACTAATCGAAACTATTCTTTTTATTGAGCTACCCATTTGAGAATACTGTTTATCATTTGTCGATTCTTTTATATACTCTCCTTCAACCTTACCAATAATATTATTAAATCCCTTTCTGACTAGAACAAAACTACCGATACCAACATTTTTTATAACAGCCCCTTTGTAGTTTAAATACTCCGTGTTTTTATCACTGTATACTCCTGCTCGTATTGTTTTTCCCTGAACTTCACACACTTCACCTATTTTTAAATAATCATTTAATTCCATCCAAAATTGCCTCCAAAACTGCATTTGCTTTTTCAATAGAAAATGCAACAACATTCTCATTATTTTCTTGATCATTTTCAACAAGTTGAATTATGTTAACATTTGTACAATCTTTAAAGATGGCTTGATAAAACTTTGTAGACTTTTCATCAAAGGAAAATATAATTAAAGTTAAAGTCGGATTACTCATCAATGCCCGAATCGTCATACTCTGTATATGTTCATCAGCAAACGAAAAACCAAAAGCCAACAAAATCGTATTGTTTTTTTCAAGTTCATTACAAAACATCCTTAACTGGTCATAATAATTAACATTTAAAACTGTTTCATTTAGCTTGTCCTTCGTGGGATTGATAATAGCCAGTTTCTTATATTCATTCTCAAAATCATCTGCTTTTAATGAATCTTCTATCATCTTGATTTTTTGCTTTGGATCACTATATATTATCCTATCATTATCACATCCCCAATTTAGAGAACCGTGTACTTTATAAAGGTTAAACGTTACTGATTCCGACGTCATGCTAGATATGCTTGTTTGCTGATGTAATATTAATCCATAATTTGCAGTAGAAAAAATCGGATTTATTCTCCCCGAAAAACCATCTGTATAATTTAAATTACAATTTTCCAAAGATTCCTCGACTAACAAATCATAATTTGTTGTATAAACATTAACTATTTTATGTAATATCGTCGAGTGCCTATGAGCCACAATGTCACCCAAATTTCTAATAAATTGATTGCGTTCATTCATTCCTACTCTTCTTTTCTTATCATCCAGATATGGCAAAATAGAACCCTTGAAAAATCTTTTCTTTAGTCTTAATACCTTCTCTTTATTTTTTTCGATATATTCAGCAACATATAATTGTTTTTCAATGTCTCCTAATAATTGATATACGCCATACGAAAAACCAGCGCCTAATATTATATTAATATTTGAAGATTGAAATTGTTTACGTAATACAGATATTATCTCCTGTGTTTTTCTATCATCTTCACTATTTATTTTCAAACTATTGAGTTTTGTTAAAATCATATTACACCACCTTTATCACTTCGCTTCTCTATCAATCTACTTATGTACAAGTGTCCAAATCTCACTTTCATCAAACTCTACAATTCCACTTCTGGTTAAATTTTTAATTAATGTTGTGCATATAAATTCCTTTGCTTCTTGATTCCAGTCATTTAATTCTGCTTTTATTCTTTCAAGACCATCTATCTTACTAATATAATAACTTTCAAGCATTTCAAAGAAAAACACATATTGGTTTTCAAAAGGAACACATCTTTTCTGCTTCATTTCTTCTAAATCTTTTAATGTTTTCATAATCATTCTCCTTTTATATTCCGTAATTCATATGTTTGTAAAGACTCTTACCAATCTTTTATATTATTTTTTCTTTCTCCTTTAACACTAATTAACATCAAAACCTAATTGGAATACTAGAACTATATACTGGTACTCCATTATAATCCGACCTATTTAACAACTCTCTCACGCTTTGTTTTGCTATATTAAACTCAACCATTGGGGCACATGTAATTCTAGAAATAGCATTTTCTGAAAAAGGAACTGCTATAAACGGAACTATTAGTCCTCTTTTTACACAAAAGTCTTGATAAATGTATTTTCCCGGTTTATATTCATATTGCACTCTTTGTTCTTTGTTTTTAAGAATTGTGTCTTTTGAAACTTCAATTACAATTCGAAATTCCTTTTCCTGTTTGAATTTGTGATGCTTATAAAAAATACCTTTTGAATCAATATAACTTCTTACTTTCAATTGCGCAATTAAATATGCCATCCTTTCAGCTCCTTTTCCTTCACTAGAGCTACGTTTTATTGCATTTTGAAGTTTTTCAGCATAATTAGCAATCACCTTATATTGTTCATTTTTATTGTAAATAACATTGCCATAATATATACTGATCCCATCCGCCATTGGATTGTCAAGAGCATTAACTCCATTAATGAGTTGTTCAGCCTTAAATCCAATACTATAACCTTGATAAGAACTATTATTCACATAATAATTCCACATGTTTAACATGTCCCCTTCTTCACACATACAGAAAACAAATTTGCGTGATGGCTTATATGGCATCCCTAATACTTCAGCATATTTGACAGATGTTACTTCTAATCTTCGTATTTTATCAAAGTCATTTTCTTTTAAAAGTTCATTAACCACCTCTTCAAAAATCGGATACTTTCCTTTATTATCTACTAAAAAATCCAGTAAAGTTTTAACAAAATAAATACCTTCCGACTTATCGTTTAAGTAACGAAAATCTGTAAATCGAAGCGTTTTGTTTTCTATAATAGATAAAAATGCTTCTGCTGATGTGTAGTGATACATTATGTTTTTCTCTTCAAACGCTTTATTTCTTTCTTCTTCAAAACCATGAATAAAATTGGCATTGATTTTTTCTTGCATCTTATTCATATATCATCATAACCTCTCTTCTTTTTTTTATATCCCCATAACAAGTCCGCAAATATTATATCTATATAAAAATACAAGGCAAATCAAGGGGACCTTTTCCCCCAATTGCCTTGCATTGATAACCTCTTTTAAATCCTATCACACTTTTCTACAAAATGCGACATTTTTTTACTATATATTTACCTCTAATTATATTAAGCATACTTAATAACGTTTTTATGATTTTCTGCCTTTCCAATAGTATGCATAAATTCAACGCGTGATTTTACTATATTTATATAGGAGAAAACACCTATTAGTTATTTGCAATTGAGCCATTCAAAAAATGACTATAACGAACATGTTCTTTTATTTTTCCATCATCAAATTGAACATCCATATCATTACAACCTCGATATCCAATGATTTTCATCACTTGTCCATTGTTTGCAATTTTCTGTTCACCAATTCTCTTACTTGCCATATAATCTTTGCGAGTGTAATTCGGATTATATATCGTTCCTTTTTTGAAACTTCTATAATCAACACCACAGCGTGAGGTTCCGTCTTCAAAAATTATATCTATATCTTGGTTGTTTCGATAATTTGTTATTGTCATTAGTTGACCATATGTAGAATACTGTTTTTCACCTTTATGAGTAACTATATTTCCTCTATAAAGATTATATATATTGTTTTTATCCCTTTCAAAATCTATATCTAATGTAAACCCCAAATTAATAACAGCTTCTCTTAAACATTTTTCATAATCTTTGGACAATCCGCGAGTATTAACCGTATAACAAACAGCCTCCGTTACTAATGGTGGAAGACTCTTATCGCGAAAACGAATTATTGTTCGAACAAGAGCATTTTCAAAAGCCAAGGCATCTTTTTCAGAATCCGAGTCTACTCTCCTTATATGTGTCGGCCCATCATACTCAAAAGCAATTTTTAAATCAATGTTATAACAGTCAAATTCATATTTTCTTAATCCTTTATATGCCAACGTTCCACTTTCATACTTTTGAAATCCAAGTGGTTTAAGATAATGAAGTAATGCACACTCACCAACAGATGTACCTGTTATACAAGCATTAGGATTTTTAACTTTACCCTTTTTAAAACAACCATAACTCACATGTTTTGCCACATATCCATCCTCAAATTCTACATCTATATCTGTTGAATTTTTATAGAAAATAATTTTCATCAATTGTCCATTGTTTGCGTAGTTTATTTCACCGACACGTTGTTCCACATATGTAAAGTTATGATTAGTAATCCATCCTTTTTGAAAATACTTATAATTATCACAATGAACAACTGTACCATCTTCAAAAGTTACTTCTAAATCTTCATATGAATTATAATTAGTAATAGTCATCATCTGCCCATTGCTTGCTCGATTCTTTTCTCCTAGGTGCGTTACCTTTCGCCTAGAACATTCTCTCTTTTCAATTGCCCCCGATAGGAAATTTTCATATCGTCTATGTTTGGCCACAAATCCATCTTCAAATTCCACATCTATATCCCCGCTATTCCTATACGCAATAATTGTTATCTTTTCACCACTCTTAGTGTACGATATTTCTCCTATACGAGGTAAATATTTCGGATTTGCAATACTTCCCTTCTTAAAAGCAGCATATTCTTTATTCTTCGCAATATAACCATCTTCAAATTGAACATCTATATCATGACAGCCACCATACCTAATTATTACCATCATTTGCCCATTGCGGGACTTTCGAACCTCTCCAAGTCGGATAATATTGGTATCCATAGATGGATTATTGACTTTTCCATAAATGAAATTATCATATCTAACATTCGAAACAATAGTTCCATCTTCAAATTGAATATCAATATTTGCATAATTGTAATATTTTATAAATGTCATCATTTGGCCATTATTAGCGCGAACTTGCTGACCAATTCGCTCTTTTACTTTGATTTTATCCTTTGTATCCATTATTTGTTTTACTTCTTCCAATATACTATCCCTTTCTTTATCTTCGCAACATTCATCATTCTTTTCAATTACAACAACTTTCTAGGTTTCTTAGTACAGCTTTTCATTCATTTTCTAAACTTCTAAATACTTACAGTTAAATTTTTAATTTTCCTATACACTTCAATGCCCTTTTCCCTACCAAAAGACTTCAAAGAAGTAAGATATAAGAGTCTAGGTTTGTCCGATGAAATAACCATATCAACTATCTGTGCAATAAGAGAGTCACAATCTGTACCCACGAATAGGTCTGTAATCCCGGCAACTATCCTGTTGCGTTCTTCGTACTTAGCAAACACTGCCTGCAATTCAAGAACTCCTATATTTTCATTAACCAAAAGCTTTCTTGCGCCTTCTCCATTTACACAAAGTAATGATTTTGCAATCGTTTTACGTTTAACCAGTTGATTTTGTACCGGCAGCCTCGGTCTCCAGTAATCAAGAACAGCTTGAAAACCATTATCTGCACTAATAATTGCGATTTTTGCATCGCGGTCCATAGCAAATATCTCTCCCACCTTAGATGCGATATAAAAGTCCAATCCATTTTTCCTTACGCTTTTTAATTTACAAATCTCGAAAGAACAACCGGATTTTTCAATATCTTTCATACGATAAGATATAATTTTATCACACTTATCACTGTAGAAAACGGAAATGGTATCACCCTTTTCTAAGAATTCTGTCCCCTCCAATCCAGCATAATTTACATTTTCATAGTCAATTAAAAAATACATACATTTTCCTCCTTTTTATTTATTCCGTATTGTTCTCACCTCTTTCTCTGTTCTGTTATTATATCAATTATTTCAAAAATGTAGTCTCATAGATGAAACTTAATAGTACTGCCATAAAAATTTATAGCAGTACTTTTCTATAAGCATCTACGAATTATTCATCATTACGAACTTACAAATATCCCTCTTCAGCAATACAATTAAAAACGTCTTTGGAAATAAATATAAAATTCTCTTTAAACTCTCCACATACCACTCAGGAACATCACACCCAATCAAAAGGCTTTCTATTTCTTCCGGCATACCCTTACGTGAATATCTTCCTTTACGCACGGCCTCTTTTATTTCAAACACTTGTCCAGAAGGATTTTCACAACACTTGCCATTGAGTTTCTCATATAGATACGCATATACATCCTCTCGGCAAGATATCAATTCACCCAACTTAATTCCTTTATCATATAAAACTTCTGCATTATTCTCCCATGCGCCAGTACCATGTAGAAAACCATACAAAGAAAGCAAATCATTAAACTTAGGAGTTTTGATATCAGATAACACTTTGTCCAAATCCACATCTTTGTAATCGGGTTTAAACATACCATTCTCTACAGAATAATTAAAAAAAGCTTTTATTTGCTGCGTTGTAAATTCTAGATTCTTCAATTCTCGGCTACTCATTCGTTCACTAATATCGTCTATTATCGTCAACACAGACCAGTCTGAAAACAACTTATAATACTCTTCTGCCTGTATGTCAATTATTCCTTCTGGGTATTTTTTTGCCACATCTTTTGAAAAAAGTACAAATTTTGTTACTTTGATTTCATCGTCGTTCTCCACCTGCACTTCTTCATTGTAAATAAGGTTTAATTCTCGAACTATTCCACAACCTTCAAAATACTCTTGCAGACTCTTCTTAACATACTCAGTTGTATTACTCGAGACATATATCTCATTATAATTTTGTATAGGATACATATTTACTTCACTAATTCCAAAGCCATCCTTTTGATAATATCTGCCACAAGAGCACTTCTGTTCTGGTAAATCTATCCCACATTTTTCATCTAGAACAAATTCTACTTTTTTACATGTCGGACAATAATAATGTGGTGGCAATGGATTAACATTTGTCCCACCCAAAAGCCATGCAATAAAAGATGCTCCCATCTGCACACATTTTACCTCAAAATACGAGTCCATCATACAGAATTCTTCTTGTAGTTTTCCAAAAAAAACCATCCACAGAAGAGCCTCTTTTTCATCCAACATCAATTCTTCCGTCTTAAAACGGTTAGCAATCCTTATTGGTGGATTGTCACCATACAACTCTTTCAATTTGTTCTTTGCTATACTAATAATTTCTTTTTTCATTGCAAATAAGTCCTTTCTTTTCTTATCGAAAGCATCATATTCGCAAGCCAACAGCTCGTCTACACTTACATCCAGCACTTCTGATAATTTCCTAATAGTATCAATTCTCGGTTTTGATGCTCCATTTTCCCACTTTGATACTGCTTTGTCTGAAACACCGACGAGTGCACCCAATTGGTATTGAGATAGGCCACATCTCTCCCGCAATGCACTGATAAAATTCCCAAAACTATAGTCTCTCATACTTACCCTCCGTTACTTGCTATCTTTATTCTACAATAATTTTCTGTTTTTTCAATTTATTCATATAGAATAAAAGTAGAGTTTATATTTTAGCCTCTTCTCCAAACTATTATCTCTTCTATAGTATCATCACAAGCGATATTTTTCCATAGAAAAACACCCCAGCCGAAGCTAGAGCGTCTATGACACGTAAGATTGCTACACCACCTGAAAAATCTTCAGCGTCACCCCCCTTTCTTACCCCTATCAACCTCCGCCTGTGTTTTTTTTAATTCTTCCATTCGCTTCAATTCTTCTTCCGCATCATCAAAGCTAATATGTGTGTACACATTCATGGTTACGCTGAGTTCCGAATGTCCATAAGGTATTGCATCGTCTTTGAATTCATGCCCGATTTCGCCATATTTGAGCAATATGTATGTCGGTATACATGTGGCGTAATGTTTGGGCATCTGCACTCTGTAAATATCGTTATATATGGCACTCTTGTCATCTTGCCTTTGCTCTGCTCTGCCTTATATAAGCAGAATAACGCTCCTTCTTTTAGTTCTTTAGGTACTCTTCCAAACACCTCTTTCACCTCCTGTATTGAATTAGAAGAGAACAATTTGTTATACCCTTCTAATTTCCAAAGGACAGTTAAGAGACGAAATTTCTGAAAATCATAAAAAAATTTTAACTTTTTATTTTTTAACCAAAAACACCCTTCCGTAGCAAAGCGCCTTTCTTAATTGACCCTTATATTTGTTCCAATTTTTTATTAAACCTTGTAAAAGAATGCCATCTTTTATACCACTCAGATAATAAAAATCCGAGTTGTTACATTCCCTATATTCAATTTCATCTGTGTATTGCTTTAATACTTGTTTCCCTTCCTCGTTACAATTTTTAACAAGTTATTCTTGAAGTTGTTCGATGCGTCCGTCCCTTTTTCATTCCTTATCTGCTGCCTCTACCGTTCGTTCTTCTAGTAATCTCTTGTAGACAATTTCCAAACGCATATTGCAAACTTCATTTATAAGTTTGTGTCCCAGTTCGTCCATATACCACACCTCCTTTCGGTATGTCTATATATGCTCTGAACCACAGTAAAGAATAGCAACATTTTCTCCAAAACAAAACCGTATGAAATACATTTCACTGCATCTCATACGGTTTTCTTGTGTTTTATAATATTATATATCTGCTATGGTGCGGTTGCTCTGGGGAGTCCCTCTGTTTAATTTCGCAAAAAAATGTGTGTGTGGAGGCGCCGGTCTTGAAGTGATAAAGTTGCACAGATTTATACCGCCCCTATATCGAATATCTATAGATATTTATCTATAAGATTCGATTGTTGTTGCTCTATTCCATAAATATCATGCTGCAATTTGACAACTATATCATCATATTGTTTTACACTTTCAACAATCTTCTGCTGTTCTTTTTTATCAGCAGGAACTGGGATTTTTATCGTTTTAAGAGTATCAACCGAAGTGACATTCTGGATACCTTTGCCATGACTTTTTCTTGAAAATTCTAATGTAATATATTCTAAACACATTTTTAAATACTCTGGCAAAATTTTGTCTGTAGCCCTAAATCTTAATAATGCTTGATTTATTATTCCTATTTTTGCCTCAGCCGGAACAATTGCAAACCTTCCAATTGTTCCAGAGCAACTCATAATGATATCATTCGGAATCACTTCAAAAGCTTTCATTTCTTCAAATTTTTCTGTTGTTATATAATATCTTCCTAATGAAAAATCATTTCTAATAGCATGTTTTTGTTCATACACTTTATATCCAGAGGGTACAAATATTTCTTTTTTTAACGAACCACCAAAAGGTCCCCTCCTAAGAGTAACGTATTCTTCATCCCCAAGAAATACCTCTTTATAGCCTTTACAAAAGACATCAGATATCACATTTTCTCTATTTTGTGTAGTAATCACAATCTCTTCTTGTTTCTTTTTTATATCTAAATACAATTTATTATTTTCCTTGCACAATTCTTTTTGTACATCTATTGGTGGTTTAGGTATTTTTAGATTTGAAACCTGTGTAGGCGTCAACTCGATCTGTCCACTTTGTCCCGTTGCTAATGATTCAAGATTTTTAAATCCGATGTTCTTCAGTACATACAATAAGAATTCCGGCAACATTTCCAATTGATTTAATCTCACAATAGAAACATGGCTATCAACAACAAAATCCCCCTCCAAATCAAACAAATTAACCCTACCAGCAGTACCCACACCTGTTGAATTGATTAATATATCTCCCTTTTGCAAGTTTCTATCATCCGAAACAAATGAAACATCTGCATAATACTTTTCGGTAAAGTCAAATTCATATTCTCCACGTATTTGACCTGATTTGATAACTTGAACATTTGATGAACCATATTGTGTAGACTTACCTCTAACAACAGGCATCTTAACTACTCTTTCAATCTTAGTCTGCTTATATCGGCTTGGAAGAATAAATTCTCGTGCGTTAATATATATTCTGTTTTCAAAATCCGCATCTTTAAAATCAATCATGGACGAAGTATTTACAACAGTAACATTATTATTCAATGTCTCATCCACTTCAGGATACTTGTCCAAAAAGGCGCAATGAATATAATAATTTACCTTTTCTGAATTTGAATTCAAATCTCCTTCGTCATATAATTTTGATATAATGCATCCATTTTCATCTGTATATGGATGTATTCCCTCATAACGTCGTCTCGTTGCAAATTCATACCCCAAAAAATCTTTTTCTGCTTGCTTTTCTCCTGTTTTTATCAATATAGTTTTGCTTGAAAATGTAAGAAGATAATATGTTAATTTTTCAAATTCTTGTTGTTCTAGCAACTTCATTTTTAACTTATCATATTCTATCTTTAAAGTATCCTTATCTAATTTTTTATTCTTTTTTAAATCTTTATACTCTTTGGTCTTTTTTACTTTTTTTTCAAAATCTATATAATAATCACTTTCCATAATTTCCTGTGTCGGATTATTTTCAAGTAACTTAATATAGTCTTCAAAAGAAACATTATCAAACGCTTCTGAAACATATTTTTTTATAACTGTAGACTTTCCATTGTATGCAAAATCATTATGATTAATTAAAAAATCTTTTGCAGCCTTTTCAGCAATTACAATTTCAGCACTAGCACGTTTTTTCAAGAAAACAATTATAGTTTTTACGTCGGTAGCCATAAAAGTATTACCACCTGAATGATTTGAAATTGCTTTTATGTAAAAATTCTTTAGCAAAATATCTCTTGTCTTTTCCGACAAAGCCCCTGTATTCGACAAAATTGAGACAGGTAAGATAATCGCAGCACATCCACCCTCTCCTAGTAATTGTTTTGTTCTTTCAACAAATAAACATTCTATTTCTGAGCTATTTTCGGTTAAGTATTTATACGTTTCAAAATCATCTTCTCCAGAAGGCAATGTCTGTTTAAAAGCAGCTACCGAATACGGAGGATTCGCGATTACAAAATCAAAGTTGCCATTTTCTTTTTGTGTCGTCCACAGCACACCTTTATATTTATCCGAAACAAACTTATCCAGACCATCAGCATGAATAATATTTGCCTCTCCATCTCCATTTAAAAAGGTGCTAATCTTTGTTGTTTTTACTAAACGATAATCCTTTTCTATTCCATATACATAATCTTTAGCCCATTCAAACTCACCTTGCAAATCATCATCTACACCAGTTTGTTTCCATTTGTCAAATGTATTTCTCATTCTCGGTTTCAATTTTGATGTATCATAATCATTGATTATTCCTTGTACAATATCCATATATTCAGTCAAAAAATGACCTGAGCCACAAGCATAATCGATTACAATTGGCAATATATCCTTTCTGTTCGAAGAAACATTTTTATCTATACACTCCTTTATAGGAAGCGAACTAATCATATAACGGGCAATAGGAACAGGTGTAAAAAACTGGCCAGCTTCCTGTTTAATACTTGTATTTAAAAGTAACTCAAAAAAATTGCCCAAAAATTGTTGCTTATGCCCATATCTAAACTGATATGGCTGTAATAATTCAACAACTTCCTTTAATACTTTAGCATTTTCCTTAAACGATTCCTTATTATATACTTCTTTAAATGCAAATTCAGGATTCTTTTGAAGTCGAAGTTCTTGGAACATTCGTTTTATTAAGTTTCTTGAACTTTCATCAACAATTGCCAAACTATTATCAATTTCTTTATCCGAGTAGTCTGTTACTTCAATTCCAAGAAATCTATCCATCCCCTGTTTATATAGATCTTCTAAATTCGATTGTAAACTTATGTAAGTAGAATCATCCTTCCATTGAAATGACAATTCTTCATCATCATTGCGGTCTTCATCAATAATCTTACATATAAAAAGATTAAGTATTTTATTAAAAGCATTTGGCTTATCTGAGACAGAATTATGCCTCAAAATTTCTAGAAACTGGTTAAATATTCGGCTACTATCGTCATCCGTAATTTTTGCAAGATCTTTTCGCAACAAAGATTTGGGTTCAATACAATATGGCTTTACCGATTCCTCAAAAATTCCATTTCTCTTGAATGATTTATTCCAATACATATATAATTCTAATGCATTTGATAAATTACGCCATGACTCTTCTACTGGAATAATGGCATTTTCATATCTAACTTCACTGTCTGCCCAATCAGAAGCATACAAACATAAAAATTCAGTTGTCTTTTCATGCCAACAATATGTTAAAAGTTGACCCTTAGGTTGTTCTTCGCTACCCACTTTTTTTGTTAATAGCATATTAGCTTTTTCTTTTTTATACTCTTTATCCCATGTCTTACATTCAATCATTAAATATGACTTGCCATTTAATTTCACCATAATATCAAGTCGATCTGTTGTAGAGTGTCCACCTGACCAACCATATTCCAATGTCAATGCTTCTGGTTTATATCCCTTCTCAAGCAATCTATCCACGCACTCTAACACTACAAAGTTTTCCTCTTTATCAAAATTGGAAGTTGCTTTATTCGACACGCTTATACGTTTATCGGCTGCCACCGAATCATCTTCATACTCAATTTTTCCCTTTTCAAAATCCAATCTTATTATGTAATCCTTATGATTTGAATAAGATTTAGTCCAAACTTCTCCTGTACCATTTTTCAAACTATAATTAAGCATTTTTAACAATTTTCTTATGTACTCTTTTTTAACAGCCATATCCTCATCTCCATTTATCCAATTTTCCCTGCGAATAGAATAATTATATCATTCACACGCTACATTTACAATACAATTCTCCACAGTTCAAAGCACAATACAACCACCCTTCGTAGTATATTACTACTAAATAAAAGTGGTTGTTTATTTAGCTTTATCCCCTCTCCGACTCTGACCTTAGTAGTCGGAACAGCAGTATGTATGCGGGTTTGCGGTGCATTATGCCCTACTTTGCCCCTGTTTACCAAAGTCCAATCTATTGTACAACTGACCTTCCATGGCAGATAAATAATATTTTAATCGTTTTCTTTTAAAACAAACTCCACTTTCACTCTCATCCCCATCCCCTCTGCTAACCTCTGCAAAGTTTTAACTGATGGATTCGCACTTCCTCTCTCAATTTTGCTAATATCTCCTTGGTAGATGTGTGTCTTTTCAGCCAATTCCTTTTGTGTGATTCCAGCTATATCCCTCGCTTTTGTCAGATTCACACCTATTTCCGATAGAATATCAACCTTATGAATCACACCGGTTTCAACGCCATTATCCCACACTTCTTCTGCTGCAAGATCCAATTCATCGTTCCATGAAATTCCACATCCGCCAACATCTACTGTTACTTGTTTAAAAAGTGAAGATTCTGTTTCAAACACTTGGAACTGTGGAAACACAGAAAACAATTGTTTTACATCATACTCTTTTTCTACACCATCTTGAAATATTACAGATACCACAAAATTTTCTAAAGTTTTTACTTCTTTTATTCTATGCGTCATATTTTTTCTCTCCTTACTCTGATGATGGAATCACTTCAAACTCTTGTGTATCTCACATCCTTTGTATATTATATAGGATATATCCTATATAGTCAAGTTAATTAAATGACTTTTTTGACACATAGAGCGTATTAAGTTGTAATTTTTGAATTCTTCGCCGATACGGCTATTGCGACTTCTTAATTTCTTAATCGAAATAGAAACTTTGAAAATTCTGTGGTTAAATTATTATAGCATATTCTTTTATGTTTTCAATATTTTTAAGGGAAAGAAGCACCCATTTCCTTAACATTTTTCTTTAACACCTAATATATTGAATGTTAATCCTTTTTCCCCTTGACTATTTCTCTTGAAGTTCGTATCATAGACTCGAGAAACGGGTTTTGTTACTGAGTAAGGTCTTCGGACTGGAAATGGGTACTCGTTTCTTTTTTACATTTGTATAATACTAAAATGCTCACTCCATTTTGCGTCAACCAACCGCTGAATGATTGTCTCTACTTTTGCCAAATGTTCTTCGTGTATGATAAAAAAATAATCTCTTACTGTACCTCTGTGAAAAGAGACTCCTCTTACACTTGCACCACTAAGTTCTGTTGACTCAAAAAGATTGGTAAATCGTTGCAAATAGACTTCTAATTGTTCTCTAGTTCGATGACTGTAAAACACAACGCTATGACCAGCTTTATAATAATCGATTATCTCTTCTGGAAGCACGTACTTTATACTTTTATCACTCGCGCGCCCCACACTCTTCGGAAGCAACCCATTATCAGGATCCAAGAACACCAAATCGCAACCTTTCATGCTATTCAAAGCACGAACATGCCATTCACTTCTGCTAGCACAATCTTGTCGCTTTGGCTCATATAATCTCTCATGAAAATATTTCCCCATTTTTAATGGTTCTAATTTCTCAAGTTCGAAAACTGTTCTATGTTTTTGAGCAATCATACTTCTTAATTTTTCAAGAAGTTCATCATCACATCCTCGGAATTTTTTATTTTCCAAATATCCAATATGCTTACCATCATTATTGTGATTTTCGTCTCCTACTAAATACCAATTAACGCCAACGCTAATTCCTGATTTTTCTATCCGTCTTAGCATTCCCAATTTTCCAAAATCGCCTACATCTCCAGCATATCTGTTTTGCATATAACACCTCTCCTGTGCATGTATTATACTATCTACTTGTACTGCTCCACCAATCGACCTATCTCTTCCTTTACCTTCAGAACCACTCGTTCCGGCCCTACAATCTTCGCACCGTCACCCAGCGCTATCACCCACGCCAAGAACTGCCTGCTGACCGCAACTTTTACATTTACGTAAAAGTGTTCCGCATCTACTTTCACCAGCATAACATCTTTTCCGAAACGTTCTATCATCACGCCAGCCAACTCATTTTTGCAAAGAATCTTGACCATTTCTTCGTCTCCACCAAACATCCCAAACATTTTCTTTGCATACGCCCCCATGTCAAATGCTTTGAACTTCTGGCTGCCTTCTCTTCTATCGTTGGTCAAATCAATATGCAGCATTTTATCCACACGAAAATGTTTGATTTTGCCTTCTTCACTATCATATGCAACCATATAATAATTTTCATCATCCCAAGACAATGCCCATGGGCTCACCTGGTATAATGCTCCGTCTTTTCTGAGTACCTGCTTTTTATTGACATCCCAGTTGAAATATTGAAATGTAATCTGTACATTTGAAGCAATCGCAGAGTGAATCTGATCCACGTTGTAATAAATGCTTTCATTTCCTGCTTTGATACGTTCCGTCGTATATACCTGACGTTGCAACTGTGCCGCCTCATGTTTACTTGCAAGCCCTTCTATCTTCTTAATTAACTGGTTCGACTTCTTCGCCGTGATGAACTTTGAAGCTTGTACTGAATCAACCAACAACTTTAATTCTGCCAACTCAAACTGACGGTTTCCGACACGATAAGAAAATGCTTTATCTTCTTTTTCACCGATAATATCCAGTCCGTACAAACGAAGATTCTCGATGTCACTGTAAATACTTTTTCGCTCCGCATTAATGCCATATGTTCCTAACTCTGCAATAATTTCCGGCATTGTAATACTGTGCGTTTCATCCGTCTTCTCCAATAATATTTTTATCAGATATAGAATTTTTAGTTTTTGGGTATTTCCACCTTCCATATGATTCCCGATAACCTTTCGTTCAAAGTACTTTTATTTATTATAACAGTTATTTTGGCATTTCCGCAATTAATAATACTTTTTAGCCACCTTAAATATAACTCTCAATGGTGAAACTAAAAAAATGTATATAATAAGGCCTAACATATCACACCTCCTAATATCCTACTACAAACCAATGTACAATCATAATTCCTACAAACCACATCGGCAAACTGCATACTGCCAAATCCGTCACAAAACTTTTAATCTTTTCCATAATTCCATTCTCCTCTTCCAACGTTATCGTCAAAATGACTCTTTCTGATTCCTATTATCTTTTATTCACTGTCCCAAAATCAGTACAGTTGTATAAAATATGGAGAATATTATCAAACTATCTATTACGCATTAAAAAATAGGATGGTACTCATTATGGACAACAAATGGAATATCGGCGAAGGTGGCGAGATGCCAATCGGCTTTGGCCTCTCCCTCGCCGCAAATGCAAAATCCATGGAGGCATTCGCCAACATGACAGACGCAGAAAAACAGGCTACTGTTGAGAAGAGCCGCCAAATGCACACACGCACGGATATGGAACAATTCGTGAATAGCCTTGGCGAAAGCCATGACAAAATGTTCTAGAACGCAAAATGGAGTGATGCACTTCATGATACATCACTCCATTTTCACGTTTATTTTTATTCCTTTTCAAATATGGTTGAAACAATTCCACAAAGAATTCCGCCAATCGGAAATATTACCCAATTCATTTTCCATAAATCAAAAATCCATCCGCTCACCAAAAAAATTACGGTCGCCGTAAGCATGATAACGACACAGATTTTATCGGACTTTTCTTCTCTTGTCTTACCTTCTTCTGATTGCATTCGATTATATTTCTCAATATCGTATTTTTCCTTTTGAATTCCAAAGTATGTAAAGATTGGAACTGCAATCGTCACACATCCCATCAGAATCACTGTCGGCATTGTGCTTTCTTCTCCCACCATTCTCAATCCGTACAAAGCAATCATTGCAATCACGCCGACTAAGATTAATGCCACACCAAATGCAATGGCTTTAATAAATTTCTTATCAAACTTCTCTACTTCCTCCTCTGTATAAAAATGTGGTAATTGTGGATATTTCTTATTAAAATTTGCCTCCTCTATGCCAAGCATTATGAATGTTGGCACTGCAATTAGAATACAACAAAGAAGAATAATAACACCCATGATTGCATATCGTTCCTCCAATGTTGCCGTAGCTGCTGCATTTGCCACTCCTGCAAAGTCCAGAAGAATTGTTACACCTAGTAGAATAATCCCTACTCCAAAAGCAATTCCTTTGCTAAATCTGTTTTGAAGATTTTCATACTTTTTCTGTTCACCGGTTGAATCTGCGCTTATCTTTCCTTTTATGAGAGTATCCATATTACAATCGAAGATTTCACATATTGCAATCAATTTCTCCGTCTCTGGATACCCATTCCCACTTTCATATTTTGAAATCGCCTGTCTTGAGACACCCAGTTGTTCTGCAAGTTGTTCCTGCGACATACCTTTCATTTTTCTTAGGCTCTGTAAATTTTCGTTAAATGCCATATCTGTGCACCTCCTGTATTTATTTTACAGTTTTATCGTATCGTTGCAAAGATATTTTTTCTACCAACTTGCGTTTGCAACTTTAATTTTCTCTGCTACTTACAGTTGCAATACTGTATTTACGCGTCTTTTTCTTTAATCTCTCCGCACGCCACCATGCTCCCCGGATTGCCTGAAGGTTGACTTTTAAAATCATCCGGCATGGCGTGAATCACAACCACTTTCCCTACGATATCCTCCGGATAGAATCGGTCCGTATAAAATGCGCTAAATGCCGTCCCCTTATTTGCTAAGAGTGGTGGCATATCGCCTTCGTGCTGCGGATGTGGCTGATTGGTTGGATTGTAATGGCTACCTTGTTTGCCTTCCACACAGCTATTGCCATCGTGGATATGGAATCCGTGGAAGCCATTGCCATTCGGCAGATTTTTGACAGTAGCTACTACCAATGTGCCACCGTACACTTCATAAAAAGAAACGTCTCCCTCAATCTCAGGATACATAGAATTGCCAGATATATAGGCAGTGGCATATGGCATAGATTGAAACATCGAAAACATTAAAAAACACCTCCGATGTAGTATATTCCGATTATGCCAATAGGTTCTCTTCCCAC
Organism: Faecalimonas sp.; assembly: GCA_045629665.1. GTDB lineage: Bacteria > Bacillota > Clostridia > Lachnospirales > Lachnospiraceae > Faecalimonas. The sequence continues at coordinate 25,138 of JAZQRQ010000069.1, forward strand.
TCTTTTTCTCTAAATCCAGTCAGAACAAAATCCTTTCCCACCACCAATGGTCTCTTTACCAACATGCCATTGGTCGCTAGAAGTTTTAATTGCTCGTCCTCTGACATAGTCGGAAGTTTGTCTTTTAATCCCATGTCTTTGTATAACAATCCACTTGTATTAAAGAATTTCTTTAGTGGCATTCTGCTCTTGGCATACCATGTCTTTAATTCTTCGTAAGTTGGATTCTCTTCCACAATTGGACGTTCATCAAATTCTACATTGTGTTCCTCTAACCATTTCAGAGCCCTTTGGCAGGTACTGCATTTTCTATAAACTAATACTAACATTTTATTTCTCCTTCCCTTTATCTTGAGGTGCTAAATTGGAACCTCAAGTTTTTCAAAATTTCAGGTTCCTATCTCAGCATATAAAACCAATTCATTCTGTAATTCTATATGCCAAATTAATGCTTGAAAATCTTGTTTTTACAATATACAACATATATAATTCAACAATCAAATAAATCTATATGTCTCTTTTCAAGTTTGATTCCATACCTAACAAGTTTTTTGACCAATAAAATCTCTACTTTTACATAATATATCTGCTCAACAAACCTATTCAACCAAAGCCATGACGAGTTTCAGCAGATAAAACTTATACAATCTCAAAAACTATCTGTTCAACACAATCTCAACAGCATATAGATAGTTAAATTCTCCAGAATATATATGCCCTGATGGGGAAAATGGCACGTCCTTCGACGTGCCACTTCACTATTTCACCAATCCAACCATCTCACTAACAGCATTGAATCCATTTCTCTTCATATATTCTTCAATGCCATCCACAATCTCCATCGTCACTGCCGGATTATGGAAGTTCGCTGTTCCGACAGCTACTGCACTTGCGCCGGCAAGTATCATTTCGATTGCATCCTCTGCACTTGCGATTCCGCCCATACCAATGATTGGAATCTGAACTGCATTTGCCACTTGATATACCATGCGCACTGCAATTGGATGAATTGCAGGACCGGATACACCGCCTGTCTTATTTGCAATTGCAAATGTCTTGCGATTGATATCAATCTTCATACCTGTCAATGTGTTGATTAGTGATACTGCATCTGCGCCACCTGCTTCGGCAGCCTTCGCAATCTCTGTAATGTCTGTTACGTTCGGTGTCAGTTTCATAATCACCGGTTGTTTTGCGCGTTTTTTAATCTCCGCAGTTAACTTTTCTACCTGCTTTGGATCTTGTCCAAATGCCAGGAAACCTGCATTTACGTTTGGACAAGAAATATTAATCTCCATCATGTCGATTGGTTCGTCTGCAAGTCTTTCTACTACTGCAAAGTATTCTTCCGGTGCATGACCGCATACGTTCACGATAATCTTTGTATCGTATTGTTGCAAAAATGGAATATCTCTTTCGCAGAAGAGGTCAATTCCTGGGTTCTGAAGCCCGATAGCATTCATCATTCCGCCGTAGGTCTCTGCCACTCTCGGTGTCGGGTTTCCTGCCCAAGGTACATTTGCCACACCTTTTGTTGTGACTGCACCTAATTTGTTAAGGTCCACGAAATCTACAAATTCTGCTCCTGACCCAAAGGTTCCGGAAGCTACCGTTACAGGATTCTTCCACTCCACACCTGCGATATTTACTCTCATATCCATTAGATTTCCACCTCCGTAGACAAGAATACCGGACCATCTTTACAGATACGCTTGTTGTTCACATTTGTATGATGATCTTTTTCTTTGCTCTTGCAGGTACATGCAAGGCACGCACCGATTCCGCATGCCATTCTCTCTTCCAGAGAAATGTAGCATTCGATTCCGTTTTCTTCTGCGTAATTCTTGATTGCGCGAAGCATTGGAGTCGGCCCGCATGCAAAGATAATATCTGCAGTGAGGTTATTCTCAGCAATCGCATTCATAACATTTCCTTTTGTTCCGACGCTTCCGTCTTCTGTGGAAATGTAAAGACTGCCATTTGCCTCGAATTGCTCTTTCAAAAATGTATGCTCATCGCGGTATCCAACCACAATCTGTTTCTCGCAAGTGAGCTGTTTTGCAAGTTCAAGAATTGGTGGGACACCGATTCCGCCACCCATAAGGAACGCTTTCTTACCTTCGGCTTTTTCAAGTGGAAATCCGTTTCCAAGTGGTCCGATAACCGGAACAGTATCTCCGGCTTTTAATTCAGAGAATTCTTTTGTGCCGGTCTTCTCACCTGTCACGCGGTAAACCACACGAAGACGACCGTTTTCTTTATCAATCTCGCAGATACTGATTGGTCTTGGAAGTAATTTAGTTCCATCATTTGTGTACATGGAAATAAATTGTCCCGGTTTTGCAGCCTGAGAAGCCTCTGTCTGAAGCCACATGCTGAAAATGTGATCTGCGATTTGTTCCTGTGAAACTACAATTGCAGTTTCCTTTTTTCTGTCTGCCATAAGTTTCACTCCTATCGATTATTCAAAGCTGTCGCGATGTCTGCAACCATGTCTTCAACAGCCGCTCTTGATGCTTCCCCAAAGTTCTCTGCGCCGAATTTCGCATAAGCTTCTTGTTTGTAAGCTGCGATAATGCCACGAGATGAGTTTACGATTGCGCCGAGTCCGTCTTCATTGAAGAAGTGTACAAGATCTTTTCCTTTTCCGCCTTGTGCGCCGTAGCCCGGTACCAAGATATATGCTTTTGGCATTACTTTACGAAGGACTTTACCCATTTCCGGATATGTTGCTCCAACTACTGCTCCCACGTAGCTGTATTCATCACCCATGTGGGAAGCCCCCCACTCAGCAACTTTTTCACCAACGATTTCATATAAAGGCTTTCCATCAACAAGTCTGTCTTGGAATTCGCCGCTGGATGGATTTGAAGTTTTAACGAGTACGAAGATACCTTTATTTTCTTCTTTACAAACTTTCACAAATGGGTCTACACCGTCTGATCCAAGGTATGGGTTGACTGTTACGAAGTCTTCATCAAATGGCACATATGTCTTGCTTCCAACCTGTACGCGTCCCACATGTCCTACAGCATAAGCTGCAGATGTCGAACCGATATCACCACGTTTGATGTCACCGATTACCACAAGACCTTTTTCTTTACAGTAATCAACCGTCTTTTTGAATGCTACAAGTCCCGGAATACCAAATTGCTCGTACATTGCGATTTGTGGTTTTACTGCAGGAATTAAGTCATATGTCTTGTCCACGATTTCTTTGTTGAACTGCCAGATTGCCTCTGCAGCTCCCTCTAAAGTTTCACCGAATTCTGCAAATGCCTTTTTCTGCACGTGCTCCGGAATATAGTTTAACATTGGGTCTAATCCCACTACGATTGGTGCGTTTGTTTTCTTAATATTTGCTACTAATTTGTTAATCATCTTCTCATCCTCCTGATACTATTATCTTTCGTATACTACATTACCACTCACTAAAGTATAGGAAACTTCGCCTTTTACCTTACGTCCGTGGAATGGTGTATTCTTGCCTTTTGATAAAAATGTGTTCTTGTCGATGGCGTATTCTGCGGTCGGATCAAATACTACGATGTCCGCAACCTTTCCTTCTGCGATAGCGCCCTTATCTTCTAACCCGAGAATCTTCGCCGGATTATAACTTGTCTTCTCTGCCATCTGCATCGGTGTCAGAATACCTGGTTCAACAAGTTCTGTGTATGTCAGTGCTGCCATCGTTTCAAGTCCTACGATACCAAACGCAGCCTTCTTCATGGAGCAGTTCTTTTCTTCCGCAGAATGCGGTGCATGGTCAGTTGCAATCACATCCATAATGTCAGCTTTGAGACCTGCTTTCAGCGCCTCCACATCTTTCTTTCCACGAAGCGGTGGATTCATCTTGAAGTTTCCGTCATCCTCTGTGATATCATCGGTTGTCATTACAAAATGATGCGGACAAACTTCTGCGGTCACCGGAAGGCCTTCCTTCTTTGCCGCCTCAACTAATTTCACACTGTCCTCTGTCGAGCAGTGGCACAAATGAAGTCGCACGCCTGTCTCTTTTGCAAGGAGGATATCTCTCGCTACGATAACGTCCTCCACTGCATTTGTAATACCTTTAAGGCCAAGTGCCTGTGCCTTTTCATCGGCATGCATCACACCGCCTTCTACCATCGTAATATCCTCGCAGTGTGCAAAGATGGAAATGTGATTTTCTTTTGCAATCTTCATCGCTTTGCGATAGAGAGATGCGTTCATTACGGATTTGCCGTCTTCACTGATAGCATGGCATCCTGCCTTTGCCATTCCCTCGATATCGGCAAGTTCTTCGCCCATCTGTCCGACTGTAATTGCACCTATCTGAATCACATTTACCGGACACTCTTTTTTCGCACGCTCATGAATCGAAGTAATCATATCAGCGTTATCCGTAACCGGCTTTGTGTTCGGCATCGCGCATACGGTAGTTACACCGCCTCTTGCTGCTGCCTTTCCGCCGGTCTCCAATGTTTCTTTATATTCCAATCCCGGGTCACGAAGATGTACATGAAGGTCGATAAATCCCGGCATGACATAGCAGCCGGTTGCATCAATCACGCGGTCAGCCGACTCCGTCAGGTTCTCTGCCACCTTCACAATCTTCTCATCTTCCACAAGCACATCAAAGACGCCCTCGCGTTTGCTCTCAGGATCAAGTACATGTCCATTTTGAATCAAAATTTTCATACTGTGTTTACCCTTTCCACTTATTTTAAGCATAAAACTACATACTATGTTTATTCTACCATAACGCCACAAAAAAAGGAATGTAAAAATACATTCCTTTTTGTTAAAATCTACTTTTTACTATTCAGAACTTCAATCGCCTTATCTAACTGATTATCTCTATCCGGATTTGCCTCATCATATTGATACTCAATCTCTACGTCCGGCTCAATCCCTTTCTCATGAATATTTCTTCCGTTCGGCGTGAAATATTCTGAGCTTGTAACCTTGAGCGATGTCCCATCGCCTAAGGAATAAATATTTTGAACAATGCCTTTTCCATAAGTCTTCGTTCCGACAAGTGTGCCTATCTTGTAATCCTGTACGGCACCTGCAAAGATTTCAGATGCACTTGCACTGTAACCATTCGTAAGAACAACTAATGGAACGTCCAACTTATGTCTGTCATCTGATGAAAATGTCTGACCTTTTCCATTCTTATCTTTAATTGACACGATAGTTCCCTTTGGAAGAATCAAGTCTAAGATTTCACATACCGTATCCAGATTACCACCGGTATTGTTTCGAAGGTCTACAATCAGTCCTTTCATCCCCTGTTCGGTCAGGTCTTCAAGTGCTTCCTTGAACTGCTCATAGGTAACACTCTCAAATGCCGTCAACTGAATATAACCCAGTTTGTCATCCTTCATCTCATACGCCACAGTATCATTTTCAATCAGTGCGCGTGTCGCAACACCTGTATACTCTTCCCCGGTTTCTCCGCGAAGAACCGTAATCTCAACTTCTGTTCCAACTTCTCCACGAATGCGTGTTACAATGGAATCCAAGTCCATGCCGGACACATCTTCACCATTGACCTTGTAAACGATATCGCCGGACTTGAATCCTGCCTTCTTTCCCGGGCACTCATCATAAATAGTTGTAAATGTTGCCAGTCCCGTCGTGCGATCCTGCATAATCACAACGCCGATTCCGCCAAAAGTTCCTGAAGTGGATTCAAATAGTGCAGTTGTCTCCGCCTCATTATAGTATACGGTATATGGTTCTTCCAAACCTGCAACATATCCGCGAATGATATTTTCCTGCAATTTGTCTTCATCAATTTCATCCGAATACAAATATATCTCATCAATAAGAGCGCGAATATTATTGAGTTTCGCTTCTGTTTTCCCTGTCACAAGGCCACCATCTTCAACTCGTAGTACGCCAGTTTTGACCAACACAATTGTACATACAACTAGCGAGAAAAGTGCACCGCAAAGTGCACCTTTCCAGAAATTTCTTATTTTCTTTCTCTTTGGAGTTGATTCTATCTGCTGCTCCATATCTTCCATGCTATACCTCTATGCTTTCAAATGCTTTTTAATGGTAAAGAAACTTCCGACAAAACCGATTCCCACACCAAGTGCAAGCCCAACCGGAAGCAATGTCTTGTAAACCTCTGATACCGGAAGGAACTCTAATAATGTATTCAGGATCGAAAACTTTGTCAAAATATAATTGATTGCTTTCTCATAAGCAAAGTAGAGTACCACAAGCGGCACTGCTGCGCCAAAAATACCAATCAGAACACCTTCAAAAATAAACGGCGCTCTTACAAAAGAATCTTTTGCACCGATGTATTTCATAATCGCGATCTCTTCTTTTCGAATGGTAATACCCATAGATACTGTATTACTAATCAGGAAGATTGCAACTGCAAGAAGAACCAGAATAATGGCACCGGACACATAAGCAATCAGCATATTGAAATTGTTAAGTGCATCTGCAACCTGTTCTGACTTATTTACCTTGCGGACTCCCTTAAGCCCTTCCGCATACTCAACCAGTTCTGCCTGCTTTGAAATATCTTTCATATAGACTTCAAAGTTGTCGGAGTTCTCTAATGGATTGACATCCCATCCTTCTGCCCAGTTGCTGTCCTCTCCAAAATACTCATTTCCAAACTGCTCCCACGCTTCTTCTGCGGAAATGTATTTGACTTCCAGAACTTCTTCTCGGGCTTCTAACTTCTTTTCAATATTCTTTAACTGTTTCTCTGTTATATCTTCATCCATAAATACTACGATTGCAACACTCTCTTCGGCCTTCTCCACAATATACTTAACGTTCGTAATCAATGAGTAAAAGATACCGAACATGAAAATACATGCTGCCATCGTTGCAATTGAGGCAATCGAAAACATCTTATTTCTTACAATATTTCGAAGCCCTTGCTTTATTGTATATCGAATAGTACTGACTCTCATTTATACACCCACCTTCTTCGTATCACTCACAATGTTCCCCTTCTGCATTGTGACTACGCGTTTTTTCATTGCATTGACAATCTCATGATTATGTGTAACAACAACGACGGTTGTTCCACGATTGTTTGCTTCTTCCAGAAGTTTCATGATTTCCCATGAGTTCGCCGGGTCAAGATTACCCGTCGGCTCGTCTGCAAGCAGAATAGAAGGTTCATTTACAATTGCTCTCGCAATAGCAACCCTCTGCTGCTCACCGCCGGAGAGTTCATTCGGGTAGGATTTGTATTTTTGAGCCAATCCAAACAGCGAAAGTGCCGCCGGGACTTTTTTCTTAAGCACTCTGGTAGGTGTTTGGGTTACACGAAGTGCAGACGCAATATTTTCATATACATTCCTATCTTGTAAAAGGCGGAAATCCTGAAATACAACGCCCATTTTTCTTCGATAAAACGGAATTGCCTTGTGTTTCATAAGCCCCAAATTCTTTTTCATAATGGTGATGGTTCCGCTTGTCGGTTCCAACTCCTTCAATAACAAGCGAATCAAAGTGGATTTGCCGGAGCCGCTATCGCCAACAATAAATACAAACTCACCCTGATCAATTTTCAGGTTGATACCGTTGAGTGCAGCTATCCCCTTTGAGTACTCTTTCGTAACTTCTTTTAATTCTATCATACGCTCCTCCTAAATTATTAATACTCCAATGTTTCCATGTATTTCATGTATTTCACAACCATCAGTGCAATTTTAAATGTAATCGCATCCTCAAACACACGAAGATCAAGCCCGGTAAGTTTTTGTATCTTGTCCAAGCGATATACCAAGGTGTTTCTGTGAATATACAGTTGTCTTGATGTCTCTGAAACATTCAGACTGTTTTCGAAGAACTTATTGATGGTTGTCAATGTTTCTTCATCAAAATCATCCGGCGATTTCCCCTCAAAAATCTCACGGATAAACATCTTACAAAGCGGTATCGGTAACTGATAAATCAAACGTCCGATGCCCAATGTATTGTATGCTATGATCTCTTTATCCTCAAAGAAAATCTTTCCTACATCCAGCGCAAGATGTGCTTCTTTGTAAGACTTCGACACTTCTTTGATGTCTGTGACAATCGTGCCATAAGCAATATGACAGCCTTCTACGCCCTGTGCTTCTAAAAGGCTTTGAAGTCGCTGTGCATACTTCTCCATATCGCTGTATCCTTCGTTTGCCTCAACCTCTCTCACGATAATGATATTTTTTTCGTCAACCGCTGTGACAAAATCCTTATTCTTACCGCTGAGGATAATACGCACCTGTTCTAAAGTATGAACTTCTTTTCCCACAGGCATTTCCACAATAAAGATAACACGTTTTACTTCTGTGTCAATATGCAATTTTTTTGCACGATTGTATATATCTACCAAAAGCAAATTGTCAAGTAACAAATTCTTGAAAAAGTTATCTTTATCAAAGCGCTCTTTATATGCAACTAAGAGGTTCTGAATCTGAAATGTGGCCATTTTACCGACTGTAGTAACCTCTTCTCCTTCCCCAAAAGCAATCAGTATGTATTCTAACTGATATTCATCATATATTTTGAAGAATTGATAGCCTCGTGTACTTGTGCTGTCTTCTGCCGATTCCGCAAATAAACGTGCCGAAGTTATCGTCTCTTCCGCCTTTGTACACGTACTCGCAAGAAGCTTTCCGTCTATGTCCATGACACACAAATCAACTCGTGTGATTGCCTTCATTCCTTCAACTGTATTCTGAAGTATTTGATTTGATATCATCTTTATCCCTCCGTAACTAGTAACCTCTTCTAATCTTAATGCAAAATCGCAAAAAAATAAAGAGGAAAATCGCATATTTTTATGCATTTTCCCCTTTTTTTGCCATCTCTTTTTTCAGAAGTTGTCGTAATATGAATTCTTTGAATTTTTGAAAAGCATTTTTTTCCTTTTTTAACTCATCTAACAGATTACCAAATCCCAGCCACACCTTTGCATTTACTAAAGATTTGTTTCTGTAAATGAACTGCTCCTCAACCGGTGACGGAAGTGCTGAAAGAATACACTCTGCTTCTGCTCCGTTTACCAGATTCAAGAGCATATCGTCTGAAGCCGCATTTTCTTGCATGGTTGCCTTGTCCACCACTTGAATATTGGAGTAATCCTCCTTCATGTACATTTCAAGCTTCTGTAAATCTGCTTCATCTTCTGCAAGCAAAAATACTCTGGCACTGTTCTTGTGAAGGAAGCGCATGACCATTTTGATAAACAACAGCTCATCCACTTCTTTCAGTCGTCGCTCATCCGTTTCACCTGCAGCCTCCAACATTCCCTTGTCACTCGCCAAGGCGATGTCAAAGTTATCAAACAACTCTTTCGCCGTCTCATCCTGTTGAAATTTAGCCAATGTATTCATGGTAACCATCTCAACCACACTGACCGGCTCCGTCTCCATATATGACACAACACGTTTTACCGCGTCCTTTGCCGTAAGATTGTCAATTTGTAAATCTAATACTTGTATTTTCTCGTCCATAACCTCACCTGATAAAATCCAGTTTTTTGATTATAACAGATTTCCCTTTATTTGGCAACTCTCATTTCTC
>JAZQRQ010000070.1:0-30603 GCA_045629665.1 Faecalimonas sp.
CTCTGTTACTTTTTCTCCAAGATATCCTTCAGCATCTGCTTTTAATTTCTGAAGAATCATAGCTGAAATCTCTTGTGGAGAGTATTTCTTGTCATCGATTGCTACTTTGTAATCTCTACCCATTTCTCTCTTGATTGAAGAGATAGTCTTGTCAGCATTTGTAACTGCCTGACGTTTTGCAGGTTCACCTACTAAACGCTCTCCTGTCTTTGTAAATGCAACTACAGATGGAGTTGTTCTAGCACCTTCTGTGTTCGCGATAACTGTTGGCTGTCCACCTTCCATAACGGCTACACAGCTGTTTGTTGTACCTAAGTCAATACCAATAATTTTTCCCATTTTTAAATCCTCCTAAATATTTATGTTTGATTGTTAGTTTGCTACCTTCACCATGCTGTATCTCACAACGGAGTCACGGTATGTGTAGCCTTTTTGAAATTCTTCTACAATAATATTATCTCCAACCGTCTCGTCTTCCACATGCATCACTGCATTGTGAAGGTCCGGATTGAATTCCTGTCCGACTGCCTCAATTGGTTTCACACCAACTGTCTCAAGCATCGTCATCAGTTGCTTGTATACCATCTCCATACCGGTTACAAATGCATCTTCCTTGTCTTCCTCTGCAACTGTCATAAAACCTCTCTCAAAGTTATCCACAACCGGAAGCAACTTTTCTACGATGTCCTTTGCACCGATTTCGTACATTGCTGATTTCTCTTTTTCTGTACGTTTGCGGAAATTGTCGAACTCAGCCATCTGCCGAAGCAGTTTGTCTGAGAGTTCTTCGATTTTCTCATCTTTTGGGTCTTTTTTCTTCTTAAATAATTTTGATTTTTCTTTTGTAGATTCAGCTGTTTCTTCTGCCGTCTCGTCTGTTTGTCCTGCTTCTTCTACCTCAGCCTCGGCATTTTCTAAAGTTGCTCCTTCGGTTTCCTCCGACTGAACATCAGCCTCAAAACTCTCCTCCACAGTCTCCTCTACAACTTCTTGATTCTTATTTTCTTCCAATGGACCTTGCCACCTTTCTATTCTTCTTTATGAAAAATCTCATCGAGCTCTGTCATCAGAGTCTTCAGAGTCTTCATTACATGTTCATAATCCATTCGCTTCGGCCCGATAATACCTATCGTTCCCTGCATACCTTCACCCAATTCATAAGTTGCAGTTACTACGCTGCAATCCTTCATCGATTGAACCGGAGTCTCATTGCCGATATAAACCTGAATGCCATGATTATCTTCTTTGGAAAGTGTCTGTGTCACAATCTCCTGCAGCATCTGTTTTTCCTCAAATGCATTGATAATCTCCTGTGCGCTGTGGTTATCGCTGAGTTCCGGATACTTAAATACATTAGTTGCACCGCTGGTGTAGATCTCTAAATCCTCCGGCTGAATGGTGCTTCCGATTGCATTTAACACATCTCCGATAATCTCTGCTTGTGCACCGGCCTGTTCTTTCAACGCTGCTATCATTCCAAGATTAATCTCTTCAATGGACATTCCTGGAAGACTTGTGTTCAATAACATATTGAGTTTTAACATAATCTCATTATTAAGAGTTTCTTCCACTGTAACAATCTTATTCTTAATGATGTTACCTTCCATCACAATAACAGCGATAATCTGGTGTTCGTCAACCTGTGAAAGCTGAATGAATTTTAATTTGTTTCGATTCATGTTAGGCGCAGAAACCATGGTCGCGTAATTCGTATTGACTGCCAATACCTTCGCTGCCTGCTTGAGAATCTTATCCATCTTGTCGGCTTTCTCAAGCATCTGTTCTCGCATCTCAATGACTTCCTGTTCCTTCTCTGCCATCAGCATATCTACATAGAGGCGATATCCTTTATCTGAAGGAATACGTCCCGCTGATGTGTGAGGCTGTATGATGTAACCCAAATCCTCTAAATCAGCCATCTCATTACGAATGGTCGCAGAACTTAAATTAAGGTCTGTGTATTTAGAAATCGTTCTGGAGCCAACCGGTTCGCCGGTCTCTAAATAGTTTTTGATAACCGCTTGTAAAATCTTAAGTTTACGGTCATCTAATCCGTGATTCAGTTCCATAGATACCTCCTCATTTTTTGTTTATTAGCACTCTTTTGGTTTGAGTGCTAACATCTACATTGATAAGATATCACCACGAGGTTGTTTTGTCAACCATATTTATACTTTTTTTAGATTTAAAACTTCCCCCACAAACCTCGACTTCTTCATCTTCTTCCCATTCCTCTCTTTACTGTAGGAAATAACAAGTCTTTTCTTCGCTCGTGTCATAGCAACATAAAAAAGCCTTCGTTCTTCTTCTATCTCTTCCTTCGTCTCTGCTTTTTTATATGGGCAAATATCTTCATTGGCCCCGATAATAAATACCGTATGAAATTCAAGCCCCTTTGCCCCATGCATTGTCATCAGCGATATAGATTTCGCACTCGGTTCCTGATACTCTGCCTGTCTACGAAGTTGCTCTGAATATTCTTCAATATGTACAAACCATTCCTCTATGGTCTTATACTCTCTCGCTCGGTCTTCAATCTCCTTTAGAATATCTTGGAGCTCATCTAATTTGATTCTTCGCTTAATGGAATATTCTTTTAAAAAATCATCGTATCCGATATGCTTTCGTATGTATTGAATTGCCGCATATGGTGCACATCGCTTAATGATACGGAAATCGACTTCCAACTGGTCGATGCGGTCCAGCATCCAGTCTTTATCACGATAGAATTTGCGTAGTTCCTCGAATGACACCTCTCCATGTTCCAGACTGTCTCTTCCAATGTAACGGTTCGGCCGATTCATAATCTCAAGAAATAACTTGCGCGAATGTTCACCGAGTGCCATCTTCATATACGCGATTAGATTTCTCGCAATGAAATGCTCGTACAGATTTGGAAAATGTTCTTTCATATAGTAAGGCATGCTGTACTCCATACACGTTTCAACCAGCGCACGGGCTTCTTGATTCGTGCGAAAAAGAACTGCAATCTCTGTCGGCGGTACACCTGCCTTTAGTGCCTTTTGAATCTCACTGATGACATACTTACTCTCTTCAATCGGATGGCGAACCTCCTGCACATGTACATTTGCTCCCTGTTCATTCTCCGTCACAATGTGCTTTTGAAAACGCTTCATATTACGACCAATCACTCGCGCCGCGCCATTTACAATTGCCTTTGTAGAACGATAATTTACATCTAACAATATACGCTTTGTATCCGGATAATCATTTGGAAAGTTCAACATGATCTCCGGTCTTGCACCACGAAACTGATAGATAGACTGGTCATCATCACCTACGATGAACAGGTTATTCTCCGGCGCTGCCAGCATCCGAATGACGTCATACTGCACTTTGTTGATATCCTGAAATTCATCGATTAAAATGTATTTATATTTTCTCTGCCACATCTGAAGGATATCCGGACGCTTCTGAAACAATTCGTATGTCAGCACCAACATATCATCAAAATCGATTTTACGAATGCGTTTGCGTTCGTTTTCATAGGTCTGAAATATCTGTAAAAACACTTCCTCTTCGCAATTGAGTGACTGATACTCCGAGAGTGCAATCTGATTGTTTTTCACATTACTGATTTCCCCTGCGATTCCCTGAAGGAACTCTTTCTCATCGTCAACGTCTAGATCCATGCGTTCCACCACACGCTGCAGAAGTCCATACTTCTGTTCGTCTGAGAAGATATTTTCTGAAGTTAATTTGTATGCCCATTTTAAAATGCCGTAATAGATTCCGTGAAAGGTGCCGAATGTCACAGGTACATGTTCGTTCTTCCACAACTCATGAAACCTACTTTTCATCTCTTTAGACGCCGCTTTTGAAAAAGTAATGACCAGAATTTCTTCCGGCTTTACGTTATGCTTTTTGATTAGATATTCAATTCGCTTTGTAATAACGGTAGTTTTCCCGGAACCGGGACCTGCGAGAACCATACATGGTCCATCTTTATGGGCAATTGCTTGAAGTTGAGTATTATTTAGACTCATTTTCAGTTCCCCTTTTGTATTTGAATTTGAATATTACGGTACAAGCATTAAGTTTGTTATATTGCACCGTAATCCCCCAACAAAGACATAATAAGGCGGGAATGCATCCCGCCTTATAACTATTTACTAAGCAACTCAATTCCCTTGCGAATTCTTGCAAGTGATTCTTCTTTTCCTAAGATTTCCATAATCTCAGTCGCGCCGCCCGGTGTGTTCTGCTTACCGGATACAGCTGTTCTTACCGGCCAGATTGCATAGCCGTTCTTACAACCTTTTTCTTCCACATAACCGCGAAGCACTTCGTAGAGCGCATCATTTGTGTAATCTTCATGTGCCTCAAAAAGAGGAAGTAGCTCTTTCAGTACCTCAAGCGAAGTCTCTTCGTTTGTCTTCATCTTCTTGTGCGTGTACATTGCTGTATCATACTCCGGAAGTTCCTCAAAGAAATCAATCTGCTCTTTGATGTCCGGGAAGATTTCGATTCTTGTCTTCACCATTGCCGCAAGTTTCTTAAGGTCATAATCTTTTGTGATGACTTCTTTGATGTAAGGTTCTGCCATCTCATAGAATTTATCAAAATCCATGGCTTTGAGGTATTCACCGTTCATCCATCTGAGTTTCACAGTATCGAAGACTGCCGGTGATTTGCTCATATGGCGATAATCAAATGCTTTCACAAGTTCTCCCAACGAGAAGATTTCCTGATTGTCTGTCGAACTCCATCCAAGAAGTGCCACGTAGTTAACGACTGCTTCTGTGATGTATCCCTGTTCAATCAAATCCTCATAAGAAGAATGTCCACAGCGCTTGCTGAGCTTCTTATGCGTCTCATCTGTAATTAGCGGACAGTGTACATACGTCGGAACTTCCCAACCGAATGCTTCGTATAATCTGTTATATTTCGGTGCAGATGAAAGATATTCGTTACCACGAACAACGTGTGTAATTCCCTGCAAATGGTCATCTACAACGTTTGCAAAGTTATAGGTTGGATACCCGTCTGACTTAATGAGAATCATATCGTCAAGTTCTGCATTCGGAACCGTGATATCTCCGTAAATATCATCATGGAAGGTTGTTGTTCCCTCTGTCGGCATGTTAATACGGATGACATAAGGTTTTCCTGCCGCAAGGTTGGCTTCAATCTCTTCTTGGCTGAGATATAAGCAGTGTTTGTCGTAAACAACAATCTCCTCTCCGCCTTCTTTTACTTCACTCTTAAGAGAAGCCAATCTCTCTTTGTCACAGAAGCAATAGTATGCATCGCCCTGTGCAATCAGCTTCTTCGCATACTCTAAGTAAAGACCAGTTGCCTGTCTCTCACTCTGCACATAAGGTCCATAACCACCGTCTTTGTCCGGACCTTCATCGTGAATCAGACCGGTCTTCTCTAATGTTCGATATATAATATCAACAGCACCTTCCACCAGACGCTCCTGGTCGGTATCCTCGATACGAAGAAGAAAATCTCCGTCTTCATGCTTTGCAATCAGATACGCATACAAAGCCGTTCTGAGGTTACCAACGTGCATTCTTCCGGTTGGACTTGGTGCAAATCTTGTTCTTACTTTACTCATAGCTAACACTCCTCATTCTCTTTTGCTAAACTCCATTATATAACAATAAAAACTAACTGACAACTCTCTTTTTTGCCGCTCTCGATTTCCAATACTCCACACTAAACCACTGTCTTGGGATAGAAACGACAAACACAATTCCAAGCACAATCGCAAACGCTGTCTTCAGTGCATGGATTCCACTATCCACCGCTAAGGATAGGTCATTCATAACGAAATTGTAGGCGGTATAATAGACTGCCGCCCCCGGAACCAGTGGAAATATTCCCGCAATCAGGAATACAGTAATCGGACATTTTCTCCAGACTGCAAAGATCCTGGAACAAAGCACTACTAGCAACGTAGCTAAAAATGTGGAAAACGGTCCTTTAATAACATCCGAGCAGAAATACAGACACATCCAACCCATCATCCCTGTGAAACCACAATATTTATAATACTTTGACGGTACATTAAAAAGAATAGAAAACGCAATTGTACCAACAAAGGAACACGCAATATTCGCTATCATAACAATAACCCTCCTCCGTAAATCGAAAGGACAAATCCGACTCCGATTGCAATGTACACAAAAACTAAAAGGGCATCCAATAATTTGACAAGTCCAGATATAAAGTCACTGTCCGCAATATCACGAATGGCATTGACAAATGCAACTCCCGGAATCATCGGCAGAATACAGCCGATAATCATCTTGTCCAGCGTAACTTCAAATGGAAACGGGACATTGGAAACAACCAGTGCCATCACCGTGATAAATGCACCGCCGACAAGATTAATGATAATCTTGGACACCTGCCGTCTTGCCGCAAACAGGATAATCGCATACAATAGGAATCCAATTAAGACGGTAAATAAACTTTCGTATATATTTCCGCCCATCAGATAACAGAATACACCACTGCCAATACCTGCCCCCAGTTCAAGCTCGATATTTTTCTTTGGCGGCAACTGTTCAATCTCGCGAAGACGAGAAAACGCCACATCCACGCTCACGTTTCCTGCTGAAATCTCGCGCGATAAGTTGTTCACTTCCGTAACAATCTCCAGATTCGTTCCGGCAAGCGGGACGTGCTTGACTTTTGCAAAAATCTCCCTGCCTCTATCGTGCGCAGTCAAAAAGATACCGTTGCTCATTACAAAGGCATCCATTTCTTCAATTTCGAAGCGTTTACAAATATGTTCAATTGTCTCTTCTACACGAAAGATTTCTGCCCCATTCGACAGTAAAACCCGCCCTGCTTCCAGAGCGAGTTCTAACACTCGATGCATTTCGGAATCTTTCTGTGCCTCACTGATTACAATCTCATGATTAGGCATTTTTTTCTCCCAAAATCTTATCAATACTTACTAATTTTACACTCAATACAAAAATTTCTGTTGCCATAGCCAATTCTTCCGGAGTTGGGAACGATGGTGCAATACGAATGTTGCTGTCCTTCGGATCCTTTCCATAAGGAAATGTAGCTCCAGCCCCTGTCATCACAACACCTGCTTCTTTTGCTTTCGCAACAATTGCCTTTGCACATCCTTCCAATGCGTCAAAGGAAATAAAGTAACCGCCACGTGGTCTGATCCAAGTACCGATTTCGAGACCACCCAATTCTTTTTCGAGACCATCAAGTACTGCCTCGAATTTCGGTCTTAAAATATCAGCATGCTTCTTCATGTGTTCTACAACTCCATGAATATCTCCAAAGAAACGTGCATGACGCAATTGATTTACTTTATCATGACCAATTGTCTGGATCGTCATCTGTTTACGGATGTCTGCAAGGTTCGCTGTAGAAGCTGCTATCGCTGCAATTCCGGAACCAGGGAAACTGATTTTGGATGTTGAGCAGAACTTATAAACCATATCCGGATTACCTTCCTGCTTACATGCCATTAAAATTTCAATCAGATAATCTTGCCTATCATCATACAGATGATGAATGGTATATGCATTATCCCAATAGATACGAAAATCCTTCGCTGCAGGTTTTAATCTTGCGAAACGGCGCACTACTTGGTCAGAGTATGTAATACCCTGTGGGTTTGAGTACTTCGGCACACACCAGATACCTTTTACAGAATCATCGTTGTTTACAAGTGCCTCTACCATATCCATATTCGGTCCTTCTTCTGTCATCGGGATGTTAATCATCTCAATACCAAAATGTTCCGTAATTGCAAAATGTCTGTCGTATCCCGGTACCGGACACAAGAATTTTACTTTATCAAGCTTACACCAAGGTGTGCTTCCCATAACACCGTGCGTCATGGAACGCGAAATCGTGTCATACATAACATTCAAACTGGAGTTACCAAAGATAACGATATTTTCCTTTGGAACCTCCGACATATCTGAAAGAAGCTGTTTTGCTTCATCGATTCCGTCAAGTACTCCGTAATTACGGCAGTCCACACCTTCTTCGCAAGTTAAATCCACATCACTGTTGAGTACATCCATCATACCCATAGACAAGTCAAGTTGTGCTTTTGACGGTTTACCACGAGACATATCAAGCTTCAGATTTCTTGCTTTAATCTCTGCAAATTTTGCTTCCAATTCATTTTTTAATGACAATAACTCTTCTACACTTAAATCTTTATATGCTGTCATACCTTAAACGCCTCCTCATTTTCTTCCTAATGTATTAGTGTATACGATTTATACTGATTTATCAATCTTTTTTTACATTTCTCCTGTACTAATTCTGCGATATTGATTTTTCCAGTTCTCCAGTGTGTCCTCGTATTGAAGCACCTTGATGCGACCTTCAATCTCTGTGATTGCAGCCCCTAGTTCACTGTCTACCGTCTGATAAACCGGACTCTTATGTAAAAGAGACAAATACTCTTCCCCACTCATATATTTGCGACAGGCATAGAGGTATGCCTTTAACATAGAGCGTTCTTCGCATATCTGAAATGCGGCCTCATACATTTTCGCAGCCTCTTCATATAAGAAAAGGCGACCATAAGCCGCTCCCAAACAAGCGTATACCTTTCCATAAAATTGGCCGTCTACACTTTCATCACGCTCACCGTGAATAATCTCTTGGTACGCCATAATGGCAGACTTCACAGAACCGCTTTCCAAAAGGTTGTCCGCCTTGTATTTCTGTTTTTCAATCGGCCTTTGATTTTTCAGTCTGTCTAATACATCCTGCATCCGACTGAGTTCTGCTGTTGTATAGATCGACGAAGACGCCAAAATGCTTACAACAAATTGTTCCATAGAAGCATCCTGCTTAAGCAACTCTCTGAGGCTATCAGCAAGACTTTTAAGTTCCAGTTCTTCGGTAAGCCAGTCGCACAGTTTCTCATTCATAATCGTGTAATCCACAAGATATAGATGATTGCATAGATAATAACAGAGTTCTTCAATTGTATAAATGCGACGATGAATACGCGCAATCTCATAAGCATGTCTTGCCTTCTTCTTATGACAAAGAATTAAACTGCTCATTGCTTCCTCCTAAATGTATTTCCTTTTCCACGTAAAAATCAGTGGCCGGGAAAAATTCTCCAAATCCCACATCCTTCATGCTGATTCGACAATGTTTCTCGTCCATCAGCATCACTTTTACCTGTAATCTGAGTGTATAATTATTGCGCTTTGGCAGACCCTCCAGAGATATTCTCTCCACTTGCAATTCTGCTCCGGCAAGAGATTCGATGTGAATCTCAATATCATCTGTATTCTCTAATAGTAGTTCAAAGCTTGTGTCTGCTTCATACCATCTGCTGCCCCATGACAAAATCGGATACCATTTATCCTTTCCTTGCATACGAAGTTTCAGGCACACCTGATCCATCATCTTGGTTTCATCCAGATAGACTAGTGCTTCTTCGTAATTGTATGCCCGTTTGAACGCCGCATAACATGCACCTTTGCTGTAAAGGTTATTGCCGAGAAATGCTCTTCTGCCATTGCACATTACACGAAGCGACTGCGGATACCAGTTATTCTCGAAACCTTCTCCAACCAAGAATACGGAAGATACCAACTTCTTTTCGAAAACGCCCTGCACAAACTGCTTAAATCTCACATCCGCATCTCTTGCCCGGTCCACGTTGAGTACCGGATACACTGCCGACAGTTCTTCCATATATGCATTTGCCACCTCATCCACGGTAATAAAGGTATCTCTCCCTTTCCCATAACCTGTACGAATCTTTCGAAGCATATAAGCTTTCACTTCATGACGGTCGCAGTGGAATAATGCTGCCTCATATTGCCACAGTTCCTTCGGTTGATACAGCATATAATTGCAGAAGCTTTCCTTATAATCCTGTACATAAATATGACGCTTGTCCACTCCTGCACGCTGACCGATTCCCTTCAGCATACGGACAATATCTATATTCAGTCTTGGAACTGTAAACACCAATTCATCAATGGCGTCAAAGCGCGTCAAAGCATGTTCAACAAGCTCTGCCAAAGCCCTGACCGCCTCGCCACCAGCCTGTTCAATCGCCTGCTCATACAGCCCCATCGTCGGATATGTGACATTTTCCAATGTCTGTGGTTCCTGCTGTTCTTCATGATAAAAGCTTATCTGACAATAGCGCTCATTCAGGTCAATTCCAATCATACTTTTTGACATGTCACATTTCCTCCTTTGTATACTTTAATACGTTGGAAACAGTTCTTTTGCAACCTGCTCCTCTTGTTTACAGCCCACCATGGCCTCGTATTGCTTTTCTTTGGACAGACGGGAAATCAAATTCAACCTTCCAAACTTTCCTGATTCATACACGATGTCTGTCTTACTGCAAACTGCCTTGTCGCTTACCAGTTGTTTGTCCTGGTTCGTTTCTTCAAAATAATATTTCAAACTTTCATCTTCGTAAAGGACGAACTCCTTCACAAACACATTGTCATACATCGGGAGCAAAGTCTCTGAATGATAATCCTGTGCCGGGGAACCATCCCTCTGAATGCGATAGCAGATTCTTACCTTGCCATCCAAAACACCACAGTATTCTACCAATACCTTATCATACAGTTGTACTTCCCGAAGCCAATCCTGCGGGTACTCCATATAAAAGGCAAACACGATGTGTTTCTCACACATTTCAATGAAAAACTCCTTCAGCATACACTGAATTGCAGGCTCTGTCTCACGTCCGACATAGTATTTCAGAACTGCAACCTTACAGATGTCAGCCAAATATTCCTTCTGCATAAGTTCCTGAAGCATAATACGAATAAGTTGCTCGGATATCTGACGATTTCTCACAACATACATTCTCGCAACATAAGCAAGATATGCCTGTTTTAAACGAAAATACGGTCTGCCCGCATAGTAATCCTCAAAAATCTCTTCCTCGCCAAACATCACCTCTGAAAACAGCATCTGCGTGATGATACGCTCGGCAATGGCTTTTGCATTTACACCATACTCTCTTGCCTTCTGCCATACGAACTTCATGTCGCATGTTGCTCCACAGTAGAATTGTGCCAGATAATTCAATACAGCCTTATCATACAGGCCTTCTTTCAAAAGTTCAAAGGTCACATATAGCAGAAAATCATCCTCCACCTGCTCCTGCTCTCGAATGCGTTTGGTACACAAAAGGAACATCTCCTGCTTGTCAAAGCTCTTCATACCGTACTTCTTTAAATTCTCAAAAGAAATCGGAATTGCCTGCTCCACTGCTTCCTGCTGCGTCTGAAGTGCTCTGTAATTCTTACATACGTCTGCAAAGCGCAATTCATGAAACAGTCTTCTGGCGTCATAAGAAACGGAATCGGTATAGTGAAGACCATTATCTGCTTCGAATACAATTCTTGCGTCCTTATCATACAGATAAACCATTGCACCGCGCTGAGCTTTGTACGGCATGCGTTGTCTGACACTTCCGTCTTTTTCAATTACAAGCACGTACTTGATGCCTTTGACATTAGTTGTCACCTGATAAGCATGATAAATATCATAGAGTGCATCCACCTCATCCAATGACAATGCACTCGGATTGAGAAAACGATTGTAAATGACACGCAGGGAATCATTGATGTGACGTTTTAGCAGTTCTTCTTTCGCAAACGCTTTTATCTGTTCCTTGTACTGTTTGTAAATATCCCCATTCTCGCTCTCATAGGTCAAAATATTTTCATATAAAAGCGCAATGCTGCCATAGTCCAG
The DNA here is from genome assembly GCA_045629665.1 of Faecalimonas sp. GTDB lineage: Bacteria > Bacillota > Clostridia > Lachnospirales > Lachnospiraceae > Faecalimonas. Next base: position 11,722 of record JAZQRQ010000070.1, read on the forward strand.
ATTGATTCCATGCGAATAGTACAAGTAGACGATTTGCGGGAATGCACTTCGCATACTATGTGCATCTACGGACATCATAAAGTACTCGTATAACTGTGCGATGCGAAGTTCCTTCTTCACAGCCGCCTCATACCATTTATAATATATACTTCCTGTCTTATTTCCCAAGATTAGCTGGGTACAAATTGCTTTTAAAATCAGTGGTTCATCATACATCTTGTATGCTCGCTGTAAAATACGCAAAAGTTTTGCATCGTATTTTTTCTGTCTGCAAACCAAATCTGCAGTATGAATTGCCAAATCTCTTGTAATCACCTTGTATTTCGTTGCAAAATTTAGTATCTGAACCTCAAAAGACTCGAGTTTTCGAAGCAATACAACGCGCTCTTGGAAACAAAGATAAGCCTCCGCGTAGAGTAAAATATGATTCGCCCCATTAAAAAACTGTCGTTCCAGCACTCGCAATCTATCGTTATAATCTCGGTATTTCGTATCCAGGTTAATAATCATACAAAGCAATTGCCATGTATAAGGATGCTTCATATAGATACGATTAATTTCATCCAAAACACGATTGGTATGTAACGTCTCCTTCTTAAGAAGCGCTGTAAGGAACATGTAATACGCCTTGACATCCGCTTTTCTTCCAATGACAAAACGTTCATAATTACCGTTTTCCAGAATCCATTTTGCTTCCTCTTCTCTTCTTCCACGCAAATAAATGTGCGCCTGAAGAAGTGGATACAGTTCATTGTCCGGTTCCAGCTCACGAAGCTGATTCACACGTTTTATTGCTTGTTCCACCCAAGTCTCGACACTCGTCTTCCCTGCAATAAATGCCAGATATTCCTTAAGTCCACGTCCCGCAATCACACCCGTCATGCCCCGCATTTCGTTATGCGAACCATTTTGGTGCACCGTTACTTCGACACTCATAGTCTCATAAGGTGTGGACACTGAAATTCTTCCAAAATTATAACCTGCATGCAGTTTTTTTGCAAAAATCCGATATTCCAGTCGATAGCTACTTCCCACAAAGTCTTCTGTTGTAATTTCTTTCTGCGTAATGTCTATAAAATCACCGACAGCCTCAATGCGAATCGGCGCAAATCCCCAAGTATTCTTACTAATTGTAATGCCGCACTTCTGTTCTTCTAGGACATCCTGAAGTTCTACTCTTTCCTCAGAAAACGTAAGGAAAATCTTCTCCTTCAGTTTGATGCCGACCAGGAACTCTTCCAATGCCTGCTCGTCCAAGGACCATTTGCGCATATTGTCATACAGATTAAACACACGCTTGTCCTCATACTTCAAAATCTCATAGAACTGCCTGCTGCGAAACAGGGTCTTCGCCTCCATAAAATCCTGCGCGGCAAATTTCTTAAAATCTGCCAAAGACTGAATTTTCCCATATTCTGTCACAACGAATGGTTTTTCCACAATTGCCGTAAAAGCAATATCATACTCTCCACCGTTGCACACGACAGTAAATTTACCCTGCTCAATATGCCCCGGTGCAAGTCCCGTGCTGTCGTAGATAAAGTTCACCTTTACCGGATTGCCCTCAAAACCTTCCTCCAAGCAATGCACACGAAAAGAAGACGGATATACGAGACCTCTGATATTTCCGTCTTTTGTAGCCTCTATAAGGAAGCTTCCCTCGTACACCTCGCCCTCACCCACAGTTATAAAAATCTGTGTTTTAGAGAAGCGAACGTCAGGCTGCTTTGTTTTAAAATCACCCTTAGAAAATTGCTTGATTTTGTTCTTCATCTAGGCACCTGCTTTTGTAAAATTACTACCTTTAATCATAGCATTGTATGCGAGGAATTACAACTTATAATTGTTGGTCTATGAGAAATTTTCTGTCGGTATGTGCTGATTTTTGTGGGTCTATGTGCTTTTTTCGGCTTGTCAGACCCAAAACCATTGCCTTTTACACGCGTATTTTATTGTATGTTTAGCGTTTGGGCATATACAAGAAAACTTCTCTTCCATGCCCACAAATTTCCTAAATCTTGGGCACATGAGAACAATATTTTCTCATATGCCCAAAACACACTATTTTCAAAAGAATTTCACTTGATTTTGGGCATAGCAAAACAAAAATTTTGTATATACCCAATACCACTCTTTCAGTTCAACCAAAAACGGCTTTATACAAGTTCCGCAATCCTTGAAACTCCAACATAGATCTCGGATATCTTATACCAAGTCGAATAATCTGTCACCCCTGTCTGCGGCAATCCAAACACGGATTGGAACACTTCCACAGCATTTGCAGTTGCTGGTCCATAGACACCATCTACTGTAACCCTTGGAATTGCCGGATATGCGCCCGCAATTACATTGAGCTGTTCCTGCATCTGACGCACCTTATCACCTGACGAGCCGACCGTCAAATCATATCCCGGCCAAGAAGATGGTATGCCGGAAATCTCCTCGGCAGTATTGATATACATATTATCACCATAAAAGTAACGAAGAATCTCAATCGCAGAATATCCCTGGTCGCCAAGAGCTTTGGAGCCCCACTGTGTCATCCAGCCAGGACAGCTTACACGATTACCGTCACAGTATTGTGTCAGAATTGGCTGACGCACATTCGGACGAGAAAGATAGTTTGCAAACAATTCATCTACAATCACAGAAATATTATCGTAAATATTTCGTTCCGGAATCCATTTGTGATCGAAAGCAGTAGATGACGTAATGGTAAAGTCGTATCCTTGGTTTCTGTACCATTCCGTGTAAACACGGTTCAAGGTAAAAGACATAATTGCGAGTACATTAGCGCGAATGGTATTTGCCGGCCATGTGGCATAGATTTCACTGGAGGCCACATTTTTGATGTAGTCTCTGTAACGCACATAATAATCTCTTGCAGTCGGGTCATTCGGAGAACCGTCATGTACAACAATGAATTCCGGCACAACTACGCGGCTAAGTACGATTTCACCCGTTTCACGAAGTGGCTTAATCTCTGCTTCCGGAATCTTTGGCGGATATTCCCCATAAAGCGTATGTGCAGGAATCACGAATACTTCTTCGCCTGTTTCCTGTGGTTCACTTGGCTGCATGGTAACATTCTGCAATGCTGTAACATCCGCTAGGATTTCCGTTCCTGAAATGCTGATTGGTTCAAAGCCCGGTGCTGTTATATCTAAAGTATACTCTGAATAAGGCTGTACTTCGTTGTTTGGATTCAAACTCAATTCAATCGGAGGTGCGTCCAGTTCCACAACCTCAGTCTGTCCGGAAGAATTTGTCTGCAATTGTTCTAATGTGGAACCCGGAACACCGGTGTAGGAAATGGACACGGTGGCACCCGAAACCGGAAAGGAAGTCGGACCGGATGTGATGTTGATTTGAAGGCGCCCAGTGCCGATATTATCATTAATATTATTATTGTTGAAGTTGTTGTTGGTTGTCTGAGATGCGGTAAGGTGGCTCATGTATATACCTCTAAGAAACTCTGTTGCTATCATAATATGCAGGCTGGGTATAATTTGTGCAACTCACTTTCTTTATACCCATGATTCTGCAAATCCATGGGTATAGAACCTGTCCAGTATACCATTTATAGAAATTACCAAGAAAAATCGTATGTTTCAACAATGTAACACACATAAAATGGGTATATCGAGCCATCACAGGCTCAATATACCCATTTCCCACTAATACGTCCTAAAACAACTTTTTTACATCATTAAACATCACGAATGCCATCAGTGCCAAAAGCAGTATCATGCCAATTCCATGTACCCAACCTTCCTTTTCCGGTGGTACACGTTTTCCGCGAATTGCCTCTACTATCATGAATACCAATCTTCCACCATCCAGTGCCGGAAGCGGCAACAAATTCATAACTCCAAGGTTGGCGGATAACAAGATTCCGATGTTCAGCATCTGCATGATAACAACCATCACACCGTAGTTCTTACTCTGCTGATAAGTCTCATCGACCACATTCACAATACCAACCGGTCCGGATAACTGGTCAACTCCAACATCTCCTGTCACTAACATCTTGAGGCTCTCAAGTGTTGTGCATATCCAGAACTTCACTTCGTAGACACCATATTGTGTTGCAGTAAGAAGATTTGCTTTTTTATACTGTGCCGGTGATGTGATTCCAATCAGATAACTGCCGTCCTCATCCTTCCTCGGTGTAATCGTCACTTCATGTTTTTCTCCATCGCGTTCATAAATGAGGTCCACTGTCTCACCTGGGTGAAACATATTGTAGTAAGTAATTTCACGCCAGATATTGATTTTTTTGTTGTTCATTTTGACAATGCGGTCGCCCTCTGCAAGTCCGGCCTCCTGTGCAGGAAATCCTTCCACAACACCGGAAATGACCGGTTCATCATAGCCGGTATATCCGATTACAATCATTGAAAACAGAAGTGCTAACAGGAAGTTAAACACGGCTCCTGCCACAACAACAGACATACGCGCCCAAACAGACTTGCTGTTAAAACTGCCTTCACTCATATCATCCACATTGTCTTCTCCCATCATACAGGAACCGCCAAGAGGAAGAAGTTTCAAGGAATATCTGGTCTCTCCCTTCACAAAACTAAATAACCTCGGTCCCATACCGATAGAGAATTCATCTACTCGTATTTTATTAGCCTTTGCAAGCAAGAAATGTCCTAACTCATGTATAAATACAATGATTCCAAAAACTAGTATTGCAAGAATAATGCCCAATCTACCACCTGCTTTCTATCTGCTCATATACTTCCTGCTCCGTCTGAAGAATCTCTTCCACTGTCGGATTTGCAATATTCTTATGATTACGCATACATATCTCTATAATCTCCGGAATCTCAAGATATTTAATCTTTCGATTCAGGAATTTGCTGACTGCCAATTCGTTTGCCGCATTAAACACTGTCGGAAGCGAACCGCCTGCTTTTCCCGCCTCCATGGCCAGACGAAGGCCGGTGAATGTATCCATATCCGGTCTCTCAAATGTAAGCTGACTAAGGGTAGCAAAATCCACACGTTCTCCCGGAAGAAATCTACGTTCCGGATAGTATAACGCATACTGAATCGGAAGCTTCATATCCGGTGTTCCGAGCTCTGCAATAATTGCACCATCCACATATTCCACCATCGAGTGAATAATACTCTGCGGATGTACAACTACTTCAACCTGGTCAATATCAACATCGAAGAGCCACTTCGCCTCGATTACTTCTAAACCCTTATTCACCAAGGTCGAAGAATCGATGGTAATCTTTCTTCCCATCTCCCAGTTCGGATGCTTCAGTGCATCTTCTACTTGGATATTTGAAAGCTCTTCTCGTTTTTTTCCTCGGAATGGTCCCCCGGAAGCCGTCAGTAAGATTTTATGCAGTGCGCTTCTCGAATTTCCCTGTAAAGATTGGAAAATTGCACTGTGTTCGCTGTCTACCGGAAGGATTGCCACGTTATTTGCTTTTGCAAGGGGCATAATAATATGTCCTGCGGTCACCAGTGTCTCTTTATTGGCAAGTGCTATATCTTTTCCCGCCTTGATTGCCTCGATAGTCGGACGAATTCCAATCATACCCACAATCGCCGTTACCAAAATCTCAGATTCTGCAATTGTTGCAACCTCAATGAGTCCATCCATTCCGGAAAGTACTTTTACGCTGAGGTCCTTCACGTTCTCACGAAGTTCTTTCGCCTTCTCTTCTGTCCAAACTGCTACCAGTTTCGGATGAAACTCACGAATCTGCTCCTCCAGTAATTTAATATTATTACCGGCTGCAAGTCCTAAGACTTCCAAATCACCATTTGCTCTAACAACTTCTAACGTCTGTGTTCCAATTGAGCCTGTTGAGCCTAATATTGCTATCTTCTTCATCATTTCCCTCTCTTTAGAGCAACATAATCGCCATATAATAAATAATTGGCGCTGTGAAAATCACACTGTCAAAACGGTCCAAGATTCCGCCATGTCCCGGAATCAGATTGCCATAGTCCTTAATATCATGATTTCTCTTGATTGCAGAGGCAGCTAAGTCTCCCACCATGGAAATCAAAGCACCCACTGCACAGATAAGAGCATATTGAACCACGCTCACACCCGTTCCAAACACTGCACGATTGATAATTGCTGCGTAAGCCGCTCCTAGAAGAGCCGCTCCTACCACACCGCCAACTGCTCCTTCAATCGATTTCTTTGGGCTGAGTTTCGGTGCCATTTTATGTTTGCCAAATAACATTCCAACGCAGTATGCACAGGTATCACTTCCCCATGAGCATATAAATACCAGCCATACGATAAAGGCACCTTGTGGCAACATACGAATCTGATATACATAAGAAAGCATAAATGCTACATAAAACAAGCCAAAGAATGCCAGCATTACCTGCTCTGAGCGATATTTCGGATAGGTAAATACATAGATCATCATGAGTACAATCAGAAAAGCAATCGCAAGCATCACAATCAACTCTGTTCTATCCATACGAATCAGAAAATAATACGCTGCTGCAACAACATAGCCTGCACCTCCGAGCAGTGTGCCGCTAATCTCCAGCACTCTGTAAATCTCCGTCATTCCGATAAAACTAATCAATAAAAGTGTTGCAAACAAAACATCTCCGCCACTGATAATCGTTGCAAGTGCAATGATTACCAAGAGTATTCCACTTAACAGTCTCGTTTTAAACATTACTTTTCCCCTTCCTTTACACCGCCAAAGCGTCTGTCTCTACCATTATAGTATTCTATCGCCTTTGCTAAATCCTCTTTTGTAAAATCCGGCCACAATACATCTGTAAAATAAAACTCGCTATAGGCCAACTGCCACAATAAATAGTTGGATAATCTCTGTTCACCGCTGGTACGAATCATAAGATCCGGATCCGGAATATCGTGCGTATCCAAATAAGTTTCAAATAGTTGCTCATCAATCTGTTCTGCTTCTACTTTGCCGTGTTTCACGTCCATGCACATGTTCTTCATCGCACGAATCATCTCATCACGGCTGCCGTAATTGAGAGCAATCTGGAAATTCAATCCATCGTTATTCTTCGTTGCTTCCTCAAGTTCGACGATGCGTTTTCTGATGTCGTCATCTAAAGCCGTCTTATCTCCCAGTACACGCACACGCATACGGTTCTTCTCAGCGGTCTTAAGGCAAGTCTTCATATAATTTCGAAGCAGATTCATAAGTGCATCGACTTCTTCCTTCGGACGTTTCCAATTTTCCGTAGAAAATGCATAGACTGTCAGATATTTCACACCCATCTTATAGGCATCCTCGCAGATACGCTCCACATTCTTACTGCCCTGTGTATGACCGTAATTTCTCGGCATGCCCTTTTTCTTTGCCCATCGTCCGTTACCATCTAAAATAATCGCAATATGTTGTGGTATGTTCATACTTCATAACCCTTTCTGATATGCAATAAGAAGATAAGTAAGGAATCTTCCCCACTTATCTTCCCTCTTTTTAAAACTATACAGTAAGAACTTCTTTTGATTTTGTTTCTATTGCTTTGTCAATATTTGCAATGTATTTGTCTGTAAGTTTTTGTAATTCACTCTCTAAATCCTTGATTTCGTCCTCTGACACTTCTGTGCCTTTTAATTTCTTAAAGGCATCATTTCCGTCACGACGAATATTTCTGATGGCAACCTTTGCTGCCTCACCTTTTTTCTTAACATCTTTCACAATTTCTTTTCTGCGGTCCTCTGTAAGTTCCGGGAACACAAGACGAATGACAGAACCATCGTTAGATGGGTTGAGTCCGAGATCAGATGTTAAAATTGCTTTCTCAATTTCTTTGATAAGGCTCTTATCCCATGGCTGAATCTGAATCATACGAGCCTCAGGAACTGAGATGTTAGCTGCCTGTTGAATTGGAGTAGGAACTCCGTAATAATCTACCGTTAATTTATTAAGTACGTTTGGATTCGCACGTCCTGCACGGATTGTAGCAAGTTCTGCATCCAAGCTGTTTAATGTCTTCTGCATCTTTGTATCATATACCTGTAATTTTTCGTTCATGTTTCTTTCCTCCGATTTTAAAAATTCTCTATCATTATACAGTTACTTTCGTTCCTGTAAATGTTCCTTTCATGGTCTCAACAATACTGTTCTCATCATTGAGTCCGAACACCAGCATTGGCATCTTGTTCTCCATACAGAGAATGGAAGCCGCCAAATCTACTGCCGCAAGTCTCTTATCGATGGTTTCCTGAATCGAAATCTCATCATATTTCTTCGCGTTCGGATTCAGTTTTGGGTCACTGTCGTAGATACCGTCAATTGCTTTTGCAAGTAACATAGCATCTGCTTCAATCTCAATTGCACGAAGCACGGCTCCTGTGTCTGTCGAGAAATACGGATGACCGGTTCCGCCTGCAAAGAAAATAACTTTTCCTTCATTCAAAGCTTCTACTGCCGCATCCTTGGAAAATAGTTTGGTAAATGCACCACATGTAAATGGTGTAAAAATATCCGTCTTCATACCAACATGTCTGAAGATATCTGATACATAAATACAATTCATAACTGTCGCGAGCATTCCAATCTGGTCTGCCTTCGTACGGTCAATCGTCTCGCTGGTTCTTCCTCTCCAGAAGTTCCCGCCTCCTGTCACAATGGCAACCTGAATGCCGTCATCCACTAATTCTTTTACCTGCTTTGCCACACCGATACAAGTCGCCTCGTCAAAGCCTGTCTTTTTATCACCTGCCAGTGCCTCTCCACTTAGCTTTAGCAACACTCTCTTCATAGCTATTTGCTCCTTACGTGTTTTCTGATTTGCGTTGATTTATTATATCACATATTGTTCTAATTTCACACCCTCTTTTTTTATCCTTTTAGAAAATTTTCATCTTTGTTTATATTTAAACAATTTTCTTTCTTGGAAAAATGTGTTATGATGCCTCTGAGGTGAAAGTTTATGAGAGAAAAAATACAGAGATTTATGATAGGACGCTATGGCGTAGATGCCTTTGGCAAGTTTTTATTGGGAGCGGTTGTTGTACTATGGGCAATAAACCTTTTTGCAAACAGCAGATTCCTCTATTCCTGGGCGCTCCTTCTGATGATTTATGCCTATTTTCGCATGTTTTCTAGAAATACAACGAAACGATATCAGGAAAACGCAAAATATCTGCAACTCAAAAACAAGTTGATCTCTCGCTTTAAATCCGAGAAATCACAGTTAAAAGAGCGTAAGACACATCATATCTACCGTTGCCCAACCTGCAGGCAGAAAATCCGCATTCCGCGAGGCAAGGGACGAATATGCATCACATGCCCGAAATGCAAAACAGAATTTACAAAGGTGAGCTAATATGAAATACTTAAAACAATTTTTGATTATTATGAGTGTGAGCTGTGTCGGTGAATTACTGAACTATCTGATACCCCTGCCAATTCCTGCAAGCATATACGGACTTGTCATTATGCTTTGTTTGTTAATGTCGAAAAAACTCAAGTTGAGCGCAGTAAAAGAAACTGCCGACTTTTTAATCAACATCATGCCTGTCGTGTTTATTCCGGCATGTGTCGGCCTGATTGCATCCTGGGAAGAATTACAATCTTTCTTGGTGCCGGTGATTGTGATTTCGATTGTTTCGACCATTCTAGTAATGGTTGCAACAGGAAAAACAGCTGATGTCATCTTGAAAACAAAGGAGGATAAATAAATGAACGATTTATTTTTCAATTCTGCAACCATCGGAGTTGTCATCAGCCTCCTTGCATACCAAATCGGTATGTTCCTAAAAAGCAAAACAAAACTGACTATCTGCAATCCTTTTATGATTTCTATTATTTTGGTCATTGCTTTTCTGCTAGTATTTAACATTGATTATGACAGTTATAATCAAAGTGCCAAATATTTGAGTTATTTGCTGACACCGACAACCGTCAGTCTGGCAATTCCGCTTTATGAGAAATTGGATTTACTGAAAAAACACTTTGGTGCAATCATGGTCGGTATCCTGGCAGGAGTACTGACAAGCCTTGTTTCCATTTTCGCAATGTCATGTTTGTTTCAACTGTCTTACAGCGAATACGTTACTCTGCTTCCAAAATCGATTACGACAGCAATCGGTATTGGTGTATCAGAGGAGTTGGGCGGATATGTCTCCATTACGGCAACTTCTATTATGATAACGGGAATTTTCGGAAATATCATCGGCGAATTTATCTGCAAATGTTTCCGAATCCGACATGCAATTTCAAAAGGCTTGGCACTCGGCACAAGCTCTCATGCAATTGGCACAACAAAGGCTATGGAACTCGGCGAAGTAGAAGGCGCAATGAGCAGTCTATCCATTGTTGTTGCAGGATTGTTAACAGTAGTGCTTGCATCAATATTTGCGATGTTGTATTAAAAACGAGAGGTCAATGACCTCTCGTTTATTTCATTTTTATTCACTTCGAAGTGCCAACACCGGGTCCTTCTTTGCCGCCTGTTTCGACGGTATCAATCCGCCAATCAACGTCAGAATCACACTTAAAACAACCAATATAATCGCACTGTTCGTCGGAAGATGCGCATTAATCGCCGTATTTCCGGTCAGCGTATGAATAATCGAGTTAATCGGTATATTCAGAAGTATCGTAATCGCAATTCCAAGTACACCTGCAAACAGACCAACTATAAATGTCTCCGCGTTAAAAATGGAAGAAATATTTTTCTTAGATGCTCCTATCGCTCTTAGTACTCCGATTTCCTTTGTTCGTTCCAAAACGGAAATATACGTGATAATTCCAATCATAATCGAGGAAACAATTAAGGAAATGCTAACAAACGCAATCAGCACATAACTCACGCTGTCCACAATCGTCTTAACTGACGACATTAAAATTCCGGTAATATCTGTGTAGTTAATAACCTTTTCGTCATCTTCTTTTTCCATCTTCTCATTATATTCATCCAGAAAATCAAGGAATGCCTCTTTTGCCTCAAAATCAACAAAATATAACGATATAGCAGACGGACTTTCGAGGTCCTGATAACCCAATGCTGTCAGATTCGTATCGGCAGTCTTCTCTACCTTACTTGCCGTCATGGCGGACATGATACGTGAAAGTTCCTCTTCGCTCATGTCAAACTTAAACGCGCCTGCAATCTTATCCTGGTCCACGTTAAATGCGTTGGCCATCGTTCCCATAAGTGTTGCCGAGAGTTCACCGACTTTGGTTAGAATATTCTTCTGCATTACAGCTTCCGTCATGGCAGCACCTATTTTCTCTACCATAGTTGCAACGGCATCCTGTGAAACACATGTCGAAACTATCTCAGCCACATTTTCCTTTTTCAAAAATGTAATCGGATCTTCCGAATTCGGTGTAAAATTCGTCATCTGAATGTATCCCTGCAAGAACCCTTTTAACAGTTCTGCATACATAGATTGGAACGTCGCTTTCGGAACAACATAGCTATTCTCCAGTGTTGTTAGTGCCTGCTGAGTCGTTTCCAAATTCATGAATGCATCGACCACATTTACCACATCACTCAATTTCACACTCGCAGCGTCACGTATTGTAATAGGACCTATACTGATCTCTGGAACACTATTCTCTTCAATATATCCATTTAACATATCTGTTGTGAATGTTACAAGTGTCTTTGAAAATGCCTCTTCTGCTCCTTTTGTATCTGTAGTGATTGAAGAAGAAATCTCCGCCATATACCCTTCTGTCATACTTGCAATATCTTTCTGGTCGATCTTCATCCCAAATGCATTCGACAGCATCTCCGTATCTATTGAAATCATGTCCTGGAAGTCGAGTCCTGCCTCTTGGCTCTTGTCGTCAAAGCGTTTTCCGCTGAATACATCCACTTCACGTTTCGTTTTCTGTTTTTGCACAATTTCCGACTCAGAAGCCTTTTCTATCACATAATGTGTCAGCTCTTTTGTATAGGCAATTCCCGGAGAGAGGACAGACGAATTTGAGTTCTCATTCGCACAGACAACACCTACTATTTTAAGGTCTACTGCATCATCGTACACTTTTTGCATAAATGCCTCGTCACCGGTCATATCCTCATAAATATTGTACTCGGCATTATATTTGTAAGTTGCAGTTGCATCCACCAGTTTCAGCGGGAGATTCATCAAATCATCATAGGTAAAGGACAACGCTTCACTCGTCTCTTCTACCTTTTCTCCTGCCATCAGCTTCGCCATCATGTCGATGAGTTCATTCTCATCGCGAAGTCCTAATCCATATACCAACATATCAGGCATCGCGTTTGGTTCAGACAGAACCAAAATCACCTCGTTGTATTCCTTCGGCCATCTTCCAGCAAGTATGTCATACTGCGCTTCCAGGGTTTCTCTGTCATCCAGCATCTCATTAAAAATCGCCGTCGACATTGGCGACATAGAACTCATGGCTGAACCCATACCCATCGAAGAAAGCACCGTGCTTGGATTTAACTGCGTTAGTGTATCTTCACTGTTAATGGTATATATGAGCGGATTGATACTGTAATCATATTCAACGAGCGATGCCATATCACTCACTTTCTCTCCGTTGCGCTCTAAATGTTTCTTGAAAAGCGATAAATCATTTTTCCCAATAGACGTCAGCATGCTGCTGATAAATTTCTGTTCCTTTACCACATCGTCCTCTTTCGCTCCACCACTTTCGGAAACCATGGAAAGCAACATCGCCGTTGTGTCTGCCGTCTCAGCGGTGAGCGTAAGCGGATATGATGTCAAGGTATCTTCCTGTATCTGATCGATATAATTCTGGAATCCCGTTGAAAGAGAAAGAATCAATGCAATTCCGATAATTCCTATCGAACCTGCAAATGCAGTCAAAATCGTACGTCCCTTCTTCGTCAACAGATTGTTAAAACTGAGTGACAACGCCGTCATAATGGACATAGATGCCTTGCCGAGATTCCTGTGCTCCGGCGGAGCAATTTCTTCCTGAGAAGGCACAAACGGGTCTGTATCATCAATAATCTCGCCGTCCTTCAGTCGCACGATACGAGTGGAATACTCCTCTGCCAACTCCGGATTGTGTGTAACCATAATAACCAAACGGTCTTTCGCCACCTTCTTAAGAAGTTCCATAACCTGCACACTGGTCTCTGTATCAAGTGCTCCTGTCGGCTCATCTGCAAGCAAAATATCCGGATTATTAACGAGTGCTCTTGCAATTGCGACACGCTGCATCTGTCCGCCCGACATCTGGTTCGGTTTCTTATGAGCCTGCTCACGAAGCCCGACCTCTTCGAGCGCCTTAAGAGCACGTTGCCGACGCTCTTTTTTTGAAATTCCTCCAATGGTAAGTGCCAACTCCACATTCGCAAGTACTGTCTGATGTGGTATCAGGTTGTAACTCTGAAACACGAAACCAATCGTATGATTTCGATACGAATCCCAATCTCTATCCGCGTATTCTACTGTGGAAACATTGTTGATAATCAGATCCCCGCTGTCATAGCGGTCCAATCCGCCGATAATATTAAGGAGTGTCGTCTTTCCCGAACCGGAAGGTCCCAAGACGGAAACGAACTCATTATCCCGCAGATTCAGACTGACATCTTTTAATGCATCCTGTATTAAATCTCCTGTTTTGTATTGTTTTGATATGTTTTTGATCTGTAACATATACGTTCTACACCTCTGATAAATTTATTGACTTTGCCATTATACTCCATAATTACCGGAGAACCAAGGGAGTTATGAATATTTAATATAATTTTCATAAAAAGACAGCACCACATCTATATGGTGCTGTCTACTCATTCCCTTTTATATGAATGTCTACAGTTCTATCTTTTCAAGCGGAACCAGATACTGCGCACGGCGGTTCTCCTGCTCTGCAAGATAAGATTGGTCTGTCGAAGCATGTAACTCTTGTAAATACAGATGATGGTTCTTCATAATTGCTTCGTTATGCTTACTGAGCATCAACATTGCAATACTTGAACATTGGTCTGCAGTACGCTCATAATAGGTCAGCATGTCCATGAACACTAATCCCGAATCAATAGAACAGATACCCTGACACAGACGTGCTGTATGTCGGTCTTTTAGGAGCAATACCATATCATCAATAACCTCTTCCAATGGTTCAATACGTCTTGCAATATAATCACTGTCATTCTCAAGCGCATCAACGGTAAGCCGTAAGATTTCCTGTACTGCATCTGCAAGTATATCTAATTCCTGCTCTGCACCTTCAGAGAACTTGTATCCTCCCTCATGCATTTTCTGTGCCATTTCGTCCAGATTGGTTGCATAGTCACCAATACGCTCAATGTCACGAATACACTGCATCAGCACATTTCGCTGGCGGTTGTCATGCTCTGTCTCAATGTTTTGAGACAATGCAATGAGGAAATTGTCTGCGCCGTCCGTGAAACAATCCAAACGTTCTTCGTAAGCAAGAATTTCTTCAGTTCGCTTACCGCTGTATTTCTTATATTGCTTCACACTTCGCATGATATTTTCTTTTGCTACAACAGCCATATCAACAGCCACTTTTCTCACTTCGTTTAATGCAAGTGTAGGTGCAATCATAAGTTTGCTGTCAAGAACAGCAAGTTCCGGATATGTAGTCTCTTCCACTGCATCATCTTTAATGAATTTGCATGCAATCTTAACCAGTAAATTTGTAAATGGCAACAATACAATTGCTGTAATCAAGTTGAATATTGTTTGGAAATTGGCAATTACGCCACTGTCCGAAATGCTTTCCCATAATCCCGGAAAACCACCACTCATGCGAATAATTGTCATCGCAATCATAAATAAAATGGTTCCGATTGTATTAAATACAATATGTACTACACCGGTACGCTTCGCATCTCTTGATGAACCTATCGAGCATACCATCGCCGTCGTAACGCAAGTACCGAGGTTAATACCCATAATCATCGGATATACTAGTTCAAACGTGATAACACCTGTTGAAGATAGCGCCTGCAAGATACCCACCATCGCAGATGAGCTCTGTATAATGACGGTTAAAATCAATCCTGTGAATATACCCAAAATCGGAATATCACTGAAATATGAAAGCACGTTGACAAACGCATCTGAATCTGCCAATGGTTCAACTGCCGATGTCATTGACATTAATCCGGTAAACAATACACCAAAACCAAGAGCAATTGTTCCTGCATTCTTTGTCTGTTCTCTCTTAATAAACATAATCAGCACAATACCGATAATCAGGGCAACCGGTGCGAGTGTATCCGGTTTGAAAAAGTTTAAAATAGATCCTTCTGAAGATTCAATATCCATCAAACGGATAATCTGTGCTGTTACCGTGGTTCCGATATTAGCTCCCAAGACAATGCTGACCGCCTGCTTGAGATTCAAAACACCTGCTCCAATAAGACCTACCGTCAAAACAATGGTTGCAGTAGAGCTTTGAATAATTGCTGTAACTATGGTACCGGTTAATAAGCCTAGGAATACATTATGTGTTAATTTCCCCAAAAAGTTTTTGAGTGCTGTACCGGACCCTTGCTTCAGACCGTCTCCCATAATCTCCATTCCATACAGGAACATGGCCAAACCGCCCAAAAGTTTAATTGCTATCATAATAGTATTCATGTTAATCTCCTCTGTTGTAAAAAGTCTTTTACCTTTCCAATCACTATCTATTATACCAAAACTCACCAATTCTTCAACTATAAATTATTTATCTGAAGAACTCGTAATACAGCCACAATACAGAATAACGGTCCTTTAAATCCTTGGCATAAAGAATACCATCGTCGATTTTATCCTGTCCATATAAATCCACAAACTCCTGATAATGCATACCAACTGCTTCCACCATCTGAAGCATCTCTTCTTCTGTCGGTGCCTCTTCGAGAACTGCTCTGATTGCATTCCATTTTGGCAACACCTTGTCGCTATTATCTTCCCAGTACCAGCCCATTTTCTTTTGAAGTGCAACCACCTCGTCTGCAGAACTCAGATAAATTCTCTCAACATCTCTCTTCCAACGTATTTCGTCAAATTCACGCCTAATCGGTGTAGCAGATAAAATATGCTCACGAAGTTTGGTAGTAAGAACTGCTGAATATACCACGTCAATTCCATGTGCAAGATATGGCTTTTCTGTTAAAATGCCTGTAATCTCAAAATAGTGCGAGAAATGATGTTCGCTGCCTGAAGCCGGTCTGGAATTACCTACATAAGCGATAGCAATCCCCACAATTACCAATGCTTCCATCAATGCACCTACTGCATCTTCGTCTCGATTTAACACGCCTTCTGCCAATCCTTTTACCTTCTCTGTCGTTTCATATATAATGTCATACACTTTCTGACAAAAATACTCATCATTTATGAGTGCACTCAATTTCCAGTCGTTTAGGCAGGAATATTTGCCGATAATGTCTCCATACCCGGCCTGTAGCATATCCGTTGGGGCGTCCTTTAACACCCTTGTATCTGCAATAATAGCCTTAGGTGATGCTGCATTTAAGGTTATTTTCATACCTTTTAAAATCAACGCTGAGCCAACCGATGCATATCCGTCCATGGACGTTGCAGTTGCCACAATATAATATGGCAAATTATGCTGAAAACTTACGATTTTACACAAATCATTGATGACACCGGAGCCAACTCCCAGTACCAAATCCACGCCATCCACAAATTTCTCATCAATCGCTGCAATTGCCTCTTCATTTGGAATGAGTGGCGCATCCCCTGTTTCAAACATGATACCGGTTGTAATCTTATCACCTAAAATGTCTGCGACTTCTTTTCCGCATACCTTATATGTATTCTGATCCGAAACCATTAAAATGCTTTGATAATCTTTGCAGATATCTTGCAACGACTTCAAAGTATCTTTCCCTATGACAACATGCTCAATCGGGCAAATATGTGTTTTACCACAAGTACAGTTATCTATACCTTCTAGTAATTTCTCAATATTCATATTATATCTTCCCTTCCAAAAAACGCCGAAAACTCGCGGTTTTTCGGCGTTTGTAAGACTATTTTATTGTTGTGATTAGTTTCCCATCTGAGCTGCAACTTCTGCTGCAAAGTCATCAACTTTCTTTTCCATACCTTCGCCTACTTCGAAACGAACTACGTTCTTGATTACAAGAGCACTGTTTACAGTTTTAAGGTATGCAGCAACAGTTTGCTTTCCATCTTCTGCTCTTACATAAGTCTGGTCTAATAAGCAGATATCTTTTAATTGCTTAGATACACGACCTTCAATTGCACCACCGAAGATCTTGTTTGCCATGATGTTTTCTTTGTCAGCCATAGCTAAAGTTACAAGTGTAGCTTTTGCTTCATCTGAAAGGAAGTTGAATAAGTATTTGTTATTCTTTTGTTCTTCATATACAGCGATGTCTTCGTCGCTCCAGAGTTTTTCATCGCAAGCTTTGCTGATTAAAACATTTAATACTGGTTTTGGAAGGTTTGCTGGATCGTTCAATGAAGATTCAACAATGATTTCTTTGATTTTTGCAAGGCTTGCTTCATCGATATCATCTCTGCTGATATACTCTGGTTTCATAGCTGCAACCTGCATAGCAACATTTGTAAGTGCTTCTTTTACATCTGCTGCACCATCTGCTGCAATGATTACACCAATCTTACCACCTGCATGAAGGTAGCTAGCTACACATTCTCCAGAAACTTTTTCAAATCTACGTACAGATAATTTTTCTCCGATTGTAGCAGTTTTTTCGATTAACTCGTCCTTAAGACCATTCATTTCAAGAAGAGCTTCTACATCTTCACCGTTCTTGCCACCATTCAAGCCAGAAACGAGTGCAGTGTCAGCTACTAACTGTACAAAAGTTTGGAATAATTCGTTCTTTGCAACGAAGTCTGTTTCAGAGTTAACTTCTGCAACAACTACTTCATTGTTATTGAATGCAACACGTGTGATACCTTCAGCTGCAATACGAGAAGCTTTCTTTGCCATTTTAGCTGCACCGCTTTTCTTTAATACTTCAACAGCTGCATCCATATCTCCGTTTGTTTCTGTAAGAGCTTTTTTACAGTCCATCATACCTGCGCCTGTCATTTCTCTTAATTCTTTTACCATACTTGCTGTAATTGCCATAGTTATTTCCTCCATATTTGTGTTTTTAAAAAATGCTTCAACCTAATTCAGGCTGAAGCATTCCTGTTTGAAATCTTAAGCTTCTTCAGCTGTTTCTACTTCTTCTACAACTTCTTCTACTGCTTCTTCAGCTACTTCTTCGTATACAGCTTCAACTGCTGTTTCACCTTGGTTAGCTTCGATTACAGCGTCTGCCATCTTAGCAACGATTAATTTTACTGCTCTGATAGCATCATCGTTACCCGGAATTACGAAATCCAATTCTTCCGGATCACAGTTTGTATCAGCGATACCAACAAGCGGAATTCCAAGTGTGTGTGCTTCCTGGATACAGATTCTTTCTTTCTTAGGATCTACTACGAAGATAGCATCCGGAACTTTCTTCATCTCTTTGATTCCACCTAAGTTCTTTTCAAGTTTTTCCCACTCTTTCTTAAGAGCGATAACTTCTTTCTTAGGTAAAACATCGAATGTTCCGTCTTCTGACATTCTTTCGATATCTTTTAAGCGGTTGATTCTTCCTTGGATAGTCTTGAAGTTTGTTAACATACCACCCAACCATCTCTCGTTTACATAGAACATTCCACAACGCTCTGCTTCTGTCTGGATAGCATCTTGAGCTTGTTTCTTAGTTCCTACGAAAAGGATTGTGCCGCCTTCAGCAGCAACATCAAAGATTGCTTTGTAAGCCTCATCTACTTTACCTACAGATTTCTGTAAGTCGATGATGTGAATACCATTTCTCTCTGTGTAGATGTACTCAGCCATCTTAGGGTTCCATCTTCTTGTCTGATGTCCAAAGTGAACACCTGCTTCTAACAACTGTTTCATT
>JAZQRQ010000071.1:0-8898 GCA_045629665.1 Faecalimonas sp.
CCGATGTATGCAGATACAACCACAACTCCAGTAGGAACAGAGAGCAATGGTAAAATGCAAAACAGAAAAGATTTGGCAGCAGTTATCGCGGCTCACGATGTTCCGTATGTGGCTCAAACTACATTTGTGCAGAATTTTAAAGATTTGCATATAAAAGCTGAAAAAGCAATTTACACACCTGGAGCGGCGTTCTTAAATATCATGGCTCCATGTCCGCGAGGTTGGAGATACAACACACCGGATATCATGGAGATCTGTAAACTCGGTGTTGAGACATGCTATTGGCCATTGTTTGAAGTGGTAGAGGGTAAATGGATTCTGAACTACGAGCCTAAAAAGAAACTTCCAATCGAAGATTTC
This sequence comes from Faecalimonas sp., assembly GCA_045629665.1. Classification (GTDB taxonomy): domain Bacteria; phylum Bacillota; class Clostridia; order Lachnospirales; family Lachnospiraceae; genus Faecalimonas. The sequence continues at coordinate 361 of JAZQRQ010000071.1, forward strand.
TTAAGCAAGCAGGGCAGATTCAAACATTTATTCAAGAAAGGTAATGAACACCTCATCGAACAGTTCCAGAATGAAGTGGACAGAAGATGGGAAGAGTTACTATTCAGATGTTCAAGATAGTTAGCGAGGGATATTATGGAAATAATCATTGTCAGACACTGTGAACCGGACTACAGTATTGATTCCTTGACACCGAAGGGGTGGAGAGAGGCAGAATTGTTATCGGACAGACTTTCAAAAATGGATATAACGGAACTTTATTGTTCGCCGCAAGGCAGAGCAAAGGATACGGCAGCTGCTACTTTGGAAAAAATGAACCGAGATGCTAAGGAACTTGAATGGCTTCGTGAATTTAAGGGGCATGTAAAATATGATTTTTTGGATCAGCCGATTCGTTGCTGGGATATGCTTCCGTCCTATTGGACAAAGCAGAACGAATACTATAGCAGAGAAGATTGGTATAAGACGGAACTTATGCAGTCCGGCACAGTCGAGGAGCAGTACAAATGGGTAACCGCAGAGTTGGATGCTTTTTTGGCCGCACATGGTTATGTGCATGAGGGAGGAGCCTTTCGTGTAGAGAGGGAAAACCACGACCGTATTGTATTTTTCTGTCATTATGGTATTAGTTGTGTACTTTTGGCACATATACTTGGATTTTCACCGGTTCTGTTTTTTCAGGGATTTGTTATGCAACCAAGTTCCGTGACCAGTATTGTGACAGAGGAACGCGAGAAGGGCATTGCGTCCTTCCGTATTCGAAGTTATGGAGATATCAGTCATCTGTATGTTGCAAACGAAGAGCCGTCATTTATGGCGAGATTCTGCGAATGCTACAGTGATGACGAGAGACATGATTTTTAGGAGTTAATAAGATGTTTAATGAATTAACACAAAAAGACATCGACGATATGATGGCCGAGGTGGAGCATCGAAAATGTTATGTTCGAAAGGCGCTTTTGGAGGATGTGAAGACTGCAAGGGCGCATGGAGACTTGAGTGAGAATTTTGAGTACAAAGCTGCGAAGCAGGCCAAGAATCAGAATGAGAGTCGCATTCGTTATTTGGAAAAAATGATTAAAACAGCGATTGTTGTGAGTGATGAATCGAAGGATGATGAAGTGGGGATTAACAAGATTGTGGAACTTTACTTTGAAGAAGATGACGAAGTGGAGGAATTCAAGATTGTGACAACTGTTCGAGGTAATTCGCTTAAAAACCTTGTGAGTACAGAATCTCCAATTGGGAAAGCTGTTTTTGGTCACAAGGTTGGAGATAGAGTGTGGATTGCAATTAATCAAAATTCAGGATATTATGTGCACATCAAATCCATTCGCATGGCGGCTCCCGAAGAGGAAGAAGAACTAAGAAAATTTTAAATAAAAGGAGAAAAATCAATGGAAATGTTATCGATTGAAAAAGAATTGCAGGGGAATGCATATCCGGGACGCGGAATCATTATTGGCAAAACACCGGATGGAACGAAGGCTGTGACAGCGTATTTTATTATGGGAAGAAGTGAGAACAGTCGTAATCGTGTATTTGTGACAGAGGGAGAAGGGATCCGTACACAGGCGTATGACCCGTCAAAGCTTACAGACCCAAGCCTTATCATCTACGCACCGGTTCGTGTATTGGGCAATAGAACGATTGTTACAAATGGTGACCAGACAGATACTATCTACGAGGGAATGGACAAAGAACTTACATTTGAACAATCACTCAGATGTAGAGAGTTTGAACCGGACGCTCCAAACTACACACCTCGTATCTCAGGTGTGATGCACATCGAAGGCGGAAAGTATGACTATGCTATGTCAATCCTTAAGAGCAATAACGGAGACCCTTCATGCTGCAATCGTTATACATTTACTTATGACAATCCGGTAGCAGGAGAGGGACATTTTATCCATACATACAAATGCGATGGTAATCCGCTTCCAAGTTTTGAAGGCGAACCAAAACTGGTTAATGTTTTAGATGATATGGATGCTTACACGGAACTTTTGTGGAAGAGCCTTAACGAGGAAAACAAAGTTTCTTTATTCGTTCGTTATATTGATATCGCAACAGGAACTTACGAGACAAAGATTATAAATAAGAATGCATAGGAGACAGAGGATGAAAGAATTAGAATTAAAGTATGGATGTAATCCAAATCAAAAACCTTCAAAAATCTATATGAACAATGGGGAACTTCCAATCAAAGTGCTTTGTGGAAGACCAGGTTATATCAACTTTTTAGATGCGTTTAACGGATGGCAGTTAGTAAAAGAGCTTAAGAAAGCAACCGGGCTTCCGGCAGCAACTTCTTTTAAACACGTTTCACCGGCAGGCGCAGCAGTTGGCCTTCCTTTAGATGAGACTTTAGCTAAAATCTACTGGGTTGATGATGTAGAAGAATTATCTCCGCTTGCTTGCGCTTATGCAAGAGCGAGAGGCGCGGACAGAATGTCTTCTTTTGGTGACTTTATTTCACTCTCAGATGTGTGTGATGTTGCGACAGCGAAACTCATCAAAAGAGAAGTGTCTGATGGTGTGATTGCACCGGGATATGAACCGGAAGCATTGGAGATTTTAAAAGAGAAGAAAAAAGGAAACTATGCTGTTATTGAGATTGACCCGAATTATGAACCGGCTCCAATCGAGCACAAGGAAGTATTCGGTATCACATTCGAACAGGGAAGAAATGAACTTGTGATTAACGATGAATTACTTGCAAATGTAGTGACAGAGAATAAAGAGATTCCGGAAGCAGCAAAGATTGACCTTGCAATCGCGCTTATCACATTAAAATATACACAGTCTAACTCTGTATGTTATGCAAAGGGCGGACAGGCAATCGGTATCGGTGCAGGACAGCAGTCTCGTATTCACTGTACAAGACTTGCAGGCCAGAAAGCAGATAACTGGTGGCTTCGCCAGTCTCCGCAGGTACTGGGCTTGCAGTTTGTAGATGGTATCGGAAGAGCGGACAGAGATAACTCCATTGACTTATATATCGGAGATGAATATATGGATGTACTTGCTGATGGTGCGTGGGAGAGAATCTTCAAGGAGAAACCACCTGTGTTTACAGCAGAAGAGAAACGTGCATGGCTTAACAAGATGACAGATGTTGCACTTGGTTCAGATGCCTTCTTCCCATTTGGAGACAACATTGAACGCGCTTATAAGAGTGGTGTAAAATACATTGCTCAGCCGGGTGGATCTGTTCGAGATGACAATGTAATTGATACATGTAATAAATATGGCATGGCGATGGCATTTACGGGAATCCGTTTGTTCCATCATTAAAAAGAGTAAAAAAACGCGGGATTGCAATGCAATCCCGTTTTTTGTGGATAAACTATAAAAAATAGTTGTATTTTTGTGCATTCACCTATATAATATACAAGTATATTGTGCAAAAATATGGCGTATATGTCAAATTGTTGGAGGGAAGTATGGGAAAATATTTTGGAACAGATGGTTTTCGTGGAGAAGCCAATGTTGTGTTAACTGTAGAACATGCATTTAAAGTCGGAAGATTCTTAGGATGGTACTATAGTCAGGAACACAAAGCGAGAATTGTTATCGGTAAAGATACGAGACGTAGCAGTTACATGTTTGAAGATGCTCTTTCGGCAGGTCTCACAGCTTCAGGAGCAGATGTGTATCTGCTTCATGTAACAACTACACCTAGTGTCTCTTACGTGACACGTACGGAGGATTTTGACTGTGGTATTATGATTTCAGCGAGCCATAATGTGTTCTATGACAATGGAATTAAACTAATTAATGCACAGGGACGCAAGATGGATGCAGAAGTTGAAGCTAAGATAGAGGCTTATATTGATGGAGAGTTTGGTGAGATTCCTTATGCAACAAGAGAAAAAATCGGACGTACGGTAGACTATTCGGCAGGAAGAAATCGTTATATCGGCCATTTGATTTCCATGGCAACACGTTCATTTAAGGATAAGAGAGTTGCCCTTGATTGCTCCAATGGTAGTGCATCTACCATTGCCAAGAGTGTGTTTGATGCTCTTGGAGCAAAGACTTATGTGATTAATAGTGAGCCGGATGGAACCAATATCAACAAGGACTGTGGTTCTACTCATATTGAACATTTACAGAGATACGTTGTGGAGAATCGCCTTGACGCAGGCTTTGCTTATGACGGCGATGCAGACCGCTGTCTTGCAGTAGATGAGAAAGGTAAATTAGTTGACGGTGATTTGATTCTCTATATATGCGGTAAGTATCTCAAGGAGCAGGGAAGACTCAACGGAGATACGATTGTTACAACAATTATGTCTAACCTGGGACTTTATAAAGCATGTGATAAAGTGGGACTTAAGTATGAGAAGACAGCAGTTGGGGACAAATATGTTTCAGAGAATATGACAGCTAATAATTATTCGCTGGGAGGAGAACAGTCCGGTCATATTATTTTCAGTAAATATGCAACCACAGGAGATGGTATCTTAACATCACTTCTTATTATGGAAGTGATGCTTGAAAAGAAACAGTCGCTTGCAAAGCTTACAGAGGAAGTGACGATTTATCCACAGCTTCTTAAGAATGTCAGGGTGGCAGACAAGAAAGCAGCCAGAGAGAACCCGTCAGTCATAGAAGCAATCGCAAAAGTGACGGAGGAGCTTGGGGATAACGGACGTATTCTGGTGCGTGAGAGTGGAACAGAACCGGTAATCCGCGTAATGGTGGAAGCAGAGACAAATGAGCTCTGCGCAAAGTATGTTAAACAGGTAACGGATGTAATCTGCTCAGAAGGATTAATAACATTAGAATAAGATTAAGAAGGCGCTGTTTACAATAGCGTCTTTTTTGTGCTATAATGGCTCTGGATAAACTAATCGATTATAGGGAGGAATGGAAATTTATGAAGGCAGTTATGTACGGCGGTGGAAATATAGGCCGCGGATTTATTGGAGCACTTTTGGCAAACTCAGGTTATGAGGTTGCTTTTGTTGACGTAGTGGATGATGTGATTAATACTCTGAACAGAGAGCATACATATCCGATACGTATTATCAAAGGAGATACACATGAAGATATTGATGTGACAAATGTGTCAGCTGTAGACGGAAAAGATCCTGTGGCAGTTGCTGAGGCTATTGCAGGTGCAGATATTATGGCAACAGCAGTTGGTGTAAATGTTCTCAAATTTATTATTCCGAATATTGTGGAGGGACTTCGTCTTCGCAAGGAAAGAAATCTGCCACCATTTAATATTATTATCTGTGAAAATCTAAATGATGCGAACAAGATTATCGAAGGAATGATTAAAGAGAGACTGAATGATAAGGAAGTCGCTTGGTTTGATGAAAATATTGGTCTCGTAGAAGCAGCCATCGGAAGAATGGTACCGGTTCAGACAGAGGAGATGAAAGACGGTAATCCGCTTCGTGTATGTGTTGAAAGTTATGGTTACCTTCCGGTTGATAAGGATGCTTTCAAGGGAGAGATTCCGGAGATTAAGAATATGGTTCCGTTTGCACCATTCGATTTCTTTGTCAAGAGAAAACTTTTCCTTCACAATATGGGACATGCAATTACGGCATATCTTGGAGACCTGCTCGGCATTGAGTACATATATGAAGCAATCGATAACGATGACGTGTATATCATTGTGAAAGGTGCAATGGAAGAGAGCGCACGTGCACTTTCTAAAAAATATGATGCACCACTTGAGGATATTATGCTTCACAGGATAAACCTTCTCGACCGCTTTACGAATGCGGCACTTCGCGATACTTGTAATCGCGTAGGACGTGAGCCGGCTCGTAAACTTTCACCGAAGGATAGATTGATTGGTTCTTCTTCACTTGCACTTGAGATGGGTGTGACTCCGGCATATATTGCAATCGGAGCTGCCGCAGGCCTTTTCAGATATATGAACGAGGCAGAGGATAAGACCATCACAGCAAGCGCAGTCCTTGAAAATGTGTGTGAACTTGACAAGAACAGTGAACTTGCTGAACTTATACTTGAAATGTATGAACTCATCAGAGCAGGCAAGTCATTTGGAGAGATTCGCAGAATTGCAGATAAAAAAGTTGCAGATAAGCTTAATAATGTTATATAATACAATTCGCTTGCAATAACACATTTTGTGTATATTGGAAATGGAAAGGAAATACAAATGAAACTATTTGGTTATGATAGTCCGATAATGAGTTTTCTGACAAAGATGGTAGACCTACTCTGTTTGAATGTGTTGACACTCATTTTCAGCATTCCACTGTTTACAATTGGGGCGGCAATAACGGCAGCACATTATACTTCATTGAAAATTCATAGAGAAGAAGGACATGTGTGGAGTAGTTTTTGGAAATCGTTTAAAGAGAATTTCAAACAATCCACAGTGATTTGGCTGATTCTTGTAGTGTATTGCATTCTTGCTATTGTTGCATATTTGGTTTATGGTAATGTAGATGGAAAAATTGCAAGTGTGGGACAAGGTGTAATTATGGCGACGCTAATATTTTTGTCGTTCCTGTATGTGTGGCTCATGCCGTTGCAATCTAAGTTTATCAATACCATTCGTGCAACGTTCAAGAATGCTTTCTACATGGCATTTAAATATTTCTTTCGTACATTGCTTATGGTGATTTTCAATGCATTGCCGATAGGATTGCTTTTTCTTATTATCTTTGTGTTGAGGCTTCGCGGATTCAGTATTTGGTTAGTGTTTGGAATATCTGTACCAATCTATTGGTGTGCATTGCTATATGACAAGATATTTGAGAAGTTGGAAGATATGATATTAGAGAATGAGAAAATTGAATCACAATAATTTAAGAAGGAATCCTCTTTGTGTCAAACAAGGAGGATTTTTTTCATATTTATCATAAAACTGTATATAATATCATCTCAAGGGAGGAAGAAACTATGTATCGATATTTGCCAATTCATGATGTTTACGCAAGAGAAATCTTGGATTCCAGAGGTAATCCGACTGTGGAAGTGGAAGTGCTGGCGGGAGAAAATATATGTGGCCGTGCAAGTGTGCCATCCGGAGCATCCACCGGGCAATTCGAGGCGGTGGAATTAAGAGACGGAGGCGAGCGTTATCGAGGTCTGGGAGTGACTGCTGCAGTGGATAATGTCAATACAAGAATAGCACCTGAGGTTATCGGGATGAATATCTTTGATCAGACAGGAATTGACAGACTGATGATTCGATTAGATGGAACAGAAAACAAGTCAAAGCTTGGGGCGAATGCCATATTAGGAGTTTCCATGGCGGTGGCGAAGGCCGCAGCAAAAGCCCTTGAGATTCCATTGTATCGTTATCTGGGCGGTGTGTCTGCGAAGAGGATGCCAATACCGATGATGAACATTTTAAATGGCGGTAAACATGCAGATAATCCCGTGGATTTTCAAGAGTTTATGATTATGCCGGTGGGTGCATGTTGTTTTAAAGAAGGACTACGCATGGGCGCCGAAATTTATCATACATTAAAAGGCATTTTACACGATAAACATTTAAGTACGGCAGTGGGAGATGAAGGTGGATTTGCACCGGACGTTAAAGATGCAACAGAGGCTCTGACACTGATTGTAGAAGCCATTCAAAAGGCAGGATACAAATTAAAAGAAGAAGTTGCAATCGCATTGGACGTGGCTGCATCTGAGTTGTATAACAGAGAATTTAAAAAATATGTGTTTGAGGGAGAGGATGTGATTCGCTCCGCCGAGGAATTAGTCGCATATTATGAAAATCTAATTGCAGAATTTCCGATTATTTCGATTGAAGACCCGATGGATGAGGAGGACTGGGAAGGTTGGAAACTGATGACCGAACGCCTGGGACAGAAGGTGCAACTGGTTGGAGACGATTTGTTTGTAACCAATACCAAAAGACTTCAGAAGGGCATTGATAGACAGGTAGCAAATGCAATTCTTATCAAAGTCAATCAGATTGGAACGCTTACAGAGGCATTTGAGGCAATTGAATTGGCCAAGAAGGCAGGCTATCGTAGTGTTATTTCTCATCGTTCCGGTGAGACGGAGGATAGTACGATAGCAGACATTGCGGTAGCATTTTCGACAGGCCAGATTAAGACGGGCGCGCCGTGCAGAACGGAGCGTGTGGCAAAATACAACCAATTACTCCGCATTGAAGAGACGCTGAAATAGTTTGTCTATCTTTTTTGGAAAAAGAAGTAAGAAACACTTGCAGAATGACAACTCTTGTGTTAAAATACCTTTGTTATAAGCACAGGAGGTGTGGAAATGGATATTTTGAAAACAATTCTTACAATTTTATTAGCAATAGACTGTATCGTTTTAATCGTACTCGTATTACTTCAGGAAGGTAAGGAAGGTGGTCTTGGAGGACTTGCCGGAGCTTCTGAGTCATACTGGGGACAGAACAAAGGACGTTCGATGGAAGGTGCTTTGATTAAGATTACAAGAATCGCAGCAATCGTTTTTGTTTTATTAGCGGTAGTATTGAACTTAAAGGTATTTGCTTAAGATAATGTAAAGAAGATGACGAAACACTCTTATTGAAACAGATAGGAGTGT
>JAZQRQ010000072.1:0-12156 GCA_045629665.1 Faecalimonas sp.
AGTCTTTTCCAGAATCTCTCGCACAGTTGTCGAGCATATATTACAGACACAGAGCGCATGGTTTCTCAAACATACTTTTAGCAAGCGACTTTTATGTGAACTGGGATTCAAGAAACACTAAGTCCCCTTACACTGCTCTGGTAATAGAAAAGAATACGCCGAAGCGTATTCTTTATAAATCTTTTTTTATTGTCACATAGAGCGCCTTTTTGCGCACGGACCCCAACATTTAACGCAGAGCCCTTTTTTCGTGCGTGTATTTATAAAAAAGTAGTAATATTTGATATCTTCACATCATAAATTGTACAAGAAAATGGAGGGATTTGTATGGAAGTATTTGATGTGTATAAAGATATTGAGGCACGAACAGGTGGTGCCATTTATCTGGGCGTAGTCGGACCGGTGCGAACGGGAAAGTCTACGTTTATTAAGCGATTTATGGATTTAATGGTATTGCCAAAGATTGAGGATGAACCAAGTCGTGAGCGTGCAAAGGACGAATTACCACAGTCAGCTTCCGGAAAGACAGTGATGACGGCAGAACCGAAATTCGTGCCGAAGGAGGCAGCAGAGATTCGGCTTATGGAGGATGTGAAGGTTAAGGTACGCCTTGTAGACTGTGTTGGCTATATGGTAGAAGGTGCTTCCGGACACATGGAAAATGGAGAGGAACGTAAAGTAAAGACGCCTTGGTTTGAACATGAGATTCCATTTACGAAGGCTGCAAGCGTTGGAACGCAGAAGGTAATTCGTGACCATGCAACAATAGGAGTGGTAGTGACGACAGATGGCAGCATTGGTGAACTGCCTCGAGACAATTATCTGTCAGCAGAGGAAAAAACGATTCAGGAACTTAAGACCCTGGGGAAACCGTTTATTGTTCTTGTGAACTCAAAAAAGCCATACAGTCAGGATACAAAGCAATTGGTGGAGGACATCAAAGAACGCTATGATGTGTCTGCAATGGCGGTAAATTGTGAACAACTGCGCGAGGAGGATATTCATCGCATTATGGAAAAAGTTTTATTTGAATTTCCAATATCAGAGATACACTTCTACATACCAAAATGGGTGGAAATGTTATCCCGTGAACATAAGATTAAGCAGGAGATATTGATGCATATCAGAGGAATTCTTGATCGTTTTCATGAGATTAAAGATGCTGTGGTAGGAGTAGAAAAACCGGAAAACAGTTGTATCTGCGATATGCGAGTGGATGATATTGCGATGGACACCGGATGTGTTACCATTCGCATTCAAGTAGAAGATGCCTGCTATTATGAAATGCTTAGTGACCTTATCGGAACAGAAATCAATATCGAGTATGAATTGGTTCGCATGGTGAAGGAACTCTCAGAAATGAAGCAGGAGTACGAGGATGTACGAGATGCAATGGAATCTGTTAAGATGAAAGGGTATGGTGTGGTGAATCCGCGCAAGGAAGAGATTCAGGTGGATGAACCGATGATTATCAAGCAAGGCAACAAGTTCGGTGTAAAGATTCGTTCCGAAGCACCGTCCATCCACATGATTAAGGCTAACATTGAAACGGAGATTGCGCCGATTGTCGGAAGTGAGCAGCAGGCAAACGACTTGGTACGATATATCAAAGATAACAGTCAGACAGAAGAGGGTATCTGGGGAACCAATATATTTGGAAAATCCATTGAGGAAATGATTACGGATGGCATGAAGAATAAGATAGCGACCATCAATGATGAGAGTCAGATGAAGTTGCAGGATACGATGCAGAAGATTGTCAATGACAGTAATGGTGGGATGGTTTGTATTATTATATAAAATGAATGGGAAGTGTTTGCTTCCCATTTATTTTGTTGTTATGTTTTATAGTATGAAGAGAAAAATCTTGTAGACTTTACAAGAAAAGTGTGTTCGTGGTAAAATATGCAAAGGTTATATAAATTAACGAGAGATGAGGCTGAATTAATGTTAAAAAACCAAAACTTATTTTTATTTGATATGGATGGCACCTTGTATCTGGGAAACCAGTTATACAGTTTTACAATGGAATTATTATCTACCATTAAAGCAAAAGGGAAACGCTATCTTTTTATGACAAACAACTCATCAAAGAGCGTGGCTGATTATGTGAAAAAGTTGGAAAAACTTGGAATTGAAGCGACAGAAGATGATTTTATTACGTCATCACAGGCAACAGCCTATTATCTGAAACTACATCATGCGAATGACAGATTATATGTCTGCGGAACAAATTCTTTGAAGGAAGAACTTCGCAAACACGGTTTTGTAATTACCGAAGAGTTAGATGAAGTGGACTGTATTGTTATGGGATTTGATACAGAACTTACTTTTAAGAAGTTAGAAGATGTCAGCAAGTTGCTTCTGACAAGAGAGAACATTCCATATATTGCTACCAATCCGGATTATGTTTGTCCGACAGAGTACGGTAGTGTGCCGGACTGTGGCAGTGTGTGCGATATGATTTACAATGCGACAAAGAAACGTCCGATTGTAATTGGCAAACCGGAGGCGTTGATGCCGGAACTGGCCATGCAACAACATGGATATACAAAAGAAGAGACAACCGTTATCGGCGATAGAATTTACACAGATATCAAGAGCGGATTAAAGGCAGGAATCAATACAATTCTTGTTCTCAGCGGTGAGACAACACAGGATATTCTGGATGCATCAGAGGAAAAGCCACACTTAGTACTGCAAGATGCGGGCGAAATGATTCCGATGTTATAGGAAAGGGTATAAAAATGATAAGATTTAATTGTGATTATTTAGAGGGAACACATCCACGTATATTGGAGGCCTTGGCAGAAACCAACATGATTCAGACCTGCGGCTATGGAGAGGATAAATATTGCGAAGCTGCAAGAGAGGAAATTAAGAAAGTATGCAAATGTGAAGATGCGGCAGTGCATTTCTTAGTGGGAGGTACACAGGCTAATCTGACGGTTATTTCATCAATACTTAGACCACATCAGGCAGTACTCTGTGTAAAAGAAGGGCATATAAATGCTCATGAGACAGGGGCTATCGAGGCAACCGGTCATAAGGTGATGGCAATAGAAGGTAAAGATGGGAAGATAACGGAAGAGCAGATTCGCGAGCAGCACAAACTGCACTGGGAGGACGGCGCACACGAGCATATTACACAGCCGAAATTAGTGTATATTTCAAATCCAACGGAACTAGGAACCATTTACTCCAGGGCTGAACTTGAGGCGATTCGCAAGGCATGTGATGACTGCAATCTGTATCTGTATTTGGATGGGGCTCGTCTCGGTTATGGTTTGGCATCCAAAGAGAATGATTTGACAATGGAAGACATTGCAAAGAACTGCGATGTGTTCTATATTGGAGGTACAAAAGTCGGTGCATTATTTGGTGAAGCCGTGGTTATCACAAACAAGGCACTGCAGGAAGATTTCCGCTATATTATCAAGCAAAAAGGTGGTATGCTTGCAAAGGGAAGGCTTCTCGGGATACAGTTCTTCGAACTCTTTAAAGATGGACTATACTTTGAGATATCACAGCATGCCATGAAGATGGCAGAACTATTAAAGAATGGTTTGTCAGAACTTGGTTACAAGTTCTACGCAGATAGTCCGACAAATCAGCAGTTCGTGATTGTTGCCGATGAGAAATTAAAACAATTGGATGAAAAGTATAGCTATGAATATCAGATGCGATATGACGAAAAATATAGTGTGGTTCGTTTTTGTACAAGTTGGGCGACGAAGGAAGAGCATGTACTTTCATTGATAGAAGATATGAAATAGGAGAATGAGATGTTAGTAAGTATTTATACCGATGGCGCGGCGCGCGGCAATCCGGATGGACCTGGCGGATATGGAACCGTGCTTGAGTATGTAGATGGGAAAGGACAACTGCACACGAGAGAGTATTCTTGCGGATACAAAAAGACAACCAACAATCGAATGGAACTTATGGCTGCCATTGTTGGGTTGGAAGCACTTAACCGTCCATGTGAGGTTAAGCTATATTCGGATTCAAAATATCTGGTGGATGCATTTAATCAAAAATGGATTGACAGTTGGCTTACAAAGGGCTGGAAACGTGGCAAAAATGAACCTGTAAAGAATGTTGACCTGTGGAAACGTCTGTTAGAGGCTATGAATCCACATCAGGTGACGTACATCTGGGTGAAAGGTCACGACGGACATCCGCAGAATGAGCGATGCGATGTACTTGCGACGACGGCGGCAGATGGTGAAGAGTTGCAGGATGATGTGATTCTAGAGTAATAACAAAATTGCTTTACAAAATAATACGAAAGTGATAGAATCACTAAGGATTGAAGTAAGACAGACGGTCGCTGCTGCAAGTGTCGAAAGGCCGCAGGAGAGGAAAGTCCGGGCTTCAAAGGGCAGGATGCCGGCTAACGGCCGGTGGAGGCGACTCCAAGGACAGTGCAACAGAAATATACCGCCTTAAGTATAAGGTAAGGGTGGAAGGGCAGTGTAAGAGACTACCGCCTCGCTGGTAACAGCGGGGGCACATGTAAACCCCATCCGAAGCAAAACCGAATAAAAACAATGTGGCGGCCCGTCACGTTTTAGGTAGGTTGCTTGAGCCTGCTGGCAACAGCAGGTCTAGATAGATGACCGTTCAACGACATAACCCGGCTTATCGTCTTGCTTCATTTTAATTAAAACAAAACTCACAGATTTCAAACCTGTGAGTTTTTTGTATTCTAACGATGATATTTTTCTTCGCAGTACTGGCAACGGTAAACGATGTTTTCCGGGTCAGTGAGTACGAATACATGATCCAACTGATGTTCCATGGAAGTAATGCAGCGAGGGTTCTTGCATTTGATTACATTGGTAACCTTTTCCGGGAGAGTAAGTGTCTTCTTCTCAATAATTCTTTCATCTTTGATGATGTTGACGGTGATATTGTGGTCAATAAATCCGAGAATATCAAGGTCGATGACATCAATCGGACATTCGATTTTAATAATGTCTTTTTTGCCCATTTTTTTGCTGGATGCGTTTTTAATAATCGCAACACAGCAATCAAGTTTATCTAATTTTAAGTGTTTGTATATCTCCATGCTTCTTCCGGCTTGAATATGGTCTAACACAAAACCTTCGGAAAGAGTACTGACGTTTAATGAATTCTTTACCATAACGATTCTCCTTTCTTATGATACCTTGATGTCAAGCAAGGTAAGAATCAGTGCCATACGCACATATACGCCATATTGCGCCTGCTTGAAGTATGCTGCACGTGGGTCATCATCGACTTCAACGGCAATCTCATTTACTCTAGGAAGCGGGTGAAGTACCAACATATGTTCCGGTGCAAGTTCCATTTTCTTAGCATCTAAGATGTAGAAGTCTTTCATGCGGATATAGTCTTCTTCGTTGAAGAAACGCTCTTTCTGTACACGTGTCATGTAGAGAACATCGAGCTGTGGAAGCGCATCTTCCAGACGTTCTACTTCTTCGTAAGGAATGTTCTGCTTGTCCAATACATCCTTGCGAATATATCCAGGAAGTCGAAGTTCTTCCGGTGAAATGAGGACAAATTTGATATTGGTATGACGAACAAGTGCCTGAATCAATGAATGCACGGTACGTCCAAACTTAAGGTCGCCGCAAAGACCGATTGTCAGGTTATCAAGTCTGCCACCGAGTGAACGGATGGTCAAAAGGTCAGTTAATGTCTGTGTCGGATGCTGATGTCCGCCGTCACCTGCATTGATAATTGGAATCGAAGAGTAGCGACTTGCAACCATCGGTGCACCCTCCTTAGGATGTCTCATGGCAATAATGTCTGCATAGCAGGAAACCATGCGAACCGTGTCAGCCACCGTCTCACCTTTTGATGCAGAACTGGAATCAGCAGATGAAAAGCCGAGTACATTTCCACCAAGGTTCATCATAGCAGCCTCATGGCTCAGTCTTGTTCTTGTACTAGGTTCAAAGAACAGGGTAGCAAGCTTCTTCCCGTCACATGCGTGCGCATATTTTTTAGGGTTGGCCTCAATATCGCTTGCTAAATCTAAGAGTTCGTTTAATTCTTCTACAGATAAGTCTAAAGGACTCATTAAGTGTCTCATAATAACCTCCTCATTTATCGATATGATAGTAAATCTTCTACGGATTTCCGCCTTGGTGCCTCCGGTGTGATGTCAGGATAACCGATTGCAATAAGTGCAGCGAGCTCCTGTGTCTCAGGTATGTCGAGTAATTCAGTAATACCGTCTTCATCCCAGATTCCCATGATAACTGTTCCAAGTCCGGCTTCATGAGCGGCAAGACAGAAGGTCTGGCAGGCAACGCCCACGTCAAACATTTGCCAACGGTCACCTTTCTTGGTAGAAAAAGAACCATCGCGCTCAAAACCACAGCGACCTTTTACAAAAGTCACGGCAATTAAGGTAGAAATCTGTCTAATAATATTCGCGTTGAATTCCGGGGTAAAGTCATCAGCAATTTTTTTAATAATAGAAGTGTCTTCAATTGCGATATAACGAGTAATCTGAGTGTTTTTCCAAGAAGGAGAGAAGGATGCGGTAGAAATAATGGATTCTAATAGGGAATGACTAATTTTGTCATTCTTAAACTTTCGAATACTTCTTCTTCCTACGATACAATCTGTTGCTTTCATTGCGAAAACCTCCTGTCAGAAAATCCTACAGTTATAATATACCAAAAAATATGCTTTTTCAACTCTAAACTTTTGAAAAATGACAAAATATTTTCCTGAAATAGTCTTGCGATAAAACATAAGTATGCTTATAATTAGGAAAATAAGGAAGGTGTTACAAGATGGAAAAATTATTGGGATTTCGGGATAAATCAGATGCAGTCAATGTGCAAGGCCCGCGCACAAATCAATTGATGTTATATAAGAACATGGAACATGGGGAGCTTCTTCAGGATATGACATTTCTGATGGAGAACTGTGAAAATGAATATTATAATAAAGAAGACATGGTCGGACTTCTTTTTGAATGCTTAAATGAGCTTCTAGAGATGACTGCAAGCCATGGCTTTGAGGGAAATCTGTGGCAGAACTATCTGACCTTTCTTTTGGCAAATCATGAGAATGCTTACAGTACAGCGTGTGAAGTGGTTGGAGCAGTAAATGGCAGCATCAACACAATTGCGCTGCATGATTTGGAGATTATTCGTGAACTGTTCGCTTATGATTTGCACATTATTGAGAAGGCACTTGAAGTTGAATTTGTTTCCATGATTGAGAATTACGAGAATGTAAAAGGTCATGGAAAAGTGTTTAATAAGAGAATTCGCGACAGTATCTGTCAGTTGAGTCGTGGGTTGGCAGCCTGTGAGAATGCCGAGGGCTTCAAAGATACGCTGACAACATTTTATAAGAACTTTGGCGTTGGCAAATTCGGACTTCACAAAGCATTTCGTGTAGAGCATAACGAAAACGGAGTGGAGATTGTTCCGATTAACAAGATTGCGCATGTGCATTTGGACGACCTTGTAGGTTATGAGATTGCAAAGAAAAAACTGATAGATAATACAGAGGCATTTGTGGAAGGGCGTAGAGCAAATAACTGCCTGCTGTTTGGAGATGCTGGAACCGGAAAGTCCAGCTCCATCAAGGCGATTTTGAATCAGTACTATGATCAGGGTCTTCGTATGATTGAGATTTATAAGCATCAGTTTCAGGATTTGAATGATGTAATTGCACAGATTAAGAATCGCAACTATAAGTTCATTATCTACATGGATGATTTGTCATTCGAGGAGTTTGAGATTGAGTACAAGTACCTGAAGGCTGTGATTGAGGGTGGTTTGGAAAAGAAACCAAACAATGTACTTATTTATGCGACCTCGAACCGAAGACACCTTGTGCGCGAGACGTTTAGAGACAAACAAGACCGCGATGAAGAACTGCACACGAATGACACCGTGCAGGAGAAACTTTCGTTGGTGGCGAGATTTGGCGTGACGATCTATTTTGGCAGACCGAATAAGAAAGAGTTCCAGCAGATTGTAAAGGTATTGGCTGAGCGCAGCGACATTCAGATGAGTGAAGAAGAGTTGTTCCTTGAGGCAAATAAGTGGGAGCTTAGTCATGGAGGATTGTCTGGAAGGACGGCACAGCAGTTTGTGGATTATCTGCTGGGAAAGCCTGAACAGAATTAAGATAAGGATTTTCAAATAAGAAGAACTCGCGGAATATAAAAATATTCTGCGAGTTCTTTGTTATTCAATCAGTTGAAGTCCTGAGATGTCAGAATCAATCATCAGTGAATAATTCGTGTAATACACCACAAATCCCGGTTTACCACCACTTGGCTTTTTGACATGTTTTTTCTCAATATAGTCTATCTCTACTTTTTCGTTTCCACGATTCTTCGAGTAATAGGCAGCCAATTTTCCTGCTTCCTCAAATGTTCTGTCAGGCAACTCGTCGCCGTTTGTCTTTACAATGACGTGAGAGCCCGGACAGCCTTTGGCGTGGAACCACCAGTCATTACCGTTTGCAAAGTGGAAGGTGAGTTCTTCGTTCTGAATATTATTTTTTCCAACATACATATGGTAGCCATCGCTTGAGAGATAGTGGAGTGGCTTACTTGTGATTTTCACTTTTTGTTTTGTGAATTTACGTCTTACATAACCCGCCTGAATGAGTTCTTCTTTTATCTGGGTAAGGTCATCCTCGCTCAAAGCAATATCTAACGCATTGCTTACCGATTCCAAATAAGTCACTTCATCCTGCGTTTCCTGAATAAGCTGTGTCAACGCTTCAAAGGTGCGTTTTTGTTTATTGTACTTATCAAAATATTTCTGTGCATTTTCCTGTGGTGTCTTCGTGTTATCCAGCGGAATCATGATGTTTTCGTTCGTATAATAGTTGATGCATTCCAAATGTTTTGCGTTCGGTTCCAAACCATAACCATAGGTATTGATTAACTCACCGCAGATGCGGTACTTATCGCGATTTTCCGTGTCGCGAAGCTGTTTGAACTGAAGGTCATATTTCTTGCGATTGCGCTCCAACGCAGTCTGAACAATCCTTCGAAGGTCGACGGATTTCTGACGAATACGTGTTACGGTATTTTTCGTTGCATAATAGTTCTCTAACAGCAGAGACATGCTTTCAAAAGGCTTGTCTGAGTAATTGACAAAGTGTGAGAGCGGCAATGCGGAAAATTCTTTCGGTTCTCCATGGTAATAGTAGATTTGCGGAGTAAATGCTCCTTTATTTACACGTTCAAAAAACAGAACAAATTGTTTGTAAAGATGAACCATTACATCCTCTGAGAGTTCCTTCGGTGTAATATCCGAATCCACCCCTGCAATGTAACAGATTTCTTCTGCAACCACAGGACTGACTCCGGTAAACGCAGTGTAGATTGCTTTTGCAAGTTCGGTTGGTTTCGCAGTAAGTGCCTCGGAAAAATCACCAAACTTCACATCCAAAGGATTCAACTTCTCCATTGTATCCGGTATAAAGTAATCGCGGCCCGGCAACACTTCACGGACAGAACTTATCTGTGCAGAGACATGCTTGATACTGTCAATGATTCGTTCATTGTCATTGCAGAAGATAATGTTGCTATGTTTCCCCATGATTTCCACAATGATATATTTTTTGCAGAGGTCGCCGAGTTCATCGAGATGTTCGATTTCAAATCGAATGATTCTCTCAAATTTTGGCTGTGTAATATCTGTAATGCGACCATTATTAATGTGCTTGCGAAGAAGCATACAGAAGTTCGGCGCAGTCATCGGACTTGGCTTATTTGTCTCTGTCAGATAGATGAGCGGCAGAGAAGCACTCGCAGATATATAGAGACGCTTTTGCCCACTTTGAGTCTTGATGGTAAGGAGGAGCTCATCTGCTTCCGGTTGGGCAATTTTGTTGATGCGTCCGTCCAGTAGATTTTCTCTAAGTTCTTTTACAATATTTGCAATGGTGATTCCATCAAATGCCATAAAAATTGTTTCCCTTCAAACTTTTAATGCTCACAGTATAGCATGAAATCAAATTAATTTGAAGAGGTAGATTCTTATTGTACGAACATTGACGGAAACACAGAAATGCATTATAATATTATGAGGTTTTAACAAACACATTACGAGAAAGATGAAGAGGTTAAACACTATGATTAAAAGTATGACAGGTTTCGGCAGATGTGAAATCGCAGACGGCGACCGCAAGTTCACGGTGGAGCTTAAAGGCGTCAATCACAGATACCTGGATGTAAACATTCGCATGCCGAAGAAACTCAATTTTTTCGAGTCATCGATTCGAAATCTCCTCAAGCAGTATGCGCAGAGAGGAAAAGTAGATATTTTCATAACCTATGAGGATTTGTCTGAGAATCAGGTTTCACTCAAATACAATCCGACTTTAGCACAGGAATATCTTACATATTTCAAACAAATGCAGGAATCATTTGAATTGGATTATGACATTCGTGTCTCAACCTTATCGCGTTGTCCGGAAGTATTGACAATGGAAGAACAGGTGATAGATGAGGAAGAACTTTGGAATGGGCTTGAGAAGACATTAAAGGGTGCATTCGAGCAGTTCCGTGACACGAGAATTGTGGAAGGTGAGAATCTTAAGAAAGATATTGTCGAGAAGTTAGACGAGATGCTTGGTTTGGTTGGCTGCGTGGAAAAACGTTCACCGGAGATTGTGACCGAGTACCGTGCGAAATTAGAGGCAAAGGTAAAAGAACTCTTGGAAGATACGCAGATTGATGAGGGAAGACTTGCTGCAGAGGTTGTTCTCTTTGCAGATAAGATCTGTACCGATGAAGAGACTGTGCGCCTTCGAAGCCACATTGAACACATGAAGTCTACATTAGATGCTTCGGAAGGAATCGGACGTAAGCTTGATTTCATTGCGCAGGAAATGAATCGTGAGGCAAATACGATTCTGTCAAAGGCAAATGATTTGGAGACATCAAATTATGCCATTGATTTAAAGACCGGTATTGAAAAAGTTCGTGAGCAGATTCAAAACATTGAATAAAGGGGATTATCATGAAGACAAGAGGAATTCTAATCGTAGTTTCCGGATTCGCAGGCTCAGGAAAAGGGTCCTTGATGAAGGAGATTATGGACCAGTATGATAACTATGCACTGTCTGTTTCGGCAACCACCAGACAGCCTCGTGGAGCAGAAGTAGACGGAAGAGAATATTTCTTTAAAAGCACCGAAGAATTTGAAAAAATGATTGCACAAGGTGAGTTAATAGAGTATGCTAACTACGTGGGCAATTACTATGGTACACCGAAGGCTTATGTGGAAGAACAGCTTGCTTCCGGAAAAGATGTCATCTTGGAAATCGAGATACAAGGTGCTTTGAAGGTGAAGAAACAATTTCCGGAAACGCTTCTGTTATTCGTAACACCGCCAAATGCGACCATCTTAAAGGAACGTTTGGTAGGACGCGGAACAGAGACGATGGAGGTTGTGGAACAGCGAATGAGGCGCGCATCTGAAGAGGCGGAAGGAATACTGTCTTATGACTATATTTTAGTCAACGATGATTTGCAGGCCTGTGTGGAGCAGATGCATCATATCATTCAGAGTGAGCATTACAAGACATCTCGCAACGAAGCATTTATAAGCCAGATTGAAAAAGAATTAAAAGCAAATTTGAAAGGAGAATAACATATGTTACACCCATCTTATACAGATTTAATGAAAGTAGTGAATTCGGACGTTGAGGAAGGCGCAACAAAGATTGTTAACAGCCGTTACTCAATCGTTCTTGCTACAGCAAAAAGAGCAAGACAAATTATTGATAAGGAAGAACCATTGGTTCCTACAAAACCAGGTGCAAAACCACTTTCTATCGCAATCGATGAAGTAAACAATGCTAAAATTAAAATCGTTGGCGAAGAATCAGAAGAACAATAAGAGGACGAGATAAGATGAATATTTTATTCGTTTCGTTAGGGTGCGATAAGAACTTAGTAGACACAGAAGTGATGCTTGGATTGCTCGCACAAAAAGGACATCAAATGGTAGACAGTGAAGAGATGGCAGATGTGATTGTTGTTAATACCTGTTGTTTCATTCATGATGCAAAAGAGGAAAGTATTCAAACCATTTTAGAGATGGCAGAGTATAAAAAAGAAGGCTCACTTAAGGCACTCATCGTAACAGGATGTCTTGCGCAGAGATA
>JAZQRQ010000073.1:0-98551 GCA_045629665.1 Faecalimonas sp.
TGTAGAATGTACATTCAAGAACGATGACCTCGGTGATCCACTTGTAACAGGTGAAGGACTTGCAGCACTTGGTGTTATGACACCTGCAATGTTCGAAAGCATGAAAGAACAGACATTAAAGATTACAAAAATCGTTGCTGATGACCTTAAGACACTTGGTCTTGACCTTTGGGATATCAAATTCGAATTCGGTTACAACAATGATGAAGTTATCTTAATCGACGAAATTGCTTCCGGTAACATGCGTGTTTACAAAGATGGTAAAATCGTTGATCCTGTTGAATTGACAAAAATTATCAACAACAGATAATCACAAATAAAATTTATGGGAGGTGCAAGTGCATCTCCCATTTTTTCGTCCTGATTGTCGTTCGTAATAACCACCTTATGGTATCTCTCTATAAATTTATCTCACCCTCAAAAGAAACCTCTGCCGGTCCCGTCATATAGACCTTATTTGCTTCTCTATCCCATTCAATCTGCAAATCTCCACCGAGAAGCTTCACTGTAACTTTATCCTCAGTAAATCTGTTCAAAATACTTGCAACTGCAACAGCACACGCTCCCGTTCCACAAGCAAGCGTCTCGCCTGAACCGCGCTCCCACACACGCATCTCAACGGTACTCTTGTCAATCACTCGTGCAAACTCCGTGTTGATGCGTTTTGGAAATCTTTCATGATTCTCGAACTTCGGACCAATCTTTTCAATCTCCAATCCCTGCACATCATCAATATAGACAACCGTATGTGGATTACCCATAGATACGCCTGTCATACGGTACTCTTTTCCATCAACCATAATTGGAGCATCAATCACTTTCTCATCATCTGCCACAATTGGAATGTTCTCCGCAACCAGCTCCGGACTTCCCATATCCACTTTCACAAGCTTTACCTTGCCGTTTTCTACTGTGAAATCAAGATATTTAATTCCACCCAAAGTCTCTACGGAGATACTGGTCTTATCGGTCAAACCATAATCATAAACATATTTGCCAACGCAGCGAATGCCGTTTCCGCACATTTCTCCACGAGAGCCGTCTGCGTTATACATCTCCATCTCAAAGTCTGCCACCTTCGATGGATTTATCATAATAAGTCCATCCGAGCCGACACCGAAGTTACGATTGCTGACTTTGATAGCTACCTCACTCGGATTCTCTATTTTCTCTTCGAAACAATTCACATAGACATAATCGTTTCCAAGACCTTGCATCTTTGTAAATTTCATCTGTATTCGTCCCCTTTTATACAAATTTCATATTCACTATCATACTTCTTTCAAGAAAATTCGTCAATGTTCATTGTGATTTTGCATTGCCTTATTTTGAAAATAAATATATAATAAGTGAGGTTATTTGAAGTTGTTACGAAAAGAGGAATGATGATGAATACACTAAAAGAAAGATTGGAAGCCGCACGCACAACTGCTATAGATTTCCTGCGTTGGATTATCCTCGCAATAATCACCGGATTCGTTGTTGGCGGTGTGGGAATTCTGTTTGTAAAAGGCCTGGGACTGGCAAATGCATTTCGCAATGCACACTCATGGATAATATTGGCATTGCCGCTTGCCGGACTTTTGATTGTATTTTTATATAAAGTAAGTAACTATGAAAATGATAAGGGGACGAACCTTGTCATCTCCACCCTGCACGCAGAATCTCAGATTCCTTTTCGCATGGCACCGTTGATTTTTGTGTCAACCATCTTGACGCATTTATTCGGTGGTTCGGCAGGACGTGAAGGTGCTGCACTTCAGCTTGGCGGAAGTATTGGAAATCAACTTGGACGTTGGTTTAAACTCAATGATGAAGACACTCGCATGATTGTGATGTGTGGTATGAGCGCAGCTTTCTCAGCAATATTCGGTACACCTCTTGCTGCCGTTATCTTCGCAATGGAGGTTGGCAGTATCGGTATTATGCACTACGCGGCATTCGTGCCTTGTATGTTTGCATCTCTGGTTGCCTCTACATTTGCACACGAGATGGGCTGTCACGCAGAAGCATTTACAATTACAGAACCGGTGAACTTCGCCTTAGTTCCGGTACTTCTAATTGTATTACTTGGCATACTCTGTGCAGTTGTTAGCATGATTTTCTGCAAAACCTTGCACGAATCGGGACACCTGTTCCGCAAATACATACCAAACGCTTACCTTCGTGTGGTTGCCGGTAGTGCAATCGTAATTTTACTCACTGTCATTCTTCGCACCACTGCATACAGCGGTGCCGGAGTAAACCTCATTGAAGAAGCATTCTTAGGTGAAGCACCGATGACGGCGTTCCTCTGGAAGATTATCTTTACAGCCATCACGCTCGGTGTAGGATTCAAAGGCGGTGAAATCGTGCCTTCATTCTGTATTGGTGCAACCTTCGGCTGCATGTTTGGTACACTCGTCGGATTGTCGCCGTCACTCTGTGCGGCTGTCGGTATGGTGGCCGTGTTCTGCGGGGTAACCAACAGCCCGATTACTTCTCTTATTATCGGATTCGAAATGTTTGGTTTTGACTCCATGAGATACCTACTGATAGGTGTAGCAATTAGTTATATGTTATCCGGGTATACGGGGTTGTACTCCGAGCAGACGATTATGTATTCGAAGTTTAACACAAAAAAAATTGACCGAAAGACAAGTTAGAAAAAATCCGCTTCTATACCCATGATTTTGATGTTTCTGGGTATTAGAAAGCGGATTTATTATTTTATAGAAATCTCATATACATGCAATTCATGCAACGCTCTCGTCGCACTGATGTATCGGAACTGCTTGAAAAACGCATTGTCCTTCTCTCCACCAAAGATAAATACCTGGTCGAACTCCAGACCTTTGGCGAGATAATACGTTGTCACGGTAATGCCCTTTTGGAATACTGAGCTGTCACGATTGACATAATTCACATCTGTCCGATATTTCTTTAAATACTGATATATCCTCTTTGCCTGTTCTTCTGTCATAGTCAGAATCGCCGCTGTCTCATATCCATCATGACCCAGTCTTATATGACGCAGAATGTCTTCCAATGCCTCTCTTTCGGAAGCGACACATCGTTCCTCGACTGGCTTTCCATGACGCTCTAGGTATGTGATATCACTCGCCTCCGTCCACCTAGAAGCATACTCTGCAATCTCCAACGTATTGCGGTAACTGCGCTTCATCTCAATTTCTCGAATCTGTTTGCCAAATATCTTAGGTAGAAACTTCAGAACATCCCGTAGTTCATCTCCCACCGTCTGCGCACGGTCACCCAGAATTGTCATATTGCAAGAAAACATACGCTCCAATATCACATACTGAAGATATGAATAATCCTGCATCTCGTCTATAATAAGATGACGAATATTTTTGTGCGACTTCACTGCACGAAGACGCTGTTTTAAGTAAAGAAGCGGGTACACATCTTCATACGAAATTATGCGTTGTTCTTGTGGCACATCCGAGAGTGTCGGCCAACCGTTCTCTTCCAAAATCCAATTATAGATTTCATAGACATCCATCGTTTCGTACATGCCCATAAACCATTCGCGAATCCAAAGCATCTCCTCTTCCGAAAAACTTCTGCGATACAGAGTCTCATACTCATCTATAATATATTCCATTACTGCTTCCATTCGCGTCAGCAGTGGATGCTCCGAGAATTTAAAATAAAAAAGTTCTACAATCTCCTCGACAGTCTTGACATAACCACGATACTCGAACTTTTTAAAATTCATAAGTTCATCTTCCAACAGTACCAGAAAACCTTCTACTGCACCGATGTACTCCTGAGACTGTTTCCAATCATAGCGTTGCTTCGCCTCTTCGTCTGCATAACGAATACGTTTTTCAATATGGTCATAGCGGTCCTCACAATCTGCCACAATACCCTGAAGTTCCTTGTAGGCAAACAAGTCAAAACTCATCTCCATGATATGCTCCTCGCCAAGTTCCGGAAGCACATGGGAAATATAATCTGAGAACACGCTGTTCGGCGATAGAATCAAAACGTTAGAGGACTTGAGCCGTTCTCTGTCATGATATAAAAGATATGCAATTCGATGAAGTGCCACAGACGTTTTTCCACTGCCTGCCGCACCTTGAATCGCCATAATCTTGTCCTTCGTGTTGCGGATAATCGCATTCTGCTCCTTTTGGATGGTGCGCACAATATTCTTTAACTGCACATCCCCATTTTTCCCCAGCTCCTGCTTAAGGATGTCATCATCAATTTTTACATCGCTCTCAAACTCGTAAATCATCTTGTTGTTTCGAATCTTGTACTGCCACTTCGAAACAATCTCGCCATCCATGATTCCGCCCGGCGCCTCGTAGGAAGCCTTGCCCTTGTCATAATCATAGAAAAGCCCGCTGACCGGAGCACGCCAATCGTAAATCAGCGGTTTGCTTCCGGCGCGCTCCGCAAAATTTCCAATTCCAATGTAGAAATCCTCGGCCGCCTCATCACCCTCATATCGGAACTCCACACTACCGAAAAACGGTGCGCCCTGCATTTTCTTTAGGCGATGCAATTTCAGACGGTTCTCCTCATTGGCATTTACCTGCGTGACGAGAGCACGCCTGTTGTCAAAATCCTCATAACCATACTGGTCCATCTCGGTATAGTTCTCCCAGTAGTAATCGTTCATGCTGACGATATCCTTCTGAACCTCCTCGATAACTGCACTCATCTCGGCGATTTTACTATTCAGTTTTTCAGTGACGAATTTTAAGTGCTGCTTACCTTTGGTCATGTTGATTCCTTTCGTTTATTTCATCATTTCAATAATATGTTTATCATTCCCTCAATTCATTTATCAATAACCAATCATCAGTCCTATCAGTAACAATCCACTTGTCAAAATCAAGTTAAGCGTCTGGAACTTCCAACTCCATTTCACCCATTTTCCATAATCCACATTTGCCAGTCCGAGGCTGATAAGCAGCACCGGATTGGTCGGATAAAATACGTTGGAAAATCCATCACCAAATGCAAACGCTACTACGCAGAGCTGCGCTGAGATACCGAACACTTCCGCAACCGGCACAATCAGCGGCATCAGTAAAAATGCTTTCGCCGAACCGGACGCGATAAAGAAATTCATAATCAGCACAATCAGGTAAATAAATAGGATTACCGACCATCTCGGCAACGTCGCCGCGATGTCAACTGCAGCATTTAAGAGCGTATTGAGCACATTTCCTTCTACCAGTGTGTACTTAATAGAGTTTGCCATCAAAATCATAAGTACCGCCGGGAGCACGCTGACCAGTCCGTTCCAGAAGATTTTTCCTAGGTTTCCGCCGTTTCGCGATACTGCGCTCGCGATCATGCCCGCCAGTAAAAATGTAAGCGCCACAATAATCATCGTGTAGTCCTGTAGCGCTGTGATAAACACGGAACTCAGAACCACTGCGATGCCTGTAACCATAAGACCTGCGAACCATAAGAGACCGCGGTTCATGTTTTCATTGTCTTTAAATACCAGACTGATTGAATCAACGTCAACCTGCTGCCCACTCTGCTTCGCATTACCCTGTGTTTCTATCTGGTCCGCTTGAATCGGTTTTTCAATTTTCTTCGCGTATAAGTATAAAAATCCCATAAGTAGTGCGTACACCAGCAAAAACGCCAGCGCGCGGAACCACATCCCCGAGAACATCGGAAGTCCTGCAAGTTCCTGCGCCACTCCAACTGTAAATGGGTTGCAGATGCCTGCTGAGAAACCACATCCGATGGCAAGCAGACTCATGCCGATACCTGTGAGTGCGTCCCATCCGAGACGTATCGCAAGTGCCACCACAATTGGCACCAGTGGCACACATTCTTCAAACGAGCCGATGAAGCTTCCCATCGCCATGAAGAACAGGACGATGAGCGCCATCAATTTGTAACGCTCCTTTCCGTAACGGAACGTAATCTTATCTAACATGTATTTCATCAGGCCACATTTTTCTAAGCAGTTGAATACACCGCCGATCACTAATAGGAACGCAATCACCGCGATTAAGGACACGTTACCATCTGCGGTTAGTACCAGAATCGGTGACAGCGCCCATTTCCAAAACGGGATGCCTGCATCCGGCACCATGAATGTCAGACTGTAGGTCAGTACCATGAGGATGAATATTACTAAGATTGCTGTTATAAATGATTTGGCGCTGATGTTCAGGCCTTTTTTCTCTGTTGTATTGTTCATAATGTCATTCCTTTTCTCGTCAAACTCTATCGAATCGCTTCGATTCCTTTTTGTAGATTTTCTCCACTAATCATACCTTTATTACTTGCAGTTACATACCCTTCCGCATCGATGAAATAGGTCGTCGGCAAGGAATATACTCTGTAGTAATAGGCACCTTCCATTTTTGTATCATAATACACCGGGAATGTATAGCCCTTTTCGGTAATAAATTGCGT
This sequence comes from Faecalimonas sp., assembly GCA_045629665.1. Lineage (GTDB taxonomy): Bacteria > Bacillota > Clostridia > Lachnospirales > Lachnospiraceae > Faecalimonas. The sequence goes on from JAZQRQ010000073.1 coordinate 6,400, forward strand.
CGCGCTGTCCACTGTTTCCTGAGCGTCGTCCGTCATATTTACCATTACAAATGCCACTTCCTCGCCATATGTCTTGTACATTTCCTCAAAGTCCGGCATCTCCATCTGACATGGACCGCACCAGCTCGCCCAGAAATTCAGCACGATTGGCCTTCCTGCAAAACTTGAGAACTTTACTTCATTGCCGTCCTTGTCTGTCATGGTGAAATCAGGGGCAGCAACTTTGTCGTCTGTGTTGTTGTCTTTGTTGTCTGCGCTGTTGTCTTTGTCGTCTGAGTTAGCGCCTCCTGCGATTTGGAAAGAGTTATCCTCCACCTTGTCCTTCATCTCATTATATAGGATAGACGCGCCCACAATCAGCATCACGAACAATACAACGCCAATCCCTAACATTTTCTTATTCTTCATATTGCCTCCTAACTGAGCAGCGCAAGGAATCTGCCAAACATTCCGGTTGCCATCAGAATACCGATTACCACCAGAAGCCCGCCGCTCACGAAATTAATGATTCTGTAATGTTTCTTAATAAAATCAAATGCCGTTTTCAGTTTGTCGATGAGAACCGCGCTGAACAAAAACGGAATTCCAAGTCCAACAGAGTACGCCACTAACATCAGTGTTCCTTTCAGCACGCTTCCCTGCTGCGACGCGAGCATCAGAGCCGAACCTAAGAATGTTCCCACGCACGGTGTCCACCCGATTGAGAAAATAATTCCAAACAGCACCGCTGAGAAGAATCCCATATTTTCCGGATTAAATTTGCTGTTCCCGTGATTGCCGTTAAATAGTCTGAGTTGAAATACCCCAAGAAAATTCAGGCCAAAGATAATCACGATCGCTCCGGAAACAATATTTACAACTGTCTGATACTTGGTCAGGAAACTTCCGACTGTTCCCGCCAATGCGCCCATCGCGATAAACACAAGACTAAAGCCCAGCACAAATCCAAGCGCATTTGTAACCGTTTTCTTCGTCGTTCGTTCGCCTCCTCCGGCGAAATACGAAATATAGATTGGAAGCATCGGGAGCAGACACGGTGAAATGAATGTGATGATGCCCTCCAAAAATGAAATCATGTATTGCATAAGGTCATTCCCCCTTCGAATCATAGATGTTTTTTATAGTATACTATGCTCCGTTTTTCTTTGCAATTGTTATAATTTGACTGGGTTGTGATTAGTCGAGTTATATTTGATTGAGTTGTATTTCGCTGTGTTATATTTGGCATGTGCTCGCATATATTTGTAGTGGAGGTACATGCTATGAACGAAAACAGAAAACTACTTATAAAGAGCATTGCCCTTCCGCCGCTCGTAGGTGCCGTCGCAGGCCTCCTCACGCGGAACGCAATGCAAGATTTTAACGTCCTGATAAAACCACCCCTCTCGCCGCCGGGCTGGCTGTTCCCGGTCGTGTGGACCATCCTCTACATACTGATGGGAATCTCCGCCTACCTAATCAAAACTTCAGATGCCAACGCAGAAGCAAAATCCGACGCCCTGATGATTTACAATTATCAGCTCATTGTAAATTTCCTGTGGTCGATTTTCTTCTTCAACTTCGAATGGCGCCTGTTCTCATTTTTCTGGATACTACTCTTATGGGTGCTGATTATCCTGATGATACGGCAGTTCGACAAGATTTCGAAGACGGCTGCGTACTTGAATCTTCCATACCTATTATGGGTCACGTTTGCGGCGTATTTGAACTTTGGCGTTTGGTGGTTGAATCGATAGAAAAAATGCATTAAAATACTCATATACGATTTTGAGAGGAAGCGATTTTTTGAAAACCGGACTTGTATTGGAAGGCGGCGGCATGCGTGGCATTTACACCGCAGGAATATTAGATGCATTTATGGAACATGATATCAATTTTGACGGAGTAATCGGTGTCTCTGCCGGGGCTATTCACGGCTGCTCCTTCGTGTCTCGTCAGAAAGGCCGCAGTATTCGCTATTATAAGAAATACTGCAAGGACCCGCGTTTTATGAGTTTCAAGAGCCTCATTACCACAGGCGATTTTGTCGGGGCGGATTTCTGTTATCATGAACTGCCGGAGAAATTGGATGTGTATGACAACGATGCATTTCTGGCTTCATCGACTGATTTCTATGTCACTTGCACAGATTTGGAAACCGGTAAAGCCGTAAACCATCTGGTTAAAGATATGTTCAAAGAAGTGGACTATCTGCGCGCCTCTGCCTCTCTTCCACATTTTTCACGAATCGTAGAAATAGGCGGAAAGAAATACCTAGATGGTGCAGTTACCGACAGCATCCCTGTTCTCGCCTTTCAGGAAATAGGCTACCAACGTAATGTTGTTGTTTTGACGCGCGAGGATGGTTATGTGAAGAAAGCAGAAATGCCATGGCTTGCGAGACTCGCTTACCGCAAATATCCAAAATTCGTAAAGGCGTTGCAAAATCGCCACGTGATGTACAATGATTCTTTGGCCAAACTCAAAGAAATGGAGCAAGAAGGCACCGTGCTGGTCATTCGCCCGGCGGCTTCCTTGAATATCGGTCGATTGGAAAACAACCCTGGGAAGATACAGGAAATATATGATGTCGGGTATCAGGATGGGTTGAAGATGACGGAGAAGGTGAAAGAGTTTCTTGCTGCAGAATAAAAATTTACAGCTACTGGGGTGTCCTCAGTAGCTGTTTATGTATATACCCTAAACCACTTGCTTCAATATCTGATAAATGGCCCTTCCATCCTCTCGTCCAAATTCATGCAATGAACCCGTATACAGAATTCTTGGCGTTTTCATGTCTTGCTTCTCTATGAATTTTAAAATATTATCCGTTTTTTCTTCGTATTCTGTTCCCTCAAAAGTTCTTATGATTTTATTTACAAATTCCCTGTGTTCTTTTATTCTCGCTTGCTCCGAATCTATATTCAGGCTTCTCACTTTCTCATGTATTAACCTTCTGCGAGTCACATCCTCTGGTGCGTTTAATGACAACAGTGCGTTTTCTATCATATCTATGTACTCCGCACGAATCTTTTCACAACTCTGACTATAAAAAATAACAAGCGTATCGTTTTCTTTTAGATATTCCGCACCTTTGAGTCCGTCGGTTGTAAATACATTCTCATAATCTACCAGTATTGTTGCCAATGATTTCACCACCTTATTGTTTTATAAAATTTCAATTTCTTTATTGACTAATCTATTTAATATACCCTTTACAATTATTTTGTCCTCTATCTTGTTAATGGCGAAGCACTTTTTTCCCGCATCTTTCAATGATGCACCAATATGATACACACATTTTTCATCTAGGATTAAAAACCTATCGTGAAACACGTTTGTATAACTTACCTCTAGTGATGGATATTGGTGATTAAAGTTATCTATATCTTCTTGAGACAATTTTGTTTTTTTTAACGTATACATAAGTACCTCTACGTTAGGATTCTTTTTGGCCAAAATATTCAAGGTTCCAATATCAACATAATTGTCTATCAGTACGATTGTCTTTTCTGCTTTGGATACTAATTGGGTGAGCAAACTAAACGCATCATATATTTGTCCTTCGAAGAAGATTTTTTGAGATACTTCTTTGTGTTCGGATATATAATTAAAAATTTCTTCGAAATTTTTTTCTGTTTTTTCTTCAAATTGTTGCCTTTTTATGTCTCCCTCAATTTGCATACTTTCTAACTGATTTACCTTCTCCAATAAAAATGTATCATGTGCTAAATATCGTCGCATCTCCACAAAAGTTTTCATAATACGTACGCTAACTTTCACCGCAATTTCACTTCTCAAAACAGCAGAAAGCATTGCTATTCCTTGTTCCGTATAAACGTATGGTAATTTTCGTCTACCCCCATACCCATTATCCTCTCTTTGAAAACTTGAAGTTCCAAATTGGAACTTCAAGTTTTCATACTCCGCTTTTGTTAACTGAAAACAGAACTCTTCAGGAAAACGATTTATATTTCTCTTCATTGCCTTATTTAGGTTTTTGTCTCTACTTGATACAAAACTGCTAAATCACTATCTAGCATTACCTGTTGTCCGCGTACTACATATATTAAGTTTTTAATTGTTTTTTCTGTAATTTCCAAATTAGCTAACGGTTCTTCCTCCTGAATTACAACTTCCATCTTTTCTTTCTCATCCATATTTGCTTCCCCTTTCTTTTTTGGGTTGAAATTTAAAACCTCAAGTTTTTAAATTTCATCTCTGCTCTATCAACAAACAAAGCCGCAGCAATTGCCACGGCTTCATTCTATAATTAATGCCTGTGTTACCAACATTTTTTCACTCATAAAAAAATCCTCCCTGAAATTTGTCTCTAAAGTTTTATCTCTAAAAACAATTTTAAGGGAGGATATTACATTTGTCATTGAACTTGTAGTTCAATTTTTATGCAGCACGTAGCGCATTTAATTTTTCATAATACGCATATAATCTTCTATCACGCAAATCAAGCGTTTCTAATAAGATGCTTGGTACAATCGGTGCTCGATTACCACGCACAATTGCATCAATTGGTAATTGGAACAATGCGCTAAGAGCGTATAAATTATCAATCGTTGGCATATTGACGCCATCAATCCAACGATATACACTCTGCACACACCCTAAGCCAAGATATTCCTGCACGTCCCTTGCAGTTATACCACGCTCATCCATAATTCTGCGCAAATTAATTCCTGTTTCTCGTTTGTTGATTAATGGGAACATATAACACCTTCCCTTCCTTTCTGAAATCATATTGTAAAACTACCGATATAAGCATATCCTTTTAATTCCTTCGCGCTGTCTGCCTTGAAGAAACGGAACGTATCTTCATTTGCAACGTACATATGCGCCAACGCGATACCCATGTCAATCTGATTCATGTCGCCAAGCACTTTCGCCTTAAACAATCCCTGAAGTGCGCAGTATGCGTGGATGGTGTCGCCCTCGTGAGTGAAATACCACGGCTGACTGTTTACGCTGGATGGCGCAAATCGTGCCGGCTCCAGTCTCTCGTCCTGCTCATCGGAAATTTCCGCAAGGCTCTTACGCTTGAACTCGCCGGTTGAGCCTCGATACAATTCACCCTTCGGCTCACCAAACGCTAACATCATAACAAATTCAAGACCGTCATCATTTTTCGTCTCGACAATACCTTGTGCGCTGAGTTTGCCCATTCCGAGCCAGCATACTCCCAAACCGATGCTGTGCAGGTAAAGGTCGAGTTGTTGGAACATGAAACCAACATTTACTAAGGCACCCTCTTTGTCCTCCGTGAAAATGGTGATTAACTGCGGCGTTGTCCATGGGCAAATGCATTTCACATTTTCCCTGCTGACAATCTCCGAACGCACCCTGATGTCCGGATATAATAGTTGAATGGTTGTTGTAAATTCTTGTATCTTTTGAATTGTCGCTTCGTCCACCGGGATGTTCGTGTAACTGCGGGTGGATTTGCGACAGTAGATTAAGTCTTTTAGGTTCATGGTGTGGCTCCTTTTTAACTTTATTACATTTCAATATATGAAAATTACTTCTTATATTCTTCGCACTGGTATCTTGGCTTACCCTGGCTGCGTTTTCCATATTCAATCGCCTCCGTCGGACATCCGCAAATGCACGCCATGCAGTGCGTACACGCATCGCCCCACACCGGCTTGCCATCCTTTATGGAAATGTTGTTTAGCACGCACACCTTCGCACATTTCCCGCATCCAATGCAGGCGTCCGTTGTATAAAATGACTTCGCCTTGACAAATAACTTGTAGAAAATTGGGTTGAGTGGTCCAGATTTGAACTTATCCGCCAAATTCACCTTCGGTTCAAGGAAACGCTCTCCCTTTCGAACCGTTCTGACCACCTTTAAAAGCGAGCGTTTCGCTACAAACACAATGCGTTTCGCAAGCTCCGGCTGTGGCACCTCAAACATCGCAATGTAGTTCTCCGGCATCACCACCGGCAAAACGCCTCGGTAATTCAATCCTACTTCCTCGCATAATTTCGCAATCTTCTCACTCGCATTTCCGATGTCGTTGCCGCAAGTCATCACAAAATACGCTTCCTTGCAGCCCTCGAAACGCGCCGTCCGAATAAATTCTTCGAATACGTGTGGCAATTGCCAGCAGTACGTCGGCGACACAAACACCCACGGCGTCCCCGAAACCAACTCCGCCGCGATTCCGTTTTTAATATGGTAAAAAGAATCAAATAATTCTTCCTCTAACTTGTCCGCAAGCATCTGTGCACAGTATCTGCTGTTGCCTGTTCCTGAAAAATAGATGATCATGTTAGTTCTCTCCTTTGTGGTGCACTTGTGCCCCGTGGAAATATCTGTATTTGTTTGCTACTATAGCGTACTTTAACTCAAATGACATTTTACGAATACTTTCGTATGTATACATTATGCACCTCGAAAAATCACATCATTATGATATTCTATAAACTGACGTCCTGGATAAAATCTATCTGGTAGAATAATTTGTTTACCTTCATAGGAAAGCAACCATTCCTTTGACTCTTTATCCATATCTGCATCCTTCAACACCTTCGAATTGAGAATGCAATAGTTTTTATCAATAGTAATCAACCCTTTATCAAAAGCCTTGTCATGGAGAGCATTGAGACACAGTCCATTGCTAGGATTGGTTCTTTCAGTCTTTTCATCACTATCTAGCCATGGTTTAATATGACTAGCAATTAAAACATTTGGCAATTCCATTCCTGTGACACAACATCTATTCCTGTATGCAGAAAGTACCGACATTCTAAAGAAGTATTGCCCCACTCTTGCCTTCATTGCTTGTTCACGATATTTACCATCTGGCAGTTTCACTATTTCTTCTACATCGTCAATCTCGGCAACTTCTTCAATCGTCGTTTGACTCATCTTAGCTTTAATTATTTGTGCCTGATAAGATAACTCTGTCCAATCTTTAGCAAATTCTTGAAATATTTCTCCATCTAGCTTGCTAGCATTCGACATCCCAGAAACATTCCTTGCTCTTAATTCGGGGTCAAAATGTGCAAGATTCGCCATTTTCAATCCTACAGAACTAGGTGTTCTTCCTAGCAAGTTAGCCAATGCAATAATATCCTTATTTGCTTTGCTAATCTTTGAAAAGGGTATTTTACAGTATAAATCAAAAGCTAAAATTGTTTCTTCTCTAGTCCATTTTACACGATATTTTTCTGCCATACATTCACTCCGTATTTAATAAACAATAAATTTTACATTTCTATTGGTTCATGATAGTTACACTTAGTTCTATCAAAGTAACCTTCGCATCCCCAAAACCAATTGTATCCACGCCTTAGCACTAATGTCCTTCCACAGTTCGGACATTTTCTTTTTAAACGCACAGATGCTCTCTCATCAATACCCTCTCTTATATTCGGAGTATAAATCTCCGGCATGGAATGCATGTTCCCTGTTTGAAAATAATAATTTTCTGCATCCATTTTTGTTCTTCCATTTAACATCGCACTTTGTGGTATAATGCGCCCTTCTTTTATTAATTTAACTAGTTCGCTATGATAAATAAAGCCCGGAAAATCATATGTCCAATTTTTTCTATAAATAGTTTCAATCAAAATATCCCTGATATTACTTGGAATTTCATTTTCTCTTTGATATAGAAGCTTTTTCTCTTTCATCAACCCTTCACCATCTGGTGTGAATCTAACCAACACAGTATAATCGTATTTGGCTGTTCCTTCCAAAAGATTTGGGATGTACTCTCCTTTTTTATTCCAATCTTTGGTTTCCAACAGCAATAAATCCCCATATGATTTTGTTGATTTTACAGAAAAATGTTTACCTTGACAATCCAAATCAAAGGAATCCCATTTGCCCAACTTATATTCTGAAATATCCGGTTTGTCTACATCTATATGACGACTTGTTAAATAGCGATATAGCGCAAACTCCGCCATTTTCCCTTGAAAAGTATTGATGAATATTTGCCCCATTGTTCTATGCATCACTCCACCACTTCTGGAATCTCTGTGGGCACCCTTTTTCGCATAAGACATATTATAGGCAAAATTAAAACATTCTCCTTTGTCTGATTGTAGCATAGTTGCATATGCCAAAAAGTGTTTCTTTTTTTGTACGTAGTAGTTATTTAACTCTATACGAAGTTCACCTGCTTCATAATCCATTTACTTTTTCCTCTTATACACAACTCTTATATGCTTCTGCTATTTTTCCTGCTATACGCTGTATTACCGATACACACACAGAATTACCAGCCTGCTTGTATAATCTCGCATCGCTCATATCGGTTGGTAGTTTGAATTTTTTAGGAAATCCCTGTGTGTTAAAACATTCATGCGGAGTCATTTTTCTAATTCCATGCATTGTTTTTATCAAGCATACATTATGACCACCTTCACCCTGATTTGCCGTAAGTGTAGGAACTACTCCACTTTTATTTTTTCTTACATATTTTCTTCTCCACTGATAAATAGCATTTTCATCATCCATTGCTTCGACAAGCTGTTTGTATATATCTCCTTTGTATTTTCCATCTGTATAATAATATTTTTCATCGACTAAATTTTTGAAATCAATAATATCAGAAAGTTTCTTTTTCAATGGTACAGGTAAAGGAAATTCGAAGCTCTTATATTGTTCAATATCTTTGAAAGCCACAATATAGATTCTTTCTCTATTCTGTGGAATGTTTCCATATTCCATTGCATTTAAAACGGCATATTTTACATGATAATTTTCTTTTTGTAATTCATCTACAATGACTGCAAAGGTATTTCCATTGTCATGTCCAACCAAATTCTTTACATTCTCCAAAAAAACTATTTGAGGCTGCTTTGCTTTTATTATGCGTACCAATTCAAAAAACAAGGTCCCCCTACCTTTTTCATCATCAAATCCTTTTCTATATCCTGCAACGCTAAATGCTTGGCAAGGAAAACCAGCTAACATCACATCGAAATCCGGTATTTCTTCATTCTTTACTTCATGTATATCCCTACAATCTACCTTAACCTTGCTATTTAACTCATAAGTCTTTACTGGATATGGATCAATTTCGTTTGCATAAATAACTTTAAATAATTTTGCACTCTCGAATCCAATATCTATTCCTCCCACTCCAGCGAAAAAGGATGCACATCTCAACATAAATAATTCCTCCTAAATTCAACTACTGATATCATACCAAAAATCGCGGCGCGCCGCAATGAATTTTTATAAAAAAGAAGACCAGATTTCCCTAGTCTTTTTCCTCTCCGTAAAATTGTTCATATGTTCCTACTTCAGCAAAATCAATTGAATAATCCAATTCTGCATTTTTAGTAAAAATAACACTGTCAACACCGAACAACTCCAACATTTCATATGTAATAACTGTACCTTCAGGTACTTCAAAAACATCTCTTAACAACCATTTCCCGAGCACCTTGTTTGGATTGCTCATTACCGATTTCCCAACCAACGCATTGTTCTTGTCTGCCTCTTGACATACCTTTGCAGATATTGCGGTTCCATCCGGCAAATGCAAAGTAAATGGAGTATCTCTTGGTGGAAAGAAAATTAAATCTCTTTGTCTATCTACCGCCTGATAAGGAATGTATATTTCATTTACATCTCTCGCTCGACCAGCTGCATTCCATTGATTTAATCCACTCTTTTCTGCAACAAACTTTTCTTTATCAGGTCCTCTTCTGGAATACAATGGCAAGCACAACATTGGTTTGTTATCCATTTTCATTTTTGGTATCGCCTCAAATTCTTTTACAATGCCTTCTCTATTAGTTAGCCAATCAAATTTAGGGTTACTTCCCGAATTTGAACGCGCGAAAGATAGTAAAATTCTATAAGGATCTTCTACTACATTTACCTCAAATGAATCTAACAATTTTAAGTCATCAAATATCATATATAATGTGTTCTTTGACACACTGAAATGATATGTATGCTGTCCATCTGTAAAATATGTGTTATTATCATTGCCCCTATTAGGAATTATTTTAATGGAATCTATATCAATATAATCAAATGCACATTCTAAAATTTGCATCATGTTTGGAACACGCTTGACAACATGATATATCATCTGTTCTATACCATGAAGCCTTTTAGTAACCCTTATTCTCTCATTTCTATACTCAGCAATTCTTTTTACAAGTTCAATCCCTGTAAGTTCTGAATAATTCTTCTTCAGTTTACCAAACTCTGCTACCTTCTGGTCATCATTTCCAGTCCATGTTTTGAGTCCAATTCCAATACCATCTTTTTTAGCATCGGCAGAACAATCTGAACGCGCTAGGTTTTCAGCTTCTAAATATCTGCAGAAAATATTTTCATGCGCTCGATATGCCAAATATGGACAATCACTTTCAGAAAAGAGATTTGACAACTGTCCCATTATTCGAAGCATTTCTTTGTAATTTTGTTTATTTAAAAAAGGTTGTTTATCGTAAAACATATCGCCTTCTCCTTTCAGATGTTTCAACACAACTTGTTTTTTTATTTTAACACTTGTACTAATATTTAGCAATCTCGTATCTTTTCAAAACATTTATTCAGATTATTCTTTTATATGAAAAAGTAGAATCGAATATAAATAAATTTTCTATAACTACTGCACCCAAATGCTAGACTAAAACGATTTTCGTTATAATGTAAATTGTACGCCAAAAATCGTTCGTTCACGTGTCTATATATAATATAAACCTATAAAAAGGAGGTGAATTCAAATGGCTCAAGCAGGCGATAGATATATTGTAGAACTAACCCCGTCTCAACTGGGGTGGGGCGAAGAACGATATACTAATTCCAGACATACGAGACAAGGTGAGGCCTATCTAGCAATACCTCGTAGATATGCTAAAGCATACAATTTATTTAATTCAAACCACACAAATGGACAGGACCTTCTTGGAACAAACATTTATAACTGTATAAGTGTGGACGGCTTTCTAAATGACCAAGTAAAATCTCAAGGTTGCGTTCATGAAGGCGATGAATTCGCAAAGCAATTTGCAGGTAATAATAATCTCAAACTTCTCGGCGATTGGTATAAACACATGCAAGCTGATGTCGGTGATAAGGTCGAAGTATATTTTCTTTCCCCTATTGATATTCAGCTGACACTATTGTAAAATTTTTCGGCTGTCGTTTAACAAAACACCTTGTTACGACAGCCGTTTTATATAATTTTATTTGATTTTAGTGTGTTCCTTCTGTGAGGTTGTAGCCTTGCATGAGTTTCTCATCCTACATACGAAAATAAAATTTATTTATTATTCCAAAAAGCATGCCGTATCTCCAGTTCTACTACAAAGCAACAAATTGATTATCAAACCGATACATATAAAAAATAGGGGGTTTTAGCACACCAATGACTGTAGAGCTATTCAATGGAGTCATGTACTATTTTCAAAATATTAATCATCACATTCTATAACATTTGTAGATTTCGTTGTTTTTACAAACACTAATATATGCTCTCTCGTCATTGTTGTTTGTGGTTCTTTTTTTTCACCAACATAAGAACTTATTTCCGGCATCCTTTTATTATGAATTTTCCTTGTAAAACTCGTCACTAAAGATAACTGGTACTGCGAACAAAGTTCAATCATTATATTGTTCATGAGTATTTCTTTTTTCGCAATTTTCCTATTCCCTAATGTCCACACCGAAACTGAGTTTTGTTTCATTTTCTTAGACAGCACAGACAAGAATAAATCATAATCGCTATAAAAAGCGATAAGTTTGTTAACCTGTTTGACCGCACTTGCTTCAATTTCATTGCAGTGACTTTTTAAAGTACGTGATTTTCCCAACACGCTTTTTCGTCTTCTTGTCATACTTTTGTTTGCGGATTTACCACCCAACGATGCATTGTCAATTCCACATAAAGTGGATAATAAATCTTCGTCAAAATCATCATCAATGTCAGAGCAATCAATCCACCTTAATGGCATAACCGAATATTGTCCATATGAAACCGTAGTGTGATTATCCCCATAAGGTGGCGAGGTCAAAACCAAATCAAATTTTTGCTTTGTATGTTTAAGATAAGTAATTGAATCCGACAAAACAATTTTTATGTTTCCCTTGTACGAATTCCCGTCTTTTTTAAGGTTTCCAGAAGTTTTCAATGTACTATAAAACGAGAAATATTTCTTTTCATTGTAGTTTAATGTTTTCAAAAAAAGCTCTATTGCGTCTTTATTATAATTAGCAATATCCGTTTTTTCTTTAATATGCAATTTATAGGTACAATCTCTAGAATTAGACACTATTCTGACAATTTCACAAAATGTTGCCCAAAAAAAGCGTCTAACATTTATATCGTTATCTTTAATAATAGCTTCACGGAGAATTGTTAAGTCTTTTACGGCTTGTTCCGTAAACCATTTGTCGATTCCCTCAAAAGAATGTCTTTTTATTGAAGACGTCCTCAGAATATCGATTTCCTCTTTCAATTTTTTTACATGTTTCTCTAATATCTCGGGATTAATTATTGTTGTTTTAACTTTGCAGAGTAAAACTGCAAGTGGATTGATATCTATTCCAACTATATCAAGTCCTTTCAACATTCCTTCAACTAAAACAGTCCCTGATCCGGCAAATGGATCCAATAATTTGAGACGCTTATTATTAGACTGCTCAAGACACACTTCTAAAATTTCCCTTTGCATTTTAGGAACCATCATAGCAGGATAAGTACAAAACCCATGAACATAATCTCGCTCACTTTTTCTTTTTCCGCGATAATCCCAACGATCTTCAGATTCCAAAGTGAGTTGCTTAAACCTTGATTTAATATATTCAATACTCATTTTATCACCATCACGAATTTTAAAAAATTATACTTTTTGATATATAAATTGTCAATAGAATATGAAATAACAAATGAATCAACTTGTTATTTTCTGTCATGATAACAAGCACCATAAAATTCACACTGGATATTTTTACAAAAATCCTGATTTTTATTTTTGTCTACTTCAAATACCTTCTTATAATCATTCGTCTTAATAGTCTTTTCACATTCTCTTAATTTTTCGTTAAATGTATCTCTATCATCATCTAACAATTCAATTGTAGTAGGATTACTATTATTAAAATCATAAGATTCAATGTAGTCGACTTTTTCTCCAGTCAAGCTCTCGTATCCCAATACATATACCATTAATTGATTTTTTATTTGACTCTTAGTTAATACTTCGCTACTGGATTTAAAATCCACAAGAGTAATTGTGTGATTTAATTCATCTCTAACAAGATCTATTCTTCCATTGATAAACATATATTCATCAACACTAAAATCAATACTCTTCTCAGAAAACTTAATATACTTAAATCTAGAAGCATTGTTCTTAATATAGGAAGTCAGATTTCTCATTGCCTTTTCAGTCATTGCCTCATACAGTTTTGGAGAGCCGTATGGCAGATGTAAGTATTTTTTTACAATACTTGCAATAACCGTAGGATCATTATAACTAATTGTTTCATAGTTTTTGTGAATGTAATCTAACATATTGTGGATTGATCTACCATAACCCATACGAATATTTAGAGGAGAACAAAAACCATATATATTAGTCATTTTGAATTTGTATGGACAATCAAACAAATCCTTAAGCAAGGAGAAATTCAATGTGATAATTTCATCCGCGGAGAATTTGGCTTTATTACTTTTTTCATATTCCTTGTCCAAATAGAGGCGAGTTTCTTTAAAAGGCGAATTCTTAGTCTCTACAAACGGAAATGCTGGAGCTTTATAATGTGTTTTCCCACTATCTGAAATATGGTTAGACCGAGTAAGAAAAAGAAACTTTTCACTTCTAGTCATTCCGACATAAAACACTCTTCTAATACTTTCGTCATCATCTTCATACTGTTGTTTTATTGTATTGTCATCTATGATCCCCCAAGCATTTAGACCACCAGGATTTCGTTGCGGAAAAATTGAATGTTTTGTTAAAAAAGGCATGAATACTACTGGATATTCCAATCCTTTAGATTGATGAAATGTCATAATCCTTAAACACTTTACAGCCTTGAAATTAGGCGACAACCAACCTTCCGGATATATTTCTGGAGCCTCAAGAGTCAAAAAAGTCTCAAATGCTTTCAGTCTATATGAAGGAACCATATCAAGATTAATTTTTTCAAAATCATTAATCATCTCCGTAAACTTGCCCCAATTGTAAAGAATCTTTTCATCTGCAACACAGAATAACTGTAAATCCATAAACAATTTTCTGATTGAACCTTGAATAGTATATTCATAATCATCCGATTCAAAAGGCAATTTTGTAAATTCTTCGATACTCTCTTTAATCTTATCTCTGCTAAGTGAAGTATATTTACACCATCTTGCTACAAGTTCAACAGGTACACCTGACACTTTGATCTTTTTCATTGTTTGTTCTTTGTTTGGCCCTTTATGATCAAATACAATCCGAGAAAAAATCAAAGAAAGTGTATCACATAAAATCATAATTTCGTCAGAATTAAACAAATTCTTTGTTCCTTCAACAATAAAGTCAATATTATTTTTTTCGAGTTCAGTGATTAATTCAGGTATTCTCTTTACAGAACTAACAAGGATAACCATATCGTCTAGATCCAATCTAAACTCTACTTCCTTACGTACATATTTACATCCAATCAATTGTTTGATTTTATTTACAATAAAATCAACTTCTGAGGCCCGATTGTCGAACTCATATGTAATTATATCTCCTAGTTCATATTGTTGACTTTCGTTACTTTGCATGTTTTTTGCTATACGATTATTATTTTGGTTTATGACCTGCTTTGAAATTTCAGTAATACCCTTACTGCTTCTAAAATTGATATCTAAATCGATTTTTTCAACATTGGCATACGAATTAGCAAAGTTTTTTATGAAATTCAAATTGCTACCACGCCATTGATAAATAGTTTGATCATCATCTCCTACAACACAAACAATTGCCCCTTGTTCAGAAAAGTACTTTATAATTTTTTCTTGTGCATCATTTACATCTTGATACTCATCAACTATTAAATATTTAATTTTTTTTGCAATAAAATCATCAAAAACACCACTCTGAAGTTTAGTGAGTGTAGTTGAAATAATGGAAGTGAAATCGAAAAATTTATTTTTTATTAACGTGGTTTCATACTTCTTGATATGTCCTTGAAGAACTGCGTCAAGTTTTTCTACCCCATGCTCTCTTCCAATGTCAAGAAACGTTTTATAGGCATTAATTGCTTTTGTTTTTACATCTGCCCTACTCCCCTCATTGAAAAGCTGATATGTTGTGCCATTAACTGCATGATATTTAACATCATAAATACCATTTTCTCTGCGGTATCTCTTTATAAACAACTTAGTTTGAACATCATTTAGTGTTTCAAATGTTTTATATTCATCAGAAAACTCTTGCAACATGTAAAGACAAAAACCATGTATTGTTCCAATATACATATTTGCAAGTCCCTCAAGAGAATGCTGTTGCTTTTCATAAGCTTCAAATACTTTTTGCTTTAACGAAGCCGCTGCTTTTTCTGTATAGGTAATAGCCACGATATTTTCAGGCTCTATACTAGGTTCATTAAGTAATTGAAGAATATGCGCAACCATAGTAGAAGTTTTTCCCGAACCTGCACAAGCAACTATTTGCATATTTTGACCAATTGTATTAATAGCTTTCTCTTGATTTTTCGTCCATTTTGTACTCATAATACAATCTCCTTTCTAACATTAAATTTAATTATATTTGTTATAAAAAAGCAAGGCAAACCAAGGGCACTCACGAACCCTTAATCACCTTGCATCGATAACCTCCCTTATATCCTAACACACTTTCTCCAAAAAATCGACAATTATTTCCTTATTCTATCTGTTTTCTCACACTACGCCACGTCCACTTCCACAATTTTTGTCCTGAATTTGCCCTAAAACTCTCTTGTCAATCTCTACAATCCTTAAAAAATCTAGCCTTTTCACCATACTATCAGATTGCTGCCGCAGCATATAAATAACACTACACAACAAACACACATTATTTTCGCTTCATATCTCCCGATTGTATTTAGTCGCAATCCTTCCAAATTTAGTCGCAATGTTTTCAATTTAGTCGCAATCTACCTCCAATTACCCCTTTTATGCCGGCTTTCGTCACTGTTTCAGCCATTTAGTCCGCTCAAATGGGACTTTTTTTATGCCCATAATCTTTTTCTGACATTCTATTTTCCCTCCATATGAAGGATGTCTAATATATTGTTCTTCCGAAAGCCCTAATTGTTTCTGTGCTTTTCTTCCAATGGCATAAATATTTTCATCGCCGATATTAAATATTCTCTGTGTTTTTCCAAGTTATTCATATTTCAATATTCTTTTGTTTTTGACCTTCCATTTTGGAATATCAAACTACTCCTCCCCCTTCTCAAACGCCTCTGCTACCCCCACCAGCAACTCTCTTATCCCCAAATGCTGCGGGCACACTTTCTCACACTTTCCACACTTCACGCAATCCGACGCCTTCCCGCCATTTTGCGTATGGATATCATAATACCATCCGCTATTCCAATTGTTGTGGATTGTCTTCGCATTTAGATCTGAGAACAAATCCGGAATCGCAATCTTCTGCGGGCACACATCCATGCAATATTTACATGCGGTACATGGAATAAGTCCCTGTGCACTGATAATATCGCGCACTTTGAAAACCGCGGCAAATTCTTCTTCGCTCAGCGGTTTGAAATCTTTCATGTAACTGAGATTATCTTCCATCTGTTCCATATTACTCATGCCAGAGAGCACCATCATCATGTTGTCGAAGCTTGCCGCAAATCGAATTGCATAACTTGCGTTGCTTCCGCCGCCAAGGTCATCGAATATCTTCTGTGCTGCCGTAGGAAGTTCCACGAGGCTACCGCCTTTTACCGGCTCCATGACGATGACAGGTTTGCCGTGTTTTACGCACACTTCATAGCATTTTCTCGATTCGATTCCCACATCATCATAGTCCAGATAGTTGAATTGAATCTGCACGACTTCGATTTCCGGGTACTCGGTCAGTATCTGCTCCAGCACCTCGGCTTTGTCGTGGAAGGAGATGCCGACATGCTTTACTCTTCCTTCTTTTTTGAACTCAAAAGCATGCTCGTAGGCTCTGCATTTTTTGTATTTTGCAAAGAATTCTGCATTTTGCGCATGCAACAAGTAGAAATCAAAGTAATCCACACCACAGGCTTCCAATTGCTTTTCAAAAAGCGGTACGATTTCTTCTTCTTTCTCGAAAAAATATGTAGTCAATTTATTTACTAAAATGTAATCTTCTCTCGGATAGCGTTTCACAAGACATTCGCGAAGTGCCGGCTCGCTTTTCTCGCCGATATAACCGTGAGCGGTATCAAAATAGTTGAAACCATTTGCCATAAATGCATCTATCATCTTGCAGGTTTCCTCATAATCCACTTCTTTCCCTTTCATTGGGAAACGCATGCACCCGAATCCAAAATTCCCTTTAATGTCATCAAAAAATTTATTTTTCATATTTCCAATTTCTCCCTCTTCCTCGAAACAAAAAACCTAGTCTTATTGATAAAATTATACTGCGAAAAGTCCCCTCGGTCAATGACAGCAAAATATTGCATTTCTCGCCTTTTTGGAGTATTCTATTGTTAACTAAATATCGTTAAAAATTTTACTGGAGGTAAATAAAAATGAAGAGAACAGCTTCAGACATTATGAAAATGATTCAGGAACAGGGCATCAAGATGGTTGACTTTAAAATCGTTGACATCAACGGCCAGTTCCGCCACGTAACCATTCCGGCTTCTCAGTTTACGGAAGGCACGATGAAGAACGGAATCGGTTTTGACGCTTCGAACTACGGTTACGCTGTGGTTGAGAAAAGTGACATGGTATTTATCCCGGATTTGGACACTGCAGTGACCGACCCATACTGCGAAGTGCCGACATTATCCATCACAGGTAATGCGATGATTATCGACTATCCGGAAAACCGTCCTTTGGATCAATATCCAAGAAACATTGTACAAGCTGCTGAGCAGTACATGAAGGACTGCGACATCGCGGACACAATGTTAATCTTACCGGAATTTGAATTCCATATGTTTGACCAGGCTGGTTGGTCAGTGTCTCCGGACTCTATCGGATTTTCCGTTGACTGTGAGCAGGCTTACTGGAACAGTGCTAATCAAGGACTCGGCTGTGTCGTTCCTCACCAGAAGAACTACCACGTTGCGAAACCATTTGACAAAACATACGAATGCCGTTCGGAAATGTGCTTAGAATTAGAAAAAATGGGTATCGAAATCAAATACCACCATCCGGAAGTTGGAGCTGCCGGTCAATTTGAAATCGAACCGATGCTTGGACAAATGTCTAAGATGGCTGATAACACAATGATGATTAAATATGTCATCCACAATACAGCACAGAAATACGGCATGACTGCAACATTTATGCCAAAACCGGTTTATCAGGAAGCCGGAAACGGAATGCATGTACATATGTTGTTATTGAAGGACGGAGAGCCTGTTTTCTCTGATGATGAAGGCTACTCACACCTCAGTGAAACAGCTCACTACTTCATGGGTGGTTTGCTGAAACATATTTCTTCACTCTGTGCTATCACGAACCCAAGTACCAACTCATTCAAGAGACTGGTTCCTGGATTTGAAGCACCGGTAACTGTTGGTTATGCGACATCTAACCGTAGCGCAGTTATTCGTATCCCTGCATATGCAAAATCTCCGAAACTTCGTCGTTTCGAGATTCGTAACCCGGATGCAACTTGTAACCCATACCTTTGCTACGCTGCTCTTCTTATGGCAGGTATCGATGGTATCAAGAATAAGATTGACCCACATGCAAACGGTTGGGGACCATACGACATGAACCTCTATTCATTGTCACCGGAAGAGAAAGCAAAATTATCTTCTCTCCCAACACGTTTGGAAGATGCTTTGGATGCACTCGAAGCTGATCATGATTACTTGACAGCTGGCGGAGTATTCCCGGAACACTTAATCAAGAACTTCATCGCTATGAAGAGAAAAGAGTGCTTCGAGATGTCTAAGATTCCACATCCGGCAGAGTTTGACAGATATTTCAACTTATAATTTGTAAATAACTTTACAACAAATCGCGCAACCAGCGCACAAAAATACGGAGTATGCTTTTTTGGAGCATACTCCGTTGTTGTTTGGTACCATAGGCTCCGAGAGCCTGTCCACACTATAATTTGGAATATCCGAAACTATTTACAATCGCATCCAGATGTTTTCCTTCCTTACACATTGGACATTCGCTCGGTGCATACGCCTTGTAATCCGGAATGTCCTCCTCTGTAAAGATACTCTTTACTTCGATTCCGCGAATCTCTTTCACCGAACTGAACACCGAACACACGCCACAAACAGTTCCACCGTAATACTCTACCGCCTCAATTGCACGGTTTACGGATTTACCGGTTGTAACCGACGGTGCCAGAATCAGGACCTGTGAATTCACGATCATTCTCTGCACGTTGTCGCGGAACAGAATGAGTCCACTCTGGTGATACTCAGGAGATATGATGGAAATGTTATTTCCCTTGCTGAACGAAAGCGGGCTTCCGTCTGCCAAATGCTCAGCCATAAAGGTTCCGATTGTATCGGTCTCTTCCAGACAAACAATTGTGTCCACTGTGGTATTGTGAATGTACTCCATTGCCAATACTTTTGCAGTTTCTCTACAGTTGTTGTGTCTTGCTTTTACGGTTGACATATCAATATATGTATTAATATGCGAGTGGCTGGTAGCAAAATGACCTTTCATAATTTTGATTCTTGCTTTTGGATTCTTCTTCGAGCGAAGGTCTATTAATCTTTCGTCCATATGCTGCCTCCTTTGTGTTTCTAAATTATTTGATAATTTAGTATATCACAATGAATTGTCAGACGCAACGAGTTGTTGCAACAATTTGTGCAATTTCTAACCATTTTTCCAAACATTCAGAAATGCTCACTAAATGTTTAAGAGGATAAGCGCAATCAAGATGCCAACAATGGCAATCCACTGTCTTTTTCCAAGCTTCTCTTTGAACAAACATATGCCTGCCAAGCTCACCACGATAATCGTACTTACACTAAACGTCGGGTATGTGATGACTGCCGGCAAGGTCTGCAAGGATTTCAGCAGAAATTTCGCCGCAAAGAAGTTCGGCACACCAATCAACATTCCATAGATGATATGATATTTCTGCAAACGCTCCTTCTTGTAGATTACTAATCCCCAACACAGCAAGCACGCCATTCCGAATGTAAATAACAAGAACTGGGACGAAAGTGCCTCATTCCCAACTTCCTCAAATACCTTCGACATACCGTCCGCCATACCACCTACCAAAAGGAGTAAGATTAGACCTGTCTTAAATTGCATCGATGTCTCTTCTTTTTCGAAGTTAATCAGTATAATGGCGGCTACTGCAAGAACAAATCCCAATGCTTGCATCAGATTCATTCTTTCACCAAAAATCAACATAGAAAAGAGCATTGGCACAAGTAAACCAAGTTTCATAAATGTGGTTGACATTACTACACCATTTCTTTTTACATTTACCTGAAGTAATACGAATCCTCCTAAGTATAGGAAACCATTGATAAGCCCCATACCCAAGGTAAGACCGACACCTTCCTCACTTGGAAATATATTTCCTACTCCGCTGTAAATCAGTGAAAGAATCGTGCAGGTTATGTAATTAAATGCCAACATGCTCACATTTTCTCCGATGTGGCGTTCGCTCAGGCGCATGATAATAGAAAGCATTGCGCTACATATAATTGCCAGTAATAAATATATCATTTCTTTTCTTCCTTATCTTCTAGTCATTTTCTGTAAGTCGGCTGTCGCCGTTCGCATAATCAATCGTAATTCCCGGTTGTGCATTATATACATACACGTTAAAGCACACACCTTTTCCGTCGTCCTCCACAGAGTAGGCTTCCATCTGCACACCACTCGCAAGCAGATTCGTCCCTTCAAAATGAGGCGTCACGCGATACATGACATGATTGCCGGTCTCTTCCACATACTCAGCAACCATATTTTCAAACGGAAGCATTCCTTCCACGTTCAGATAGCGGGTTCCTGTAATCAGATTCTTCGTGTTGGCATTTTCGCCCGTCAACTGATATCCGATTAAATGACACCTATTGTATAGATATTTGCCGTCTACAATATCGTATTTGATAGTGTGCCACCCTGTCGGTTTCACTTGTCCGATTGCGCCGCGCTCTTCCGTCGGCATAATTTCCTGACCGACGCACGCATATGCTACACCACATCTGCCCAGGCTATCCAATTTAGAGTACTCTTCAAAACATTTGGTGGTCAGTTCATCGAACTCCGGCTTATTGCCGTTCATTTCTACATATGGCTTATCAGCGTATTCCTCTACTGCAGAGTAATCAGAGTTCGATGCACCCGGCAGAATCCCTACGTCTATCAGTTCACTCCGCACAACTAGGAGGGCTAGAACAAGGTATATGGCTATCTTAATCCACTTTGATGTTTTGCTTGATTTTGCTCTTTGTATTCGCATTTTTGTTCCTTCCCGATATACCACATCATGACCATTATGGTCATGATGAACTTTTATGAATAATACTTTTGATTCTTGCTTGATGGTTTATCCGGCGCAGTTCTTTTTAAGATTTTCAATTTAAGCATCTTATTCAAATAATGTCTTCTAAAGTAAGAACGCTCCAATCCAAATTTTTGCATAATTTCACCTGCTGATTTTGGTTCTCTACAAAATTCTATTATTTGGCTCATTACATCTTGGTCACTATCTTGGTCACTTTGACCAGGACGACTAGCATCACGCAAAAGCTCCATATACTTATCACAAGCATTACATAAAACCATAATACCCGATTCACTAATTTTATAATCCGGCAACGGTCCATCATATAATGCGCAAGCCTCTCTGATTTTTTCGAAACTTCTTCCCCAAGCTTCTATCATACCACTCTTAAAGAATACTTCTGCCAACTTAGGATTATATGGTTTTGAAGAGTGCTTCTCAAATAATTTTTCTGTTGAATCAAGCTCAGGCGGCATCGTTCCATCATTCCAAATATAGATTTTATCTTCGTATACACTGATTTGAATCGGGTTGCAACTACGATAATCTTTATGAATAATTGCATTTATCAATATTTCACGAAAAGCGTCTTTATGAAACATGAACTGTTCAATTCTTTGAATCCCTTCATAATAAATCAAAGCTTTCATGTACTTTGTGTATACCAAATCTACTGTTCTATCCACTTGCTCAATTAGAGGTCCATGCACCTCATCTTGATACACTAAATCGGAATGAGATTTCCCAAAATAACCAATTTTTATATAAGAGCCAGTTACCCATTTTTCCGGATCTTTGTAAAATGCCAACATCGCTGCTCGATTCAAATAACCTTGCTCATCAATGAGGTGCAGATTTTCCATCAAAATGGAGTCTTCTACACCCACTTCTTCTTTCGTTAACCGACCTCTTTTTACAGCTTTCTCTTTGAACAGTTGTATAGCGTCTTGCTTTAAATCTTGTACTGAAATTTTAGGTAAAGGTACACCATCCCAAGTTCTTCCTTGCGACTTCAATAATGCTCGCTCCAATTCTTTTCCGGTAATTTCACGCATGGTACTTCCGGAACGATAATAGTATTTTCCGTGATAACTAATTAATGATGGATATTTATCAACGATAATCTTTAAATATTCTAGTTCGTCCTCGTAACAATGAATGACGTCTGCTATAATTCCCATTGTGTCGGTAATTTTGTTTGGAATTTGCTCTAGCAATACCTCTGAATGATGAATTCCGATTACGTTACCTTTATCATCTTTTCCGATGTATAAGGTTCCTCCGTGTGCATTAGCATAACCGCAAATCCATTTGAGATACTCGTCCCTCCATGATTCTTTCCATTCTACGGATTGATTTTCTTTCTGATGTTCTTTCATAATTGACTTACCAAAGACTCTCTCAGCATTCCCCATTCACATTTTACCATATGATTCTACTCTTTGAAACCAATTTTTACTCAAACTCTTTTGCAACAAAAAAAGGCAGAGAACTATATTGTTCTCCACCAATTCCCTTTCTGCTCCATATGTAGATACTTTTCCTTCGTGGCCATACCTCCACGGATGTGACGCTCGGATTTGTTCACATCTAAAACCTTTCTCGCCTCTGTCGCAAGTGTTGGATTAATTTGTGACAGACGCTCGGCAACATCCTTATGTACTGTACTTTTACTGATTCCAAATGCCTTCGCTGTCTGCCTCACCGTAGCATTATTTTCTATAATATAATATGCAATTTCAATTGCTCGTTCCTCAATGTAATCCTTCATAAAACCCCTGCATAAATCGCTTTTTTACAATCTATGCAGGGGAATAATAACTTATTCACAAAGTTTCCCATATAACTTCTACAGGTGCAGAATCTTCTGCACATACAGAAACGATATATCCTTTCAATTGCACTGAACGCAGGTGACATTCTTGTATTTCTCCGTTTCGAAGCACCCGTACGTAGCCACCTTGAGACCACGATGCGCATTCGTCATCGGCAACAACCTCATACGCCTCAAATGGCACTCTCAACCCTTCCCCTGTCATCTTGACATAACTTTCTTTCATCGTCCAAAGTCGGAAGAATGCCTTGTCATAATCATCCTCGGAAATTTGATTGAGATATGTTTGCTCACGGTCAGAATAATAGCGAGATGCCACATCTTTCGGTGCCTTGCGAAGTTCTTCCACATCACACCCCACCGGTGCATTGCTAACTGCACAGACAACAAGACTGCCCGAATGAGACAAGTTAAACTCAAGGCCTTCTATCATGGGTTTCCCGTGTTCTCCTAAAAACACCTGAGAGTCTTCCATATGATAAAGGGCTAGGACTTTCTGTAACAAAAGTCCTACCCCCATACTTTGTTTTCTGCTTTTTTCTTGTTTTAGCTTGTGAATCCTCTGTTGCCTATTCAGTGGAAGTTTGTGTAACAACTCCGAATTCAACATAGGATCCGGCAGATTTGAAATATCCGCCACATATAACTTTACCATACTATTTCTCTTTATCTTCTTTTGGTTCTACCTGTACACAGTTATCTACCAAGAACTTACCAACCTTCTCCTGCATCAATGCCTCGCGAACTATATCTTTTCCATATGCTTTCTCAAATTCCTTCACATCTTCGTAGCCGTATTGTGCTGCAAATTCTTTAACATCGTCTTCATATTCTTTGTCGTCAACTGTCAATCCCTCTTTTTCTGCAATGAGTGAGATTGCAAGTTGTTGAATTACGGTGTTTCTTGCCATTTCTTTGGAACTCATTCCAAACATCTGCTTAAAAAATTGATCAAGCTCCATTCCATACATCTGTGCATAGTAGGAATATTGTTGTTCTATATTTTTTTGCTGCTCGTCAACTTTTCCTTCCGGATACTTCTTCACTTCACAGTGGTCAACCAATGCTTCCCATACAGAACTTAGGAGTGTTGATTCTGCTGTTTGCTTATTCGACAATTCTAAATCAGCGCGAACCTGTGCCTTGTAGTCTTCAATTGTCTTAGCCTCTGTTCCAAGTTCTTCCAAGATATCTACAGTAAGCTCAGGTACATTTTTTTCCTTAAGACCCTTTAATGTAACTGTAAAAACAACCGCCTGTCCTGCTAAATCAGCACTACCATAAGTTTCAGGAAACGTGAGGTCAATGTCAAATGTTTCACCAATGTTATGTCCTACCACTCCATCTTCAAAACCATCAATAAATTGTCCCGAACCAAGTTCTAATTCATAATCTGTTCCTGCTCCGCCATCAAATGCAACTCCGTCTTTCTTTCCTTCAAAATCGATAACTGCAATGTCTCCAAGCTTTGCCGCACGACCTGTTATGTCTGTCTTTGTAGCTAATGTTTCAAGGTCGGACTTAATACTCATCTCTACATCCTCATCAGTCACAGCAATTGTCTCAACCTTGTCTACTTCCAAACCTTTGTACTGTATGATTGTAATATTATCATTGGAAAGTACTCCCTTTCCTTCTCCTGCACATCCTCCAAGGAGTGCTAATGCACATATTCCTGCAACAATTGTTGTCAATTTCTTTTTCATAGTCTTTCTCCGTTTCTTTCTTTGTTAGAGGCAAAACCTCGAAAATCTGCCCTTACCGTACATTATACCATAAAAAATTTTTTTGAAAAGCATTTCTCTTGCACTTAATCTAAAAGAATGATAAAATATTTCATTATGTAGAAAGATTTTAGGAGGTTTGACGTGAAAACAGGAACAATTGTTTTAATCGTAATCGCTATACTAGTAGTTGCAGCATTCGTTGCATTGTATTTTATTTCAAAGAAAGCACAGAAGAAACAAGTAGAAACAGAACAACAGATGAAAGCGTCTGCACAGACTTTTTCGATGTTGATTATCGACAAGAAAAAAATGAAGATGAAAGAATCAGGACTTCCGGCAGTCGCTATTGAGAATACACCAAAGTATTTGCGTGGAATGAAGGTGCCGGTTGTCAAAGCAAAGGTTGGGCCAAGAGTTATGACTCTTCTCTGTGATGAGAAAGTATTCCCGAACATCCCTGTAAAGAAAGAAGTGAAGGCTGTTGTAAGTGGACTTTACATAACAGATGTAAAGGGACTTAGAGGTGCGCTCGAAGTTCCGAAGAAAGAGAAAAAAGGTCTTTTCGGAAGAAAGAAAAATAAATAATGAAATCAAAAATGTGCGGTCGCAATTGCAATCGCACATTTTATTTTACAAAATCCTAAAACGTCATTTTATCATGTATCGAAAATTCTTTGGAATCCCTCGGTTTAATATTAATCCGTATCGTACAGTCTGCCAATGGTTCATAGTTAACATCCAACGCATACTCCGCACGAATATTGATATTGTTTTCCTTCTCGTCTACCACAATTTTACTTGTGCTGATTCCAAGATTCAACTCTCCAAGTGGTGTTCGATAAAAACAACGATTGATCTTTCCCCTTTCAAACACCATATGCATATTAGAGATACCTTTTTTCATTACCTCTAAGGTTTCTTTCCCGGTTAACCGAATCTGTGTTTTCGTAACTCCCGGAATCCCTTCCGCCACCTCTTCAAAGAAGATATAGTGTTTTCCATCTTTAAAGTAGTAAGTACCAGCGCTAACAACTTCAATCGGCTCATCATCATTACTCTCCATTTCATTTACGGCCATCTGAAGGCCGGAAATACTTACCAATACATCTTTCGTCATATCATCACCTAGTATTCTTCTATGTTAATCTGCTTTGTAGTTTCTATGTCATAAGGCAAGATTGAATTCGCAAACT
The DNA here is from genome assembly GCA_045629665.1 of Faecalimonas sp. Taxonomy (GTDB): domain Bacteria; phylum Bacillota; class Clostridia; order Lachnospirales; family Lachnospiraceae; genus Faecalimonas. The sequence goes on from JAZQRQ010000073.1 coordinate 32,760, forward strand.
GCTTAAACTTATCAGCCGCATCACTGACATAGAAAGAATAGGAACCGTGGTCTCCCTCCGCATCCGGATTCTCCATATCATTTTCCTGTAAAATCAATTTAAGATCCATAGCCGTCTCATAAGCAGGATTCACCAGCGTAATTTTATCGCCCACATACTCGCGAATCTTTGAGCGCAAAAGTGGATAATGAGTACACCCCAAAATCAACGCATCAATATCTGACTCCTTGAACGAAGCAAGATAGTAATCAATAATCTCATCTGTTACGTGATGTTTTTTGAATCCTTCTTCCACGAGTGGTACAAAAAGCGGACAAGCCTTTGCAATGACTGATACATCCGGTTCGATACCCTGGATGATTTTCTCATACATGGAACTTCGCACCGTTGCCTCTGTTCCGATGACACCGATTTTCTTTGTCTCAGTTACTGCAAGAGCAGCTCTCGCACCCGGCTCCACTACACCGATAATCGGAATGTCGAACTCATCCTTAACTGCATCGAGCGCCAGTGCACTTGCCGTATTGCAGGCTATTACAATGGCCTTTACTCCCTTTGTCTGCAGAAAATGAATGATTTGTCTGGAATAGCGAATGATATTATCTTTTGATTTGCTACCATAAGGAACACGCGCTGTATCACCAAAATAAACAATGTCTTCATTTGGCAGATTACGCATTATCTCTCTGGCTACTGTAAGACCACCTACGCCGGAGTCAAATACACCGATTGGCGCTGTCTTTTTTACATCCATTCCCAAAATATGTTTCTCCTTTTACTGTACTTAGTAATTATAAAATCTTGGAAATCTTTAACTGATATTCCGGAATCTCTTTTTGCATCTTGAGTGCATCATTGATATCAAAATCGATAAACTGTGCATTTTGATAACCAACTACACGATTTCTCTTACCTTCTACAAGACAGTCAACTGCCTTGGCCCCCATGACAGAAGCATATACACGGTCTTTCACAGTCGGGCTTCCCCCGCGCTGTAAATGTCCGAGAATCGTTGCTCTCGTCTCTACACCGGTTGCCTCTTCAATTCTCTTTGCCATGTTAATGGAATCACCAACACCCTCCGCGTTGATAATAATATAATGTTTCTTACCATTTTTGCGATTCTCAATGATGTCATTGATGATTGCCTGCTCATCATATCCATGTTGCTCCGGCAAAAGGATATACTCTGCACCGTTTGCAATACCACACCAGAGTGCAAGGTAACCGGCATCTCTTCCCATTACCTCAACAATACTGCATCTCTCATGAGAAGTTGAAGTATCACGAATCTTATCGATAGCTTCCATCGCTGTGTTCGCCGCCGTATCAAAACCAATTGTATAGTCTGTACATGCGATATCAAGGTCAATAGTTCCCGGAATACCAATTACATTGATTCCGTATTCTGCAAGTTTTTGCGCTCCTGCAAAAGAACCATCACCGCCAATAACAACCAGTCCCTGAACACCATATTTTTTCAGAATTCCGGCTGCCTTTCTCTGTCCCTCCGGCGTGCGCATCTGCTGACTTCTTGCTGTCTGCAGAATCGTACCGCCACGTTGAATGGTATCGGCAACATCCTTTCTTGACATATCTATAATCTCTTCACGAAGTAATCCGTGATAACCACGTCTGATTCCAAGCACATTTAATCCGTGTGCCAAAGCAGTTCTTACAACCGCACGCACTGCTGCATTCATTCCCGGTGCATCGCCTCCGCTTGTCAAAACACCAATTGTGTGAAGAGGTTCTCTCATTTCAAGTTCATCTATCATAGTCATTTCTCCATTTTCTCATATTGTCTTATTATTGTTAGCATTTTACACCTTTTCTAGTTGTTTTTCCACCACTTTTACGCGGTCTTTGCCAAAATATTTTTGTAGCATCTCTAAAACATCTGCATCGACGTGAATATTGCGGTTTGCAGGAAGTCTTTTGACTGCTTTTTCCTTTGCGCAATATATCACAACTCGATCAGGTCCCTCCGAATGCTTTAACATTTCAAACAGATTTGCTTCCTCTGCCTGATATGATGGAATATCTGTAAATTGAATCCATAATTCACAAGGAACATCTTCAAATGGAATTACGGTCTCGCAAATGAGCTTGCTCGCGCCACCGTCTTCCTCAGATACTCGCCCTTTCACAAACACTTTTGCATCCTCATTCAGATACTGCTTACTCCTCTCGTAATCCTTTGGAAATACCATAACTTCCACCGTTCCCATAAGGTCTTCAATACTTAAGAACGCCATCGTCTTATTGGTCTTGGTATATTTGATCGTCTTTGCCGCAATCATACCACCGATAATCGCGCGCTCACCTTCGCGCACCTTTGTGTGTCCGGTCTCCTCATCCAACTGGAAGTCCATCGTTGTTGCTGTAATACTCTTCTTCCACTTCGCCTCATACTCTTCCATTGGATGCCCGCTGACATAGATGCCGAGCACTTCCTTCTCAAAAGCAAGCATTGTCTCTTTCTCATACTCACCCACATTTGGAAGCGGAATGTCAAATTCGCTCTTCTGCTCTTCACTCACCATATCAAACAATGTCATTTGACCGGTCATAGAGTATTTTTTCTCCTGCGCCACTTGGTCTACAATCTTGATATATATCATCATGAACTGCTTTCTGGTTCCGCCGAGGCAATCCAGTGCACCTGCTTTGATAAAGCTTTCAATGGTTCGCTTATTCACTTCTTTTCCTGTCAAACGCTCAATAAAGTCCTTGAGATGTTTGAACGGACCATTTTTCTCTCGCTCTGCAACAATTGCTTCAATCACCGGACGGCCGACACTCTTGATTGCTGACAACCCGTAGAGGATATTGTTGCCGCTCACAGAGAAATTGCCCTCGCTGGTATTGATATCAGGTGGTAATATCTGAATTCCCATCTGACGACAAGTATAAATATATTCTGCCACTTTTCCGGCATTATCAATCACGGAAGTCATAAGGGCTGCCATGAATTCTACCGGATAATAGTATTTGAGATACGCTGTCTGATATGACACAATCGCATAAGCTGCCGCATGCGACTTATTAAATGCATACTTTGCAAAATCAATCATCTCATCATATATTTTATTTGCGGTCGCTTCATCGATACCATTTGCAATACATCCCGGCACGCCTTCCTCCGCATTACCATACACAAAGTTCTGTCTCTCCTTCTCCATGACATCCGCCTTCTTTTTAGACATGGCACGGCGGAGAAGGTCACTTCTGCCGAGTGTATAACCTGCCAGGTCACGCACAATCTGCATAACCTGCTCCTGATATACAATACATCCGTAGGTTGCCTTTAAGATCGGCTCAAGTTGCGGACAATCGTAGGTAATTGCATTCTGATCATTTTTGCCCTTAATATACTGTGGAATAAAATCCATCGGACCCGGTCGGTAAAGCGCGATACCCGCAATAATATCTTCAAGACTCTGAGGTTTGAGTTCCTTCATAAAACTCTTCATGCCGGCACTTTCCAATTGGAACACACCATCTGTCTTGCCGGTTCCAATCGAATCCAGTACTGCTTTATCGTTATAATCGATATGGTCAATATCAATTTTCTTTCCTGTATTCTTCTCAACCAAACGAACGGCATCACGAATAACGGTCAACGTGCGCAGACCGAGAAAATCCATTTTAAGCAAGCCTAATTCTTCCAACGTCGTCATAACAAACTGTGTCGTTACGGAACCATCTGAACCTAACGACAATGGAACATATTCATCTACCGGCTCTTGACAGATAACAACGCCCGCCGCATGCATAGACGAATGGCGTGGCAATCCTTCTAGACGTTTTGATACTTCAATGAGTTCCTGTACCTGTTCATCCTTCTGATACAATTCACGCAGTTCCGTGCTTGCATCCAATGCTTTATCCAACGTCATTCCAAGATCATTTGGAATCATTTTGGAAATACTGTCGCAGAGTGCATATGGCAAATCCATAACACGCCCCACATCGCGAACAACGGCTTTCGCCTTCAAAGTTCCGAATGTTACAATCTGTGCTACATTTTCGGCACCGTACTTACGCACCACATAATCGATTACCTCCTGTCTTCTCTCGTAGCAGAAGTCGATATCAATATCAGGCATGGAAACACGCTCCGGGTTGAGGAAACGCTCAAACAGAAGCTGGTACTTAATTGGGTCGATATTGGTGATGCCAAGAGTGTAAGCAACAATACTTCCTGCTGCAGAACCACGTCCCGGTCCAACCATAATTCCGTTTGTGCGGGCGTAATTGATAAAATCCCACACAATCAGGAAATAATCTACATAACCCATATTTTTAATGGTATTTAACTCATAGTTGAGTCTCTCCGTCAGTTCTCCCTCCGGATTCTCATATTTCTTATGTAATCCGTCGAAACAGAGTTTGTTCAGATATTCCCAAGCCGTAAGACCGTTCGGAACTGCATATTTCGGCAACTTTGTCACGCCGAATTCTATAACCACATTACAGCGGTCGGCGATTTTCTGTGTGTTTTCAATCGCCTCCAAGGCATACGGAAACAGCGCACGCATCTCGTCTTCTGATTTGACAAAATACTGTCCGCCCTCATAACGCATACGGTCTTCATCCGCCAATTTCTTTCCTGTCTGAATGCAGAGCAAAATATCATGCGGTTTCTCATCGTCCGCATAAGTGTAATGCACGTCATTCGTCGCCACAAGTTCAATCCCCGTATCTTGCGACAGACGCAAAAGTTGCTGATTCACCATTCCCTGCTCCTGCATGCCGTGGTCCTGAAGCTCCAGAAAGAAATTATTCTTTCCGAAAATATTCTCATAGCGCTTTGCCGCCTCCATCGCCTCTGCATACATGCCGCGAAGCAGGAACTTCTGAACCTCTCCGGCCAGACATGCACTGAGGGCAATGATACCCTCATGGTACTTCTCCAATACCTCCATATCGACACGCGGTTTGTAATAATAACCGTCCACAAACCCTTTGGATACAATCTTCATAAGATTCTGATATCCCGTATTATTCTCAGCAAGAAGCACCAGATGGTAATATCGCTCCTCACTGCTATTGCCCGGCGTCTTGTCAAAACGGGAACCCGGTGCCACATAGACCTCGCAGCCCAATATCGGTTTGATACCGGCATTTTTTGCCGCACGATAGAAATCAATCACACCGTACATGACACCGTGGTCCGTAATCGCCGCACTGTTCATTCCCAGTTCTTTTACTCTTGCAACGTATTCTTTTATCTTATTCGAGCCGTCCAACAGACTGTATTCTGTATGGACGTGTAAATGTGCAAAACTCATTTATTTCACCTTTATCGATTTATCGTCTATTAGTATTTTACCTTCTTTTAAGAGTCTCCCAACTGCACGCTTAAATGCATTTTTGCTTAGGTTAAACTCTCTCTTAATGATTTCAGGGTCTGCTTTATCGTTAAATGGAAGTGCTCCGCCATATTCCTCCAGTCTCTTCCAAATCATTTCCGCATCCTTGTCCATCTGCATCGGAATCTTATCCCGAACACTTAAGTCCAGTTTGCCGTCCGTCTTCACTGCTGTTACGCGGGCCTTTACCGTTTGTCCAACACGAAGCTTTCCGTATGCTTCTTTCTTCGGAATCAAGGCTGAAAATTGATTGTCTACCGCAACAAACACACCGAATTCCTCACTGGTGTCGTAGATAATTCCCTCCACCATGTCATCCTTCTGATACGGCGAATCCTTGCGTAGTAAATCATACACTTTCATGGTTGCACAGAGGCGCTCGCTCTTATCGATGTAAAGAGTGACCAGACACTTGTCCCCTTTCATCACCTTTGCCGTCTGCTGTTTAAACGGAAGGAACAAGTCTTTTTCCAATCCCCAGTTTAAGAATGCCCCGAATTTATTCGTGTCTGCAACTTCCAGAACTGCCAGTTCACCAAGTTCCACCTTCGGCTCATTTGTGGTCACAATTAAACGGTCATCCGAATCTTTATACAAGAATACCTCCACAGGATCCCCCGGCTCTACTCCTGCCGGCACCTGTTTCTTTGGAAGCAATACTCTCTCCTCATCATTTCCAAGGTATACACCAAAATCTACTTGTTTCACTACTGTCAGCACTTGTCTTTTGCCTAATCTCATCTCATCTATTCTCCTATAAATTCTACAATCGCGTATGGACTGCCTTCCTCGTCGCAAAGGCCTGCACAGATTCTACCTTCCTCCACCGCACATTTCAAGATCATTTTATCTCCGTATACTGCTGCCTTTTTGTATTCCACACGAAGTCCTGTCACGTCAAAATTCTCCGGAACGGCCTCGTAAGCAAGCTCAATATATTTACTATTGTTGACGTGATTGTTCGTATCAATATGATACTTGTGAACCATAAATGTGTCAACCACTTGCGCCTCCTCCGGAAGCTTGATTTTTCTGGAAACGCTCGCTATCGGAAGTGGCTCCTCCGTCCCGTAAGTGTCAATCTCTTCCTGGTCAGGTTTTACCGGTCTTCCTGTCTCCGTGTCCACATAGACCCACAGGCTGTGCGCACAGGCGAGTTCCTCTCCATCTGCCGTCTTCAGCATGAAATCTCTCGGTCCAAATACGCCCTTGAATCCGGTCGCCCAGGTGGATACTTCTATCCTTTCTCCGACTTCCGGACGGCGCCTTACAAACACCTGCCAGGAATTCAGAATCCACGCTCTTTTCTTCTCTCTCAGATATGTAAATCCCACGCCCAACTTCTCAGAGTTCTCCGTGGTGCAATCCTGAAAGTAATTGATAATTGCAGGAATCTTTATTTTATTGTCTGTCGCGCACTCGCTGTAGCGAACACGCCCTTCCATCTTGTACATTTTGTCTCCTCCGTCCGCGGATTAGAAAAAGAACCATCCGATTTTAAAACGGGTTGTCGCCGTCACCATCTCATAGGTATCCTCTTCCAGTACTTTTTTCAAATCCTTTTTTCCTTTCTCCGGCACCACTGCATGTACCGCGTCGATAAAGCAGAGATTCGGGTACAACACGCACCACCAGTTCTGCCCTTTGGCTTCTCCGATTTCTATGCGAAGCGCCTCATATTCCCCCGGCGGAAATGTAATATCGCCGTAGGTCTTTTCCGGAAAATCACAGGTTGTAACCTCTGCCGTCACTTCATACGCATAGCCTTCCTCACAAATCACTGCTTCCGCCAGATTTACAATGGCATCCAAATGGCTCTTCGCCCATTCCTTTGTCGTCTCCACACTGTCAGAACTCGGAATCTCCTCCTTCATATAGGCAATGACCGCTTCCTTGACCTGCATTTTGAGTGCCTGGTCCTCCTCACTGTCGCTGTTTGCCAGCACATGAAAACGGAACACTTCCTCCGCCAAATCCTGTTGCATCTGAGACTGCTTTGCATTTACCACAATGCCGGTCACCACAAGTGAAATCAGGATTCCGGCTAACACACATATCTTTTTCATACTCTATGTACCTCCATATATGATAGTCGGAGTGTTCCCATATTTCTGAAAAGTATACATTTATTTTTATTTCTTGGTGCGAATCGTATCTACAACCGCATTCATCTGATTGTCGATATGCGTACCGATGGCCTGTTTTGCTGCCACCTTGTCCCTCTGTGCAAGACACTCGATAATATGCTCATGCTCCGCAAACAATGTGGCATGGACCTCTTCTCTCTTCAAATATTCCACGCGATAACGATACATCTGTTCACGCAGGTTATACAAAAGCTGAATGAGTCTCTGATTATCCGTCGCAAAATAAATAATGTCATGGAACTTTACATCTGCCTCTGCAAGTGCAGTCACATCTTCTCCCTTTGACACTTCTTCAAATTCCTTTGCAGCAGCACGGAGTTTGTCCACATCCTCTTCGGAGATTCGAGCACAGGCAAGTTCAACTGCCAGTTCTTCCAACGCACTGCGCACTTCCAACACATCGCGCAGACTCTTTTCCGTAATCTCTGCAACCTCTGCGCCGCGTCTTGGAATCATCAGCACCAATCCCTCTAATTCTAATTTGCGAATCGCCTCACGAATCGGTGTGCGGCTAACACCTAATTTATTCGCAAGTTGAATCTCCATCAGACGTTCGCCCGGTTTTAACTCTCCGCGAAGAATCGCCTGACGCAGTGTATTAAATACCACGTCACGAAGTGGTAAATATTGATCCATATCTACTTGAAAATCCGTTCCCATGTTATTTCCTCCTGACATTGTGTACATTTGCTATATAAACTTGCTTTGCAATCTGTAACTCTCGAATCTTTTGCCTCGCAACCTTTGCCTTTGCGCAATCCTCAAAGATTCCAAAAACAGTCGGACCACTACCGCTCATCATTGCATTCAGCGCACCGTATTCTTTCATGACATTTTTAATTTGCTCAATAATTGGATAATCCCCGATTGTTACAGTCTCAAGCACATTTCCCATAGAAGCCACGACCTTGTAAATGTCCTGCTTGTCCAGACCTTCTAAGATGCCGTCAATATTCGGATGCTCGGTAATCTCCTGCGAATCCAGTTTCTCATACACCGTCTTTGTAGACACGCTGATTCCCGGCTTTGCAATCAGAACATAGCATTTTGGAAGTGGTGGCAGTGGAGTTAGTATCTCGCCGATTCCCTCCGCGAGCACAGTTCCTCTCATCACGCAATACGGAACGTCCGCGCCGAGTGACACGCCTCTCTCCATCAGATCCTTCTGAGAAAGCCCCAATGAAAACAGTCGGTTCATTCCCACCAGAACTGCTGCCGCATTGGCACTTCCACCGGCCAAACCTGCGGCAACAGGAATATGTTTATCTAATACAATGCGAACACCTTCCTGAATATCAAACTCATCCATCAAAAGCCTCGCCGCTTTGTATGCAATATTAGTATTGTCCACCGGAAGATAGAAGAGATTACATTCCAAATGAATGCCCGCCTCCTCTGTCTTTGTGAGCGTCACGTTGTCGTACAAATAAATGGTCTGCATAACCATACGGACATCGTGATAACCATTCTCTCTTCTTCCTAGTACATCTAACCCCAGATTAATTTTCGCAAGAGCTTTTAGCGTTACGGTATCGTTCATGTTTTTCCCCCGTTAAGTCATCTTTGTATTTCTTTTGTATCTTGTATACACTCTTATTACAGTATACTCATATTTTCCTTAAAAATCAATAACCTGTCACCCGGTTTTATCTGTTCATTTCCCACATCATTCATCTCTTTGATAGCATCCACGGTCGTACTGTAACGCTTCGCCAGTGTCCACAGATCATCGCCGTCTTTCACCAAATACCCCACGATGCTCGGACGCTTCGCTGCCTCTTCCATATCAATCGGCTCCACGCGCACATTTTGAATCATTTCCGTTCTTCCGCTTTTCTTAAAAAAGCCGTGAAATGCCAGCGCGGCTTTCACTTCAATCTCATCGCCACCCTGCAACGTAATGCTGAGTTGCTCTAAAGTCACAGATATATGATATCTCAGATTTTCATCTGTCTCATTACATTCAATCAGATGTGTAAACGGAACTACGCCGTGCCATGTATCAAATGGCATGTTATCATTAGCCTTTACATATAGGAAACTAATATACAAGGCACCTTCTACCAAAATGCCATCTTCTCTCATATCCATTTTATCTACGCAAATCGTTCCGCTGCTATGGCAAATCTGCAAAATGTCACCCCGAAGTTCCGGAAGCGAAAGTCTCTCCATTACCTTACATTTTGAATGATTTTGAAGCACGAGTTGCTCATATTCTACCGGCTTTTTCTCCAAAATGCAGTTGTGCTCCAGCGAGTAAAGGTCCTCGAGAACTTCCATTTTTTCTTCTTCATATACTGCGATAAATAGTTGCAAAGTTCCCTCAATTCCAATTACACGCATCTCGCCGTCCTCGTCCACGCGCACATCCGCATGTACATCCTCCATATTTGCCTGCACGTGATGGAACATCGTCTCGTCAACGCCATAGCATTCCACGCGGCCTTGATACGGAACCGCCTGTTCAATCCAATCGATTTTGCCGTCCGGCGACTCATAGAAACAGAATACCAAAAGTTCGCCCATGATTTGCAGTTCATCCACCACAAGCTTTGTGTCCAGTCTGCGGTTCGCAATATCTGTCCACAGCATCACACCGATCGATTCCTTGGTTCCCGGAAGCGTAATTTCCTCCTTGATTCGATAAGTGTCCTTTTTCGATGTCTGCAGCTTTAACATATCTATCTCTTTTTGCTTTTTATACACTCTTCCGCCACTCTCCACATCGGTCGGAATCTCCCATGTGTTTTGTTTTTCTGACTCAATTTCCATCTCTACCATTGCCTTGATGCGGAGCTTTCTAGAGTGTATCATATGTACATGAAGCTCTGCCCTCGCACTCTTTACATCCATGTTTCGGTCGGCGCCGTCCTCCACATAGACCATTTCCACAAACGGAATCTTGCCTTCCAAACTAGAAAATGTTGGCTCGATTCCCTCCGCCACATAGAGAATCTGGAACTCAATTTTTCCCTGCACGCGCAGATAATTTTCCACCGGTTTAATCTCGTCAATTCGCACGCGCCCTTCGCTGCTCACGATTTTCTCTACATCATTTTTACTGTCCGGCACATTGAAATCTTCATCCAGCATAAACTGGTCGAAGAGCCTTCTGTCCACCTGATTTGTCTCGATTTGTCTTGTTATTACTTCCATGCCTTAACTCCTTTACTCAAACACAACATTTTTATCAATAAATTCTGTCTTGACTACGATATACGGGTAGGTCGCCCGCTCCAATATCTTCTCATCTTTTGCCGGTCCAATCAGGTTCGTGTGTATATAAATGGCATTCTCTGTCTCGTAAAGTTCTGTCACTTCAATGCTGTAGCCACTCGTCGGCTGTCTGCCGTAGCCCACTGCAATATAGAGGGAACCGTCATCTGCGTAGGTCAGCTTAAAAGGCTCCTCATCTTTCTCGTCAATCATCTCCTCGAGTTCCTCCGGTATGTCCTTATTCGGAACAACCGTAAACTCAATATCTCTCAGTTTTTCTGTGCTGATTTTCTCTGTGGAACAGCCTATACAAAGGCATAAGATACTCATACATAATATGGCTAGGATATATTTTTTCATGACAACCCCATATATGATTTCACTACTATCATACGCATGAGGCTTGCTTTTTAGAATTATTTTGCTCTGAAACCCTGTGCAAATGTATTTTACGGTGCATGTTACTCTTTTGCTGTTTTACACCGTAAATTACGCTGACACATTTCGCACTTTACGGAATTTGATTAACAAATCAATATATACACCGTAAATTTCCGATACAGTCAAGCAAATTCGATTTTTTCTACGGTGTGTATTTGGATTTTTTCAACATTACACCGTCAACTCAAGAATTGACATCGCTTTGCTACGGTGAGCATGTTAAATATAAAGACTTGCACCGTAAAATGTCATGAGGAGAAGTCTCAAATATTGGCTTAAAGCCAAAGAAGCCAGAGAGTCAATCGACTACCCTGGTTTCTTTTTCATTGTAAGCTAATCAGATATTTTAAACTTCTCAACTATCTCAGGTGTTACATCTCTGTTTGAGAGATTATTTTCCTTAATATAGCGACTCAATGCCCTTAAATCGACATCTAATGGTTCATGTGGGGCATAAGGCGAATGTGTTCTTACATATTCGTTTATCTGCTTTTCATACTCACTATAATTCTTCGTCTGTCCACTCATAATTGTATACCTCCATGAGTTTTTGAGTGTTTTCTCCATCTATCATAAAACGATGTGTTCCGTTTCTTGTAAAAATCTGTGATGCATGAAAATTCATAAGGTAATGTTTAAAGACTTCTTCATTAATTGCATCGCCATATACATATCCTTCATATCCATGTGTAAACGATAATTCTGCAGCTATAGCAATCAAGTGGCCTCCCACACCTTGATACTTTTGAGTCCCTGTTTTTAACTTATTGTTCCAAGGTGCTGTGCACGCCCATACAATATATGTTGCCTTTGCAGCATCATCATATCTGAGTGCTATCAATCCTTGCACATCCACAGTTCCTTTTAATACTAGTGCATAGATCTCCACATCGTCTCCGAATTTGATCCAATTTACATACCAACCTGTATGTTTATTGAATTTTGCGAGAAAACTCTTTCTTTTTAATTGTATTACCTCTGTTTCAAAAATCTCACCAGTGCCTGTTTCTCTTAAGCATGGTGTCAATGTATCAATTGTAAATGTTATCATCATTTACCTCCTTATTATAGCATGTTTTTTCTTGTAGTAACAGACTTAAATAAAGATTTCTACAATCATAGACATCCGCCCTTTCTTCTATATTCTGTTGTTCAAACATTGAAACACGTTGGTGAAATACCATAATTTTTCTAGAAATGAAAAAATATTTGAATGTTTGAAAATGTATTGAAATTATAATATACAGCTGAAAAAGATGAGAACATTACTCGCTCTCATCTTAATTCACTATACCAACTTTGCATTCTTTTTAATTGTCTCCTGTATCATCGTCTGGCACGTCGCCCCGATGACTTTCTGCTCATCTCTACTTAAATCCTTCGGATATATCGGCTTGCCATACTCGATAACCACATGTGTCTTCTTAAGCTTCGGAAAATGATTCTCGAATATCTCCGCCGAATTGTTAATTGCCACCGGCACAATCGGACATCCGGTCTTCAGCGCAATCTTAAAGGAGCCTTCTTTGAATGGCAGCATGCTGAGTTCCTCGCCTGTATTTCTTGTCCCCTCCGGGAAAATGGCAATAGACACACCCTGCTTCACATACTCAATCGCCTGCAAAATAGTCTTCATTCCCTGCTTAATATCCTTGCGGTCAAGGAAGAGGCAGTATACATAGCGCATCCACACACGAAGGGACGGAATTTTACCAAGAGAATCCTTTGCCACGAATCCCGTTAAATCCTTGCACTGCACATACATGATGAGAATATCAAAGAAACTCCTGTGATTTCCCACGTAAAGTGCAGCCTCATCCGGCATGTTCTCTTTTCCGATTACTGTAATCTTCGTACCTGCAATCTTAAGAATCACTCCAAATCCCCATTGAATAAATCGCAGAGAGAAGTAATCCTTCGCTTTTGGGTTGCGTTTTCCAACCAGCCATAAGATTGGAAATATTAGATACGAAAGCAGTAAAACTGTTCCTAAAAATATGCATCCAATGATAAATCTTATCATAACATCTATCCCTTCTCTTAACGTCCATAGAGTCGCGTAATTCTGGCAAGCTCTTTCGCCAGTCCCTCAGTCAAATCTTCTTTTCTATAACGCCATGCCCAGTTATGTATCTCTTCTCCTGATACGCCCGGTGTGTTCATACGTCCTTCACTTCCCACGCCAAGTACATCCTGCAACGGAAAAATTGCATATTGCGCAACCGTGCCGAGACATGTACGAATGAAATCCCAAGAAATCAGTCCGCCATCGGTATTCATATAGCATCGCACCTTATCTCTGGAATACTCCTTTGCACTCTCGTACCAACCGCGTGTCGTATCATTATCGTGAGTTCCCGTGTAGCAGACACAGTTCGTATCTGTAAATTGATGCGGAAGGTATAGACTCTCTCCTTTTGCTTCAAACGCAAACTGCAAAATCTTCATGCCCGGAAAACCTAGCTTCTCGCGAAGTGCATGCACTTCTGGTGTAATCAGTCCCAAATCCTCCGCAATAATCGGAAGATTCTTTCCAAGTTCTTTTTCAATTGCCTCAAACAACTCTTCTCTCGGTCCCGGAACCCATGCTCCGTTTATAGCGGTCTCCTCGCCTGCAGGAACGGACCAGTAGCTTTCTAATCCTCTAAAGTGGTCGATTCGTAAAATGTCACACATCTTTAACTGCTGGCGCACACGTGCGATCCACCATTTATAACCTGTCTTCTTGTGCTTCTTCCAGTCATAGAGTGGATTGCCCCAGAGCTGCCCTTCCTCGCAGAAATAATCCGGCGGTACTCCTGCAACTGAAGTTGGATATCCCTTGGAATCTAATTGAAATAAGCCTTGATTCGCCCATACATCCGCACTGTCCAATGAAACGAAAAGCGGAATGTCTCCTATGATTGTAACCTCTTTTTCATTGGCATATGCTTTGATTGCCGCCCATTCTTTATGAAACATAAACTGCACAAAGTAATAATATTTAATATCCTCGGCAAACTGCTTCTTCATACGCTTCTTAACAGAAGCAGTAGGCTTGCGATATCCTTTGCCCCAGTCCAGCCATGATTTGCCCTCATGATGGTCCTTACATGACATGTAGAGTGCATAGTCCTGAAGCCAAAACAGATTCGTACTGACGAACTTCTGATATTCATTGCGCAGATCTGTACGCGCTACTTTTTCAAAGCGTCCTGCTGCTATGCGCAAAATCTTTGTCTTCCATGGAATAATTGTTCCATAATCCACCATGTTACCGTTTCCAACAGGACAATCATCTAGGTCCTCTACCCTAAGAAGTCCCAATTCTACCAGGTGCTCCGGACTAACCAAAAGCGGCTGTCCTGCAAACGCAGAAAAGCTCTGATACGGCGAATCACCAAATCCGGTTGGCGTAAGCGGCAAGATCTGCCACAGGTGCTGCCCGGAGCCTTTCAAAAAATCTATAAAACTGTATGCTTCCTTCCACAAATCCCCGATTCCGTACGGTGATGGCAGAGATGTTGGGTGAAGTAATATTCCTGATACTCGTTTCTTCTGTGTATTGTTCATGTTTCTATCCTCTTTTTTGCTTACATTATAAATTATTATACAAAACTATCTTTCCAAAGGCAAGATTTGTGTTATACTAATTGGAAAGGGATTTTTCCCATACATACAAAGGAGTGACTATAATGAACAGACGTAATCTAACCCTATTAACTGATTTGTACGAATTAACAATGATGCAGGGATACTTCGAAAGACAGGAAAACGAAACCGTAGTATTTGATATGTTTTTTAGGTCTAATCCGAACAAATCCGGCTACTCTATTGCTGCCGGTCTCGACCAAGTAATCCAGTACATCAAGAACCTTAACTTTTCTTATGACGATGTTGAGTATCTTCGCAGCCTGAATATTTTCAGCGAAGAATTTTTAAATTATCTGAGTGGCTTCCACTTTAGCGGAGACATCTACGCAATTCCGGAAGGAACTGTTGTATTTCCAAAGGAACCTCTTATCAAGGTTGTAGCACCGATTATGGAAGCTCAGCTGATTGAGACAGCGATTTTAAATATTATCAATCATCAGTCTCTAATCGCAACTAAGGCTTCTCGCGTGGTACATGCAGCAGAGGGCGACGGCATTATGGAATTCGGACTCCGACGTGCACAGGGACCGGACGCAGGACTTTACGGTGCAAGAGCTGCCATGATCGGCGGTTGTATCGGAACCTCTAACGTGCTTGCCGGACAACTTTTCGATGTGCCTGTAAAGGGAACTCATGCTCATAGCTGGATTATGAGTTTTGAAGATGAATATACAGCCTTTAAGACTTATGCCAACCTGTATCCATCCGCATGTATTTTACTGGTTGATACTTACGATACATTGAAATCCGGTGTGCCAAATGCCATCCGTGTATTTACCGAGATGCGCGAAGCCGGTATAGAACTTAAAAACTATGGAATCCGCCTCGATAGCGGTGACCTTGCATATTTATCAAAGAAGGCACGTAAAATGTTAGATGAAGCCGGTTTCGAGACAGCGGTTATCTCCGCTTCCAATGATCTGGACGAATTCTTAATTCATGACCTGAAGATTCAGGGAGCCAAGATTACATCTTGGGGTGTAGGTACCAACCTTATTACTTCTAAGGACTGCCCTTCTTTTGGTGGCGTATACAAGCTTGCTGCCATTCAGCAGGAAGACGGAAGCTTTATTTCCAAAATCAAGCTTTCAGAAAATACAGAGAAGGTTACAAACCCTGGTAACAAGACTGTTTACCGCATCTATGACAATGAGACAGGTAAACTTCGCGCAGACTTAATCTGCTTTGTGGATGAGACCTTTGACGTGTCACAGGATCTTCGCATTTTTGACCCATTGGAGCCTTGGAAAAAGACAAAACTTTACGGTGGCACATACCACATGCGTGAAATCTTAGTTCCGATTTTCCAAAACGGTCAGTGTGTATACGAATCACCAAGCGTGATGGAGATTGCTGCTTACTGTAAGCAGGAAAAAGATACCTTATGGGATGAGACAAAACGTCTTTTCAATCCACACAAGGTTTATGTGGATTTATCACAGAAATTATTCGATGAAAAGCAAACCTTATTGAATCAAATGGGAGCTACAGAATAATAAAGGAGTATATTAATTATGAAAATTGTTGTATTAGCAGGGGGCTTAAGCACAGAACGTGACGTATCTCTCGCTTCCGGTGCCGGAATCTGCAGAACACTTCGCGAAAGAGGACACGAGGCTTTCCTTCTGGACGTATATCTCGGATTTCCTTACGACGCAGATAAATTAGAAGAAGTATTCACTCTTCCGGGTGCAGGACTTGAGATTGCGGAAGGCATCAAAACCACAGAGCCTGACCTTGTTGCAATCAAGGCATCCAGAGAAGACCAGTCTGACTGCTTCCTCGGACCAAATGTCATCGAAATCTGTCGCATGGCAGATATCGTCTTCATGGGACTTCACGGTGACGTAGGGGAAAATGGTAAGTTACAGGCAACCTTTGACCTTCTCGGCATCCGCTATACCGGACCGAACTACTTAGGAAGCGCCCTTGCAATGGACAAAGGGATTGCCAAGAAGATTTTCAAAATGTCAGGTGTTCCAACACCGCTTGGCACTTCCATTAAAAAAGCGCAAAAGGATGTTGACCTTGCAGAGCTTGGTCTAAAACTTCCTGTTGTTGTGAAGCCTTGTTCCGGTGGTTCAAGCATTGGTGTGTACATTGTAGATGCAGAAGAAGCATACAGAGAAGCAATTGAAAAATCATTCAAATACGAAGACGAGGTTGTCATCGAGCCTTACATCAAAGGCCGCGAGTTTGCCTGCGGTATTATCGACGGCAAAGCACTTCCGGTAATCGAGATTATTCCAAAGACCGGATTCTTTGACTATGCCAACAAATATCAGGCTGGTGCAACAGAGGAAATCTGTCCTGCACCGATTCCGAATGAGATTGCAGAGAAGATGCAGCGTGCAACCGAGCTTGCATTCAAATCACTGAAACTTGACATCTACTCTCGCGCGGACTTCTTGTTGGATGAAAATGGAGACATCTACTGCTTGGAAGTTAACACACTTCCTGGTATGACAGCGACCAGTCTTCTCCCTCAGGAAGCAAAAGCAGCCGGTATTGAATACGGCGAGCTCTGCGAACTGATTATTGAAAAATCTTTAGCGCGTTACAACGCTTAATTGGAGATTGATTATGAAAGCAATGTCATTAAGACAAATCGCCGCTGCCTGTGGCGGACATTACTATGGTGATAAAGTAAAATTAGATATAGAGGTTACAGGAGTAGCCATCGACAGCCGCAAAGTAGAAGAAGGTTTCCTTTTCGTACCTATTAAGGGTGCTCGCGTGGATGGACACACTTTCATCCAACAGGTCATGGAAAAAGGTGCTCTCTGTACCTTGAGTGAGGTTGAATTAGAAAATGCCACACACCCATACATATTGGTGCAATCTTCTGAGCAAGCTCTTAAGGACCTCGCAGAACACTACCGCAAAGCCCTTGACATCAAAGTAGTCGGAATCACCGGAAGTGTCGGAAAGACAAGCACTAAGGAAATGATTGGCTCAGTCCTCTCACAGAAATATAACGTATTAAAGACAGCAGGAAACTTTAATAACGAGATTGGTCTTCCTCTCACCATCTTCAATATCCGCGACGAACATGAAGTAGCGGTACTTGAGATGGGCATCAGCGATTTTGGTGAAATGCACCGCCTCGTGAAAATGGCAAGACCAGATATCTGTGTCATTACTAACATTGGACTTTGTCACTTAGAAAATCTTGGCGACCGCGATGGTATCTTAAAAGCCAAAACTGAAATGTTCGACTTTGCACAGCCAAATGCAACCATCATCTTGAACGGCGATGACGACAAGCTGATTACCGTAAAAGATTGGGACGGATATTCTCCGCTTTATTTTGGATTATCCACAGAGATGAATGCATTTGCGAAAGATATCCACAGTCTGTCTCTCAAAGGAACAGCATGTACGATATGCCTTGGGGATAACTCCTTTGACGTTACGATTCCGATTCCGGGACACCATATGGTGTACAATGCACTTGCTGGTGCGTTGGTAGGACGCGAACTTGGACTTAATGCAGACGAAATCAAAGCAGGTATTGAAGCTCTTGTACCTGTATCAGGAAGAAACAACCTGATTGAAACTAACAGTCTTATGATTATCGATGACTGCTACAATGCTAACCCGGTATCAACAAAAGCGTCTCTTGATGTACTTGCAACTGCGGACACAAGAAAAGTTGCTATCTTGGGAGATATGTTTGAACTTGGGGAAAATGAAAAAGAACTCCACTATGGAGTCGGAAAACATGCCGCTGAGAAGAACATTGACCTTGTGGTTTGTATTGGAGAACTCTCTGAAAATACTGCAAAAGGTGCTTCGTATTCTAAGACGGAAGTAAGATACTTTGAGACAAAGGCTGAGTTCCTGGCACAAGCTGAGAAGTTTCTTAAGAAAGGTGATACCATACTTGTAAAGGCATCACATGGAATGGAATTTCCGGAGATTGTGGAGGAACTGAAAGAGTTAAGAATGTTTTAAATAGCATATAACGAAATGAATGGCACAGACCTTACGTCTGTGCCATATTTAATGCATCATTCATTGATAACAAATACACGCAGTATTGATTCATACTTACCCCTTCCACTTTCGAGTGTTCTG
This sequence comes from Faecalimonas sp., assembly GCA_045629665.1. GTDB lineage: Bacteria > Bacillota > Clostridia > Lachnospirales > Lachnospiraceae > Faecalimonas. The sequence continues at coordinate 51,655 of JAZQRQ010000073.1, forward strand.
CAAGCTGCTTATGCAGAGTTTTCGGAAGTCGTAGTTTAAATTGACCCGAATATTCTTTTAAATCTTCAGGCTCTGGTATTGTAGCTCCTATCTCTAACTCCGCTTCTAGCCATACTCTTTTTGCATCAATAATATTCTGAATAGCCTCTTCAATTGTATCTCCAATAGTTATACATCCCGGCAAGTCTGGAAATGACGCAACAAATCCCCCCTCGTCTTTATCGGGAATAATTTCCATTTTATAAGGCAGATTTATATAATAATCAATTGTTTTCACTATTTTTCTCCTCACCTTCAACAATATTTTTTACCATTTCTACATAAACTCTCTTAATCGTCTTATGTTTAGGAATCGTTATCGATCTGCAACCTGGTTTTCTAAATATATAATGACTACTGCCACTTTTAGGCGCATTCATTATGTAGCCATAATCTTCTAGTACTTTCTTTAGTTCATCAAATCTCAAATCTGTCGACAATGTTCTGATTCGATATAATAATTTATCCCACTTGGACATTAAATATTCTTCCTCCTTTATTATATTACGGTGTCATATATGGTGTCAACTTTTTTCACATAAATATACACTCTCCCATTCTGTTTTTGTCATTCTATTTTCATCAAAATGAAATCTTCGGCTGAACTGCCTTGAAATTCAGATGCGTGTTTGGTACGCAAAGGACATCTAATGTTTGAATAAACGTGTCCTGATTTTGATGTGTTTATATGTTAACAGATTTAGAATCTGTTTTCAACACATAATGTAAAATACGCGGAACAACATTGTTCCGCGCATGCTTCTATATCTATTCTATTGTATTTATTGGAGGTGTAACGTCTTCTGCCGATTCCTCACTCTTGACTGCGTCACCTTCCACATCACTACTTGCTACTTCTTCTTTCTCATCTTGTGTCTGCGTTGCTGTACTGTCCGGAGTTTCCGATGAAACGACACTATCGTCTTCAGTTGTTGTCTCTGTCGGAGCTGTGTTATCTTGCATTGGCACAGAATCTTTGGACGCCACCACCTCATTCGTCGTCAGCATCTCCGACTTTCCTCCAACTCCTACTTCCTGCCCGTCAATGATTATCATTTCTTCCAACTCGCGAATTGGATTACCGCTATATGTTCCCCAACATGACACAAATCTCACTCTTGTTTCAGTTGCCACCCGTATTTGAAGGGTTCTTTCCTCAATAGAATCTTCTTGGTCTTTTATCTTTCCAAACTGCTGAGTATAAACAGATTGACTGTTACCTGCATCATCATATATCAATATCTCACAATAACCAGTAGTCGCATTACCCTTCTTTTTCAATGTAAAATCATAGATACCAGGTTGGAGTTTATACGTCTTCTCACTCTCATAGGATGCACTCGATGTTTCTGTTTGCGGTTCAATTTTCTGAACCTCCAAATCAAAATACGCCGCCTGTATCTGATTCATGTTGGAACTTACATTTGCTGTGAAAAAAGCGTATGCAGAAAAACCCATTGCAGACATACACAGTACGATACACGCAATAGCCACCGTCAGTCGTGCGAAAAATACACGTTCGCCTATGATGCCTTTGCCTTCTTCCGGTACTTCAAAATACTTCTGATATATTTTTCGCATAACCTTCTCCTCCTTTACTAGTCTAGTGTTTCTCTCTGCGAGGCAAATACTGTAATTCCCAAATCTACTCTCGGGATATCATTTCCTCGATAGTTGGACTCATTGCCTACTTCCTCCGGCATATACAGAATCAAAGCCGCATAATCAATGCTTCCCTCTCCTGCCTCTGCCTCCAGCTGTCCGATACTGGACGAATATGTGTTTAATGGTAACATCTCCTTAGAAGGAGCCTTCTCGTCATCTAAATCTTCTGTTGCAATCACTCTCGCGACCTCTCGTGTGAGCGACTGCTCATCTCTCTCAATTACCGCACCGAACTTCAGATAATTCGGTAAATAAATTGGTTGTCCCGCCTCATTCACTCCCGGCACAAAGTCATTCATGTTAACCGAAAGTTTGTAGTCAAATTCCACTTCACCTTCGTTTACAATCTTCAGATAGACCACCTGTGTGAAGCCCGGCTCGTAAAGTGCTTCTTCATCGAAAATCTTTGTCTTCTCATCAACCTTCACCCACTCATCGTTTCCCTGCACATTCGTAACCTTGTAATACACTTCCAGATCCAGTTCCCCAAAATCAAAAGTATTTACAAGTTCCGGCGTCTCATCCATAAACCATGCGATAGAAGTTCCTGTTCCGAGGATGCCCCACAGAAAAAGTAAACAGATACTGAGGACGAACGCGATTTTTGTAAATGTTCTATTCTTTGCCATGCTGTCCCTCCTATTCCGTCTCTGCTTTGTCTATATTTCTTCGTTTCCTTACAATCAATACAATCAAAATTAATGCTGCGGAACATCCGATTGATGCAATCCAAAGCCACTGCTCGGATGTATCACCAGTCTGCGCACCGTCATCATCAATCTCTTCCACCATGAACTCCCAATCCAAATAGCCCACGAGATTCTTAAAATTATTGTCAAGGCTCGTTGGAACCTGAAGTCCAACCATAAGCTCTGCCTCACCACCTGATGTGAGTACACCTATCTCTCGCCACTCGGTCAGTTGTGCCGTCTGGTCTGCCGGTGCTTCAAAAAGTGGCGTATCCGTTACTTTTTCTACATATAAATGCAATTTCGACAAGAAATCTTTCGAATCCTCATGTGCACCAAGCGCACGCATGGATATCTTTACACTCTTTTTCGCATTGTTCCTTACAACAATCTTCTGTGTTAGAGTATCTCCCGGCATCACATCCTTGAAGTTCGGAAATAAATCTGTCAAAGAATGTTCACTGCCCGGTGCAAAGACAAATTTCCCTGCGTCTCCACTGTATGTTACGTTGCCATCCGCAGCCGAAGCCGTGAAAGTAACTAACATCATCATAATCAGTGCGAATACTACTCTTGTTATTTTCTTCATCCCGCACCTCCTATTCCTGTGGCCAGCCGGATGCAGTAAATGTATCCGTGCCCTCTATAGGATTATTTTCACTCTGCACTGCATGAGCAATTACAGAGAGAGACAATGTCTTTCCTATATAACTGTTATCTACCTTACTTCCCACTATCTCAACTTTCGAAAATACATCCGGTGTGGTCTGATTTGGTTCCACAACGCCGGTGTAATAGTACCATCCATCATGGTATTTCCAATTATTTTCATCAATATTCAGTTTGAAACAATCCTCCGCAGAAAGTTCCCGCGAATCCACTCCATAGACAATCTTCACTCGCAAGTAAAACGGATGTGTACAGATATTTTCCACACTCACTTTCTTGCTCACAATATCACCCGGAATAATGTAGACACCTTTCTTCGGAAATTCTGTTCCCTGGTCAGTTGTCTCGTGGATGACAAACTGAATATCGCCGGAGGTCACAACATTGGTAGCCTGACCAACCGAGGAGTAATACGCCTGCGTACTTTGGGTGAAAAATGTAAATGCGATGGCAATATATGCTATGGTAATAAATTTAAGTCGAAGCTTTCCCATGTGTAACCTCCTTTCATATTCAGCAATCAAAAGACACAATGGGCTTGTGGCCTTTGATTGCCGGGGAAATCGATTACCGATTTCCCCTTATGCATTATTTTAAACTAACTGTTTTTTAATCTGCTTGCAAACGGAATGTGTTTGTTGTAGCATCCCAATAAGTGCTGTAACCTTCGTTCATGCATACTAATTTGGCTTCATCACCTTCGGTATAGGTGTAACCAGATCCAGGTTTGAAGTTAAATGCGCTAAAGTTTGTATCCTCAACGACCACAAACTTAATGGTGCCAAATTCAGAGGCAAGGTTAATTGTATTGTGGTTAGTGCCAATATTAAAATTCACAATGCCTGTGATGCCGTCACCACCAACAGTAGGAGTATGACCGCCAGCAAGGTAAATGTTGTCAGCAAGTTCGCCGCCGGAAATCGTTAATCTCGGACACCAGCCATAGAAACCGTTGTGATTAGCATTACTCGTACTCACATTACCGCTGATTTTACCACCGGTCATATTCAAAATGGTATAGTTGGTAAGACGCAAAGCACCGGAATCTGCAGCAGTGTTGTTGCAGATCTCAAAATCACCACTAAGATTGATGGTAGAGTAAGTTCCGGTGTAGATACCACCGCCAACACCGCCTGCAGTGTTATTGTTAATCTTACCGCTATTGAGATTGTAAACAGAGGTATTTCCGTTTACGCCGTAACCCCAGATAGCACCGCCGTCCGTTGCAGCTATGTTGTTGCAAATTTCGCCACCATTCATAGTAAGATTGCATTTACCAACCATACGGATTGCACCTGCAACGCCAGTAGAACGGTTGTTGTTGATTTTCGATCCTTCGTTGATGGTAATATGTCCGCCACCCCAGATTGCACCAGCATCAGAGCGATTGTTGATAATCCAACCACCATTCATAGTTAGGGTTGCGCCGATTCTTGTGCCGAGGTTAACAGCAAAAGCCCCATCATTATTTTGAAGCACTGCACCTTCGTTAAGCACAATTTTGGCATTACTCTCAGCCAAAATTAAATCGCCTGTTGCAGTGACACCGGCATTAGTAACATTTTCATCGGAAAGTGTATTCGCCCAAACAGCACCGCCATCTACGATTGTATCCTCAACAGTTAAAGATGCATTTGCTTTCACCGTAAATACCGTACCAGTGTAACCGCCTGCTCGGCTAATTGTGTGACCTGCACCGTTAATATTTGTAGCATAATCTACGTTAAAGGTTTCAGCAGTTTCAATGTTTTCAGTCAAAACTATATTTTCTACCTTGTTTGCAAGAGCAATCTTCAACTCATTTGCGTTGGAAACCGATACAAAATCAAGACTTGCATCCTTATCATACTGATTATCAAAACTATCTTCTTCTGCAGTAAGCTGAGTTGCAACAAGTTGAACTGCAAAATCAGCACCAATTTCCTTGTTCTGATATGTATTTCCTGCTGTCTCCTGCATCTTAAGAGCAAGTGTCACAATCATACTTTCACCAGCCAACAGGTTACCTGTTGCTGTACTGTTATCACTAGCCAAATTAGCAAGAACAGCGCTGAGTGTACCGATTTTATTGCTATCAGCAAGGTCTGTTCGCTTTGTAACGGCACTTGCAGGATCCATGTAATACACATCGATTACATCTGCTAATTCGCTAACTGTACCGTTTGCTATAATATTTAATTTGTACTTAAGAGCAAGTGTGCCTACATTTGCAATTCTAATATGACGAACCTGTGTATAACCTGGTTCCCATAAGTCATAGTCGAAGATTGCTCCTGTAGATGCATCTGTCCATACTGCATCTGTCGCTGAAGGATCATTTTTTCCTTCCATCCAATCCATTGTCACATCTAATGTTCCTGATTTGATGATATTACCTGAGCTTGTAACTTCATCTGTGAACCATGCAAATGTGGTTCCAATGAGCATTGCCATACAAAGTACTAATGACAAAATACTGCTGAACAATGCTTTTTTTGTTGTTTTTTTGTTTGTCATTTTTGTTTCTCCTTGTATTCTTATTTTTGTTCACTCCAAAGAGTGAAGGATAATTGTTAATTATTTAAAAAATTTTCCGTAGCATTCAATCATCGCCACCAATTCTTCTACTGTTAAGTTACCTTTACCAATAGACACTTTCAAGAACTGACCACCTGCCGCATCAAACATCTCTCTTGATAATTCTGCGTATTGTGAAAGTTCTTCATATGTGAACAATCCATATGTCTCGATATCACGAGCCATTGCCTCGTAGTCATAAGTCATTGTTTCTGCATCTACATCAAAGATGTTAAACAATCCACCTACACCGCCTGGCATAGAAAGCATACCATTTACAAAGTAACAAAGGTGTCCGGCTGTAACAGGACTCCATGCAGTTGTTACTTGGTTTTCCAGTACAACATCCACTAATGCAACTTTCTCTAACTTATCGCCATTTTGTTTCGCAAATGTATGTCCGATATATTGGTCTGCATTTCTGTCAAGGTATACATACTTGTTCAGATTGTAATCCCAGAAACCATGTTCTGAAATAACTTTTACCTCTGTACCATCTGAGAAGTAGAGTTTGATTACTTCTACCTCTCTTTCCACTTCACTATCTACAAACATAATTGGTGCAAAATCAAATGCACCTGTTTCAAGATTCCAAACCAATAAATCTTCTGTGCCCGTTAACTCACAAACCTTTTTCAGGGTGCCATCTGCAAGAGTGATAAGAGTATCAGGAGTTACACAGGATGGACATTCATGTTCTGCACGATAAAACTCGATTACATAATAGTACGTAGTTCCCTTATTATCTTTATAAGTAAACTGGCAGTATATAGAATTGGCTTTTTGGTCAGAACCTAATGCACCACTTGTCCATCCATATAAGCTCTTATATGTTCCTGAGGTAATTGCACCCTCACTACCACTCTTTCCCGATCCAGAAGACCATCCCCCTCCACCGGATGGTTTATCTGTGGTTAAAATAGTTAGATTTGTCGGTTTGGTTGTCGATTCTGGAGAAACGATTGTGGTTGCAATATCTGCTGTTCCTCCCTCTGCATAATCCTCTATCTTTATACCCAAGAACACTGGATACAACCAGTTGAAATCTGAAGAATTATCTTTAAAATCAACATACACTCTTGGACAATTAACTGTTATTCCATCAATTGTAGTACTTGTAACATTTGTTCCTGTTGAAGAAGGCATAATGTAAAGATTTCCACTGTTAGATGATACTGTCTTAACATCAGTAATAGTAGTGGCTGCCGTTTTACTTATAGAACTATATCCATAGAATGTGAATTTTGCATCCTTTGCCGTAGCTTCAACAACATAAACTGCTATTTCTATACTCTTCTCATATTTAATCTCAAAACTAACAACTTCACCTTTGTCATTTAATTTAAAATTATACGGGTCTGTATATGTATACACTGCTTGATATGTTCCCGCTTTATTAAAGGTAATTGTCTTTCCAGTATAATCTATTCCATCAATTATCACGGTATAAGGCAATTGGTTTCCAGTTTTAGTTACTGAAAGAATGTTCGGATCATATACCTTGTTTTTACCTTGATCAAATGAAATCTCTAGTTGTTTCGTATCACTATTGTAATAACAATGTTCATTTGAATCTGATGAAGGTGCCACATAATTTTGCTCTGCTTCGTGGTCAAATTTTACATTAGGTAAAATACTATATTGTTCGCTAGGAGAAAATGTTTTAGGTGGCATTGAAACACTAGTAGGTACTGCAGTATAAACATATCCCCTGTATGACATAATAGAAGCATCTTTTCCTGTATATCCCTTTAGTGTATCGATATTATCTTTTCCTATTCCCTCAGTTATAGATAATATACAAGGATTAATCCATGTTACACCATCAGAATCTGTATATTGCAAATTCTTGTAAGTTGTATTAAACATAGCTGAACGAAGCTGTTCCGCTGTACTATCTTTAAAGGTTGTTTTATTTGAAATACAATTATACTGTGTTAGTAAAGGATTTCCGTTTGCGTCCGTCTTGACATGCAATTTGGCTGCAAGATTGCATTCATAGAATACAATGCCTAATCCAACAACTCCCTTATCATTTGATGTCGATTTTCCATCCGCTGTCGACTGATTAATTGTTATCACGTTATCTAGTGTAATACTACCACCTCGAATATCTAGGTTGGCAAAAATTCCACCCTCAAGGGTAGTATTAATAATCTGCAAATCTCCATCTTGTGCACGTACAGCCGAAGAACCATTCGACACGTAACTATTCGCGATAATCGAATTACCATTTGTCAGAATTGTAGGATAATTATATTCGGATTTAGCTGTTGCACCGTATTTCGTATATACTTCTCCAATGATTTGAATATTATCTAAAATAGCATTTTTCAACGCAACAGCATAATTACCTCCGATATAACCGTTCACGGTATCTCCATCCTTACCAGCAGTAACATCAAATTTAAATCCATTTCCGTACAAAGTCGCATTTTCGAGCCAGAAATTACCGTTTGAAGACATAGTAATGTCATTGAGCAGAACAGAATTCCTATTCTTTAACGGAGAGTTACCACCGCTAGCAGTAGTTACATTGTAGGCATTCACAACTTCCAAATACAATATTGTAGGTTGACAGAAATCGTAATCTTGGATAGTAACTTTAACAACACCTGTTCCAGAGAATTCAATTGTACCTTGCATCCAATCTGTAGTATTAGGTTTGAATGTTCCTGATACATTTGAATTTTCGTCAACTTTATCAATGCTTACATATACACCTGAGTCACTAATTTCACGCGCTAGTTTCTTGCCATTCTCATCAGATTTAGGTTTTTCATCTTCGTCATATAATTCAGTATTTGCTTGGAATAACGTTTCTAGATATACAGTATTTTGGTTACCAACGCGATATAAATAATCATTAGTAAATTTACTTACAAATTTCTCAGCAGATTCGTTTTGATCACCTTCAATAATACCCAAATCGGTTACAATACCACTATATTCTTTCAATCCAATACTATTTACTCCCCAACTGAAACCAGTAAAGAGTTGATGGAATGGAAGGTATACGGCTTGCTTATCTTCAGCATCTGTGTGGTTGTGTCCAATACAGGTCGCTTGTTCTTTCCCTTTTGAGATATCAATCTCATCATTCGGAACACGGCTGAACTGATAATCCTCCGAATATGAAGCCATGGTATTTTCTTCAAACTCACAATAGAAGTAATCATTCCAATCACCAAAATTAACGGTGCACTTCTCTGCTGAAATACCTTTCATATTTGGAATAACTTTTCCTTCTTCATTAGTTGTATTATGGCGAATAGAACCAATTATCATACCTGCATAGCGATATGCATAATATTGATAATTTGCACATACGTCATTGTAAACATCAATCTGTGCAGCAACATGACAGTTGTCAAAATAAACCGTATCTCCTGTAGAATCACCATTTTCATCGACATTACCACGATACATACCAATCAGACCACCACAAGCAACATCCCAGCTTCCCCACAAAGCCGAAATAATATTAGTATTATCCACAGTAATGTTCTTTAAAGTAATAGTTTCTTTTGTTTCATGTTCTCTTCCAGCAATACCAATAATTCCTCCATTACCAGTGTTATATACACGAGGATTACATTGTGTAATTGCAATATTTTCAAACTTTGAATTCACTGCATATGCTGCAATAACACCTGTAGGTGTAAATTCACCATCAGATTCGAATTTGTCAACAGTCAAGTTCTTAACACTACCATTTACAACATAACCGAAAAGTCCCATTGCATCTTTATAGTAATTTGGTGTTCCACTATAACCATCATTATAATCGCCAAACATTTCCCAAGTATTCTGATAGAAATTAGAAATAGTATGACCATCACCATCAAAAACACCTTCGAAAGAATATACAGTACTTTCAACATTCGTTTCTACAGTTGTAGGTCGATTACAGTTGTTCTTACTTACAAATTCTTTGTTATTATTGTATCCAATAGGATAAAAAATTGTCGTTGTTGCACTTCCCTTTTCTTCATCAGACACTACATTACCATGATTCAAGTTAATATCTGAAAGAAGTTTTACTGTTTTGCCTTCAAAACTATCTCTTGCAATTCCTGCGGCCATACCACCTACGATTTGAGAAAAAGCATGAAGTTGATCGGCATTGGCAACAGTCAACTCAGTTTTACTTACATCATACCAATCATAATCAACTTTACCCTGCCAAGCCTTTGAAGTGTCAGCTACCATTGCAACCTCAGAGAACGAAGTCATTGCAACACTTACTTCTCCTGTAAGCGGATCATATGTAAATGTATTATGTGCAGTAAGTTCAGACGCATCATTAACCAACGTCATCTTTGAAGTAGTACCATCTTCGACGTGGAAAAGGTGATAGTTACCCATGTTCATGTATTTAGGTAATACTTCGCCAAGTTCAATTACTATCGGAACTGTATTATCTTCAGCCACTCCATCAATATGAACATCAACCGGAATCAACACTTCGTTATTAACTACTGTAATGTCACTTGTTGTATTTTTAAGAGGCGTAACAGAAAGTGTAAGTTTGTCTGCATCATCTTCCATAGTTACACCAGCCGGAACAAATGCGGAAATACCGTCTCCATTTAAAGTTACGCCATCTGTTGGAACCTTTCCATTGTCAGGAGTAACATTTACTGACACCTTGCCTGGAGTTAAGATTGTCGGCATTTCTGCTTTTGAATCATAATCCGAACCAAAAGAATCCTGCTCAAATGGTGCCTGAGTTGCTAATGCCGTAATGGTAAATTGTCCGGCATCCTCATTCTGGTACTCATTTCCGGCGGTAATAATCATATTCATCGCCATGGTCACAATAACCTCACCTGACGGATGCAGAGGGCTGGATTGTTCTGCTGCCAACAGGGTACCATCTGCAGTAGCACCACCATTTAATACGTTATTAAGCAAACCTATTACCTTTAGGTTCTTCAAATCTGAGCGTTGTTCTACATTTACACCACCCTCAGCAAAGTACACGTTAATAACTTCAGCTAGTTTGCCCACACCATTCTGAGGCGTGAGAGATAACTTATAGTTAAGAGCAAGTTCACCGGCATTAACCAATTTTATGTACTTAACATCAGTGTATCCCGGCTCCCAATTATCATAGTTGAATATAGTATTATGTCCGTCTTCCTCAACATTGCGCCATTCGCCACTATTAAGGTCGTCCGTCCAATACATTTCTAAATCCAAGTTTCCAGCTGTAATAATATTATTACTACTAGAGATTTTGTCGCTGAACCACGCAAATGTCGTGCCAATGAGCATAGATATGCACAACAGCAAGGCTATTACACTATGGAGCAACGAATTTTTAGTCTTCTTCATGTCTGTATCCCCCTTTGAATATTGCCATTACAGCAATCAAAAGACACAAAAGATTATTTATGCCCTTTGATTGCCGCCTATCCCTAGTAAATAGAGATAGGTCGGACTTATATCATCTGATTCATCAGATAAATTTTAGTTCACTAAGGTTTAGCTATGTCTTCCCAACCATCGTTAGCAAGGTATCTGCCAAGTTCACCCTTGAATGTACCGCCAGTGATAGTAACATTCTCTGTGGTAGCCTTTGCATTTCCACCACCGAAAGCAACATCATTATTGAATGTACCACCGGTGATAGTAACATCCACATTAGCAAAACTCTGTCCATATGAATATGAGTAGATAGATAAACCACCTGTACCATTCAGAACTCCACCGTTAACAGTCAGATTAACATCAGGAGCATCTGCTGGCTTGTTGCTAGGCAGTTGAATCTGAACAGCACGAGCACCGGTAATGGTTCCGCCGTTGATTGTACAATTGATAGCAGCACTGCCAAATGGACACAGACGGATGGCATTCTTCTGGCTTACAACCTTACCACTATTGATAATCAATTCAGCACCGGCAGAGCAGTCGATAGCAACACTAGATCCTGAATTAGTTGTATTGATTACAGTTGCACCGTCAATCACAAGTTTCCCGGTATTATTGATAGTGTTGGTGCCATAACCAAAGTTAGGATCGCCAACGCCTTTGTAAGTAACAGTACCGTTCTTGATTGTAAGTTCGCCCTTGTTAGCAATTGCACTAGATGCAGCTGCAGTTGTGTTCTTAGTAGTAATGGTGTTGCCATTTAAATCAAGTACAACAGCCTTGTCTGCTGGGACAGTAATGTTTGCTTCACCAAGGTCAACATCAGCATCTAAAATAATGTCTCCACCTTTTGCAATAGCATCTGCCAATGTAGCAGCATCAGCAACCTTCTTAGCACCGAAGGTGTAGGAATATGTACCGATGGTGATATACTCGCCTGTCTCCTCATTTGCTGAACCAGAAGTAGCGTTAGGATCTATTGTAGTCTCATAGAGACGCAATTCAACAGTCATAGTCTTTCCTGCCATAGCAGCCTGATCTACAGCAAATGCACCACAAGAGAATTCTTTAACAGCAAGGCAGAGTTCTTCATAGTTCATGCTAATACCTGCAAACTCAAGCATACGAACAGGAGTATTAGCAGCGATATCGCCAACACCATCTAATTCAAATGCGAGCCAATCAGGAGAATATGTATCATACTGACCTGCTAGACCGATAGCAGCATCATCTACATCCTGATCAAAGAATGCAACAAAGTCAGCGTGCCAGTAACGGTAAGCGTTCATCTGTGCCTGATCGTAAGTCTCGGTTGTGTTAAACACATAGCCGGTGTCTAATGTAACAGTATTGCCGCCAAGGGTTCCAACTGTAGGCATTTTTGCCAAAACAGTAGTACGTGCTGCCGGAGCACCGCCAAACTTTGCATCTGCGTCATATTGATTGTTGAAAGAGTCACTCTCAGAAGTGTACTGAGTAGCCATAAGGTTGATTCCTAGATCAATCTGAGGTGCAACCTCTCCTGTACGGTAATTTGCTTCATTACCAACTGTTTCAGGCATATAAACTACTAATGCAACATACTGTTCAACTGCACCTGCTTCGATGCTACCAGCCTTAGTATAACCAGTAGATAAAATAGCAGAATTAGTCACTGCGGCACGTGCAGCTGCACGGTCTGCATAAGGTGTGGAAACACCTTCGATAGCACCGAACTCAATGTAATCAGAAAGACGCAGTGCTTCACCTGCAACATTAATAGATTCGACCTCATTTACAATGTTAATACCCAACTGATATTTCAACGCAAGAGTTCCAAGATTAGAAACCTTTAAGTAAACAACTTCTGTGTGCCCAGGTTCCCAAAGAGTATTTTCCTCAAACACATTAGTATTAGCGGTAACTTTTTCCCAGCTATCGCCATTGTAGTATTCCAACTCAACATCAAGATTACCGGACTTGATGATATTGTTAGTGCTGGAAACACTATCCGTAAACCAAGCGAATGTCGTTCCAATAAGCATTGCCATGCACAGAACTAGTGACAACACGCTTGATAAAAGTGCACGTTTTGTGCTTTTTTTGTTATTCATTTTCATTTCCTCCAATTAAATCTGTCTTAACTAACTAGTCTTCATCAACAAATGCTGTTCCGGCTGTCCAGTTAACATAAGCAAACGCCTCGACTGCATTATCGCCTGTATTATCTCTTTGTAATGCATCAGCTGACACAACAATATCAAACTCATTATTGATTTCAGCCATTTCCTGTTGAGTGAACTCTGTAGGAATATTTACGTTTGTAAATAAGACCTCATCACTACCTGCCGGAAGTTCTCTGTTAAGATAGAGATACCATGTAGCCTTGTCATCTTGAACAGCCACTTCATCTTCTACCAGAAGCCATTTGCTAGTTATATCTGTCCCAACATTAGCAGCCAAGCCATAGCTAGAACCCTCAAATAACTCCGTGAAAACAAGAGAGCCACCTGCTGCTTTCCAGCCACCTGCCTTATTCAATGTTACTGCCACACGAATCCATTGTGTATAATCACCTGTATTTGTGATTGTAGGATCCTTAGCGATATCATCACCTGGGATTACATCATAATATGTAACACCTGTAGTTGTTTCATTACCTTCAAGGTCTGTTTCTGATACTTTTACTGAAAATTCAGGATCGGTATCATTTTCACTTGTAGCAACCTTGAATGAGTTGGTAACGCTCTTGGTATCATTAAACCAAGCCAATGTTCCCAATGATAAAATTGCAACCAAAGAAACAGCTAACGATGCAGTCAACACTTTTTTCTTATTCATTTTCATCTCTTTGTCCTCCTTTCCCTCATGATATTTATTTCAAAATCATGCTTACCGGAATTCCATGAGCAAACACGATTCTAAAACCGAATTTATTGTGATTCCTGATTACTTGCATTCACCCTTAGATAACAGGTCTCGCACAATTGCCCCACGCCTGTGACATAGTACTTTCTTGCATCTGCCGGCAGGTCCCTTAGCACACCTGTATCATCTCCACAGAGTATGCATTGTTCTGTTTCCAACCTGACTTTTTCCTCTGCGCCCTTCTCTTCGACGAGCTCATCCTCTTCTTTCTTCTTTCCAAAGAAATCCGGCAAGAAGACAATTAGAATCAATATGAACCCAACGCCCACCGTGATATACATGCCCGGTGGATTCTGAACAAAATCAGACACATACCCAAGCAGTGGAATGCTAAACCGCGGCACTCCGATAACATTGTTAAAATGCACCGGCGAAGCGTCTGCTGTATCGTTTGCATCTCCCTTTGTATAGAAGTGTTGATTTTCTTCATCCACCTCCACAACTCTATGTGTGGCCACTACCAGATTCTCGTTTAATACAAATGTAATCGGTGTTCCCACCTCTATCTCATATGGATTCACATCTTCTACATAGATGAGGTCTCCTACACTGTAAGTCGGTTCCATACTGCCGGATATAACATTGAACACCTGATACCCCAGTAATCTTGAGCCCATTAGGAACACGGCACATAGCACAAAAAGCCCTACTAAAAATGTAGAGCTTACATTCCAAATTTTCTTAAACACATTATTGCGTTGCATAGTATCGCCTCCCCTTACCAAGTCTTAATAACGCACAAATGGTAGAATAGATAACCAAAGCTTGCGCCTTTTTTGAATCCAATATTTCTTTTCTCTTCCACGTGTTCTGTGTATTTCCCCTGTGAGATGTTGTAGTTCTCTGCGAAAATCAAGCAGCCATTTTATTAAACCAACGAAAACTACAAGCAAGAGAAATCCAATGCAAATAGCGAGTAGCAGATAAATGCCAAAGTCGCTTCCAGACTGATTCATTATTCTTCCTTCTTCTCCGTCTCAACAGAGTTTTTTTGACGGGTAAGTTCTTCTTTCAATGCCAGAAGTTCTTCCATCATCCTTGCATTTTCGGCTGCTCCCATTGCAATCTTCGCCCGTTCTTCCTCCATCTCCTGCATTTGCTCCTTCTTATATCTACGGAACAAGCGAAGGCAATTGAGTCCTTGATAGAGTATCAAGAGCATAAATGGTATGAAAATGCACACGAAATATCCTTGCGTTGTCTTAAGAAAATTGAAGAAGGTTCCAATATTAGGAATTGCTTTTTCATATCTTCCCAGAATATAAGGGTAAGTTACGATTGTAGCATCGTCTGTATCCGTGGTTGTACCATAAGTAACGAATCCCGGATTGCCATTCGCATCCGTTGTCAGGGCACGAATCTTATGGGTGATTGTCTCACCAAAACTCTCTGGATTCTGTGACATGTATGTAATGATGTCATCCTCTTTTAACGTCGCAGGGTCCACTTGTTTTACCAAAATCAAATCTCCTGCATCAAAATCTGTCTTGCTCATGGAATCTGAGGTTACAACGTAGGCTCTGTATCCAAATAAACTTCTATCATTACGGTTAAATGTAGTTACAGAGACTATGGTGAATATCATCATACACACTGCAAGAAGCACTACTGCCCAGACCACTATTGTTTTTACTATATTGAATATTTTCTTTGCATTACTTGGAAGTTTCATTTTCTATTATCCTCCGTAGAACATAATTCTTATTATGTGGTAAAAAAACTACATAATTCTTATTATGTAGTAAAAAAGCAAAATAAAATTATATAATTTTTCTCCTTTGAATAATGGTATCATAATACATAATTGTTTTAAAAGCAAGGCTTTTTTGATAATAATTTAACAGAATGAAATATACGCACGTCAATAACACCCGCGAGCTGAGTTTTACATAAAATCGCCGGGGGTGTTTTTTTCGCGCTCGAAAAGTCGCGTGGGGAATGCGTTTTATTATTAGCCCGAAAGCACCTAACTACATAATAAGAATTATGTAGTATTTTTTATTTCAGACTACTAATCCCAATTGCTCAATCTTTCTTCTGTGTTCCATTCCTGTTGTCATGATATAGATACGAGTTGTGTCTATACTGCCATGTCCAAGAATATCTGCCAATTTAGCAATATCCTTTTCTATTTTATAAAATGTTTTTGCAAATAGCTTGCGTAAATTGTGTGGAAATACTTTTGATGCACTTACACCTGCTTTCTCACATAATTTCTTCATATCTGACCAGATATTGCTCCGATTGAGTGGTTTACCGCTCTTTGTCCGAAATATGATTCCCGAACGAATTCCTTGTTGCTTTGCGAATCCAATTAATGTCTTTCTAAGTTTTCCCGGAAGAAGGATTGTTCGCGTTTTATTTTTACAACACACTACAACCTCTCCGTTCTGAACTGCCTCAACTGTAAAATAAGAAAGTTCCGATACACGTATTCCTGTCCCGCAGATTGTCTGCAAGATGAAATACAGTCGCGTTTGTTGCCTTGCCGCACTCAGTAGTCGCATGTACTCCATCTTTGTCAATTCCCTCTGTTCTGCACAATAGATCTGACGCTGTGTTTTCATACTCTTTACTTTGTAATCAGCCCAACCCACATACGATAAAAAACTATTCAACGATGCTAACATGGAGTTGATGCTTCTTATTGCATATCCACTTTCTATTAGAGACTTTTTGTATTCTATAACTATTTCTTTTGTGACGTCGTTATGTCCTACAAACCTTGAAAACTTCCTCACATCACGTAGATATTTTTCGACTGTGATGCTACTCTTTTCTTCCTGCCTTAAATACTCCTCAAATTCTAAAATTAGTTTTTCCATACGAGACCTCCATGAACCAAATTTTTCATTTGTAACATTAGTTTCTCCTATGATGGTATTATAATGCAATTAAAAAAGGACAAAATTTGTCTATCCTTACAAATTTCGTCCTCTTTTCTTATTATATATGTTTTGATCTCATTATGCAATCTCACAATGCAAAACGGAATTATTTCTCCGCCAACACTGCTTTCAAGAATTCCCACACTCTCGCAATCGAACTGATGCTAATCACTTCATCCGGTGTGTGCACATCTCTCATGTTCGGTCCAAGTGAAATGCAATCTAATCCTTCAATCTTATCTGCCAACAGTCCGCATTCTAGTCCTGCATGAATCACTTCGATTTTTGGTGTTACACCTGTCTGCTTTTCGTACACCTTGATACAAAGGTCACGAAGCTTAGACTCTCTTGCATATTCCCATCCTGGATATTTTCCATGGTAAGATGTCTCTCCCCCAAGGCTTTTTGTAATCTGCTCTAATTTTGCTGCAAGGTACTCTTTTGCTGTTGCAACAGAACTTCTGATTGAGAAGCACGTCTGAATTCCTTCTGCGTCAATCTTCATCACACCCATGTTGAGTGACGTCTCAACAAGTCCCGGCAAATCCTGACTCATTGCCTGCACGCCGTTTGGCATCAGGTTAAGTGCCGTGATTGCTTTTTCCTTAGATGCATCTGTAAGAACTTCGCATTCTGCCACGTCTTTTACCTCAAGCACCATTGCAATATTTGAATCTGTCACACCATACTCTGCCTGAATCATTGCATTGAATTCATCTGTTGCTTTTTTCAGTGCATCTACATCTGCTTCTGCTACAACAAATGTTGCATTAGCATTCTTCGGAATGACATTGTCTTTCACTCCACCCGCCATACTCACTATATCGCATGCCACCTTATCTTTCATAAACAAGAAGAAACGTCCCATCATCACATTTGCATTTGCACGTCCTCTGTCAATCTCAATTCCGGAATGTCCACCGAGAAAGCCTGTCGTCTTAATCTCACATACAACTCCACTCTTTGTATCCATTTCCACTGGGATCTTGCAGTCTGCTCTCATACCGCCTGCACAACCTGCTGTGAATACACCTTCATCTTCTGAGTCGATGTTGAGAAGTCTTTTCGCCTTACAGCATGACATATCAATTGCTGCTGCACCTTCCAATCCCGTCTCCTCACAAATCGTAAATACACACTCCAAACGTGGATGCGGAATATCCTTCGCATCCAGAAGCGCAAGCCCATAAGCCACCGCAATACCATCATCGCCACCGAGTGTCGTGCCGTCTGCTGTAATATAATCTCCGTCCACCATGATACGAATGCTTTCTTTTTCCATATCAATATCGCATTCCGGAACCTTGTCTCCGACCATGTCCAGGTGTCCCTGAATAATGATTGGCTCTACATCTTCGTATCCCGGTGTTGCCTCACCAATAATAATCACGTTACCAAGTTCATCCTGCTCGTAATAAAGTCCTCTCTCCTTTGCAAATGCCACACAGTAGTCGCTTAGTTCCTTCTCATGATAAGAAATGTGTGGAATATTGCAAATATCCTCAAAAAATCCAAGCACTGATGCCGGTTCATATCCGTTTAAAACTTTCATGTTATGTCCTCCAAATGTTTCTCATACTTATTTATTATTTTAAAGCATTGCTTAGAACTTTTCAACCTAAAAAGAGACCACTTTAAATGGTCTCTTCTCCAGATAGGTGTTGTAAAATTTCTTTTTTATATTGCAAGAATGCTTCTGTGAGTTTAAAGTCTTGTGTTCTCGGTTTCGGTTCTCGAACCACAATCTCTTTCGTTATCTGTCCCGGTTTTCCTGTAAGCAAATATATTCGGTCAGAAAGCAAAATTGCTTCGTCAATATCATGTGTGATAAATAGAGTTGACAATTTAATTCTCTCCATCACATCCAGATACCACTCGTGCATCGCCTGTTTGGTCAGCATATCCAAGGCTGAAAATGGTTCATCCAAAAGTGCAACCTTCTGCGAAAACAGGTAGGTACGCAGCAAGGCTGCCCTCTGCTTCATTCCGCCGGATAACTGCGCCGGATATTTTTTCTCTGTCCCTTCAAGACTAAACTCAGCAAAGTACGGCGCTGCTTTTTCCCGCGCTTCCTTTTTCTTCATTCCACGAATGATTAGCGGAAGTGCCACGTTATCCAAAATCGTGCGGTATGGCAGGAGCAAATCCTTTTGAAGCATATAACTTACATTACCCGGCTTTCCTGTGATTTCCTCACCGTCAATCCATACACTCCCCTCATCCGGCAAACTTAGACCTGCGATGATGTTGAAAAGTGTTGTCTTTCCACCGCCACTGACACCGAGGAGGGAGACAAGCTCTCCCTCGTGAAGTTCTACGGATATATTTTGAATGATTGTTTCGGAATCGAAGGTCTTTGTAACGCCTTCCACCTTTAATACTGCCATGTCATCCTCCTGTTGAAATCTTCCACTGCAGGCCCCCGTGCATCCCCGCGGAGCATTGCCTGCTTAGTCAGGCAAATAATCGTTCGTAAATCCTGTATTCTCCGGAATATCTGCCTCTACCAAATCCCGCTCGTTAAGCCAATTGTAGAAATTATTCCAGCGGGTCGCATCAATGTATCCCCATTTTACTGCATCTGCCTGATATTTATCCGCCAGATAGTTCTGACTTGCCTTTACTAACTCTTTATCCAATTCCGGATTCGCTTGGCAAAGAATGTCTGCTGCCTCCTCCGGGTGCTCCATTGCATATTCATATCCCTTGGTAAGCGCACTTAAAAATGCTTTCGCCGTCTCCGGTTTCTCTTCTAAAAATTTATCTCCTGCAATAATCACAGGGGTATAATAATCAAACACGGGGTCTATATCTGCAAATGCAAAATAATCGGTCTCTAACTTCTCAAGCTCTGTCTTCACGCCTGCCCAGCCGTAGAATATCCAAATAGAATCCACAGACTTTGTCTTAAGCGCAGACACTTCATCTGTCACTGTACTTGGAATCAACTCAATCTTAGAGAAATCTCCACCGTCTTTTTCTATCACCTGCTCAAGCGTTGCAAGTTCTATCGGACCATTCCATGTTGCATAGGTATGACCTTCCATACCCTTCGGCACATCCATTCCTTCACCCTTGCGTGAAATGATTCCGGATGTATTATGCTGAATCACTGCTGCCACCGCTGAGATTGGAAGTGCATTCTCTCCGGATAACGCTGCTGCCATCGAATCCTGGAACGATACACCAAATTGTGCCTTTCCTGAAGCCACAAGTACTTCTGCACCATCCTCCGGCGGTTGTACGATTTCCACTGCCAATCCAGCACCCTCGAAATATCCCATTTCCTGTGCCACATACAATCCTGTATGATTAGTATTAGGCGTCCAATCCAGCACAAATGTAATCTTTTCCAAATCTTTAATATCTTTTTCCCCATCCTTTTGGGTCGTTCCACAAGCAGCCAATGTAAAAATCATTGTAGCTACCAATAATAATGCTAATATTCTCTTTTTCATGTCAATTCTCCTTTTCCCAAGGCATACATTTCTTCTGCAAGAAGTCGATTCCTTTCATGAGCAAAAGGCTGATAATGGAAATCAAAAAGATAACCGCAAACATCTTATCAAAAGAAAATGCCTGTTTTACTCGTGTCATATATACACCGAGGCCTTTAAAGCCCCCGAGCCATTCCGAAATTACCGCGCCCACAACTGCATAGGAAGCCGCAATGCGAACCCCTGCAAAGAACTCCGACATCGCACCCGGGAACTTAATGTGGCGAAAGATTTGCCATCTGCCTGCCCCCATTGCACGAAGCATGTTCATAGAATCCTTATCGGCAGACTTGAATCCGTTCAAAAGACCCACTGCGATTGGGAAAAACGTGGTGATGACAATCAGAATCACCTTCGGCGCCATCTCATAACCGAACCACAATACAAGAAGTGGCGCAATAGCTACTGCCGGAATTGTCTGCGTCAAAACCATCAGCGGATAAAGTGCCTTGTAAAGCCCTTCAAACTGGTCCATCACTACTGCTGCGAAAAATCCCAATGAGATTCCCGCCAAGAGCCCGATAAATGCTTCTGTCAAAGTGATGACTGAATGCTGCATCAAAATTGGAAACTCTTTAACAAGTGCTTCTATCACCTGAATTGGTGACGGCAACATAAAACTCTCCACTAACCCTACAGATGAAACCGCTTGCCATACTATTAAAATCAATACAATTGCGGAACAAGACCAGAGTTTACTGGTGATGTTTGGTAACTTTCTTTTCAATGGTAAGCACTTCTCCTTCTGGTCTATAAGTAATCTTTACATAAGCAGACACAGACTCTGCCCCTGCTCTTACTGCTACTTTCTGACATTCTTTAATAATGTCCATAAGTTCGTCATAATCTCCCTCAATAGAAGTCTCGCATGGTCCTACATAGTAGTTTAACCCCGTGGATTTGATGTAATCAATCACCTCATCCACGATGCGAATCAACTCGTCGTCATTGTCTGCCTTTGGCAGAACTTGAATTGCTACACTTGCGTTCATAACTATCTTCTCCTTTTCCTTAGAATTTCATTATGAACCTGACTTGTGCTTAGAGTGCATTTATGTGCGCACATAAAAACACCTAGATATCTGATATCCAGGTGTTAGAATTTGAATTCTTTTCAAAATGTACTCTTCCTACGCTGGCATTATCCAGATCAGGTTCTCGGGTTCAGGATGACTACATCCCATCTCAGCCGGCTGCGTTGCCAGCGCCCCTTCAGTTGTCTTCCTTAGTGTACTACGTAAATTTCACAAAGTCAATATTTTTACTTAACTTACTGGAAAAATGTGTTATACTACATAAGTGAATCACCTAGCTCGTTAAATACAAAGAAAGGAATCAAGTTATGTTGTTCAAACTATTTTATACATTTGCCAAAATAGGCCTCTTCACCTTTGGCGGCGGTTATGGCATGATTGCCATCGTGCAAGATGAATGTGTGGATAAGAAGAAATGGATTACAGACGACGAATTTGCAACGGTACTTACTATTGCAGAATCCACACCGGGACCAATCGCCATCAACTGTGCAACTTACACGGGCTATGCACAAGGAGGAATCTTGGGTTCCATCGCAGCAACCTTCGGCGTAGTACTTCCATCCTTTGTCATCATTTACTTAATCTCATCTTTCTTTAACAATCTGTTAGAAGTCGAGATCGTCGCAAATGCATTCAAAGGAATTCAGGTCGGTGTCGGCATTATCATCCTGCGCGCAGGCTACAACTTATATAAGAAAATGAAGAAAAACGCATTTACCATTGCGATACTTATCATCGCATGCCTGGTTATGCTGGCAATTAATTTCCTCGGATTAAGCTTCTCAACCATCTATATGCTTCTCATTGCAGGTGTGGTTGGTGCAGTATTCAGTCAGATTCAGAGAATCAAAGAAGGAAAGAAGGTGCAGTCATGATTTACTTGGATTTGTTTTTAGGATTTTTAAAAGTCGGACTCTTCTCCTTCGGCGGCGCTTATGGTGCCATTCCGGTTATCCGAGAAGTTGTAATGGCTAACAGCGATTGGGGCGTCACAGAAGATAAATTTGCCTACCTTCTCGCCATCAGCGAAAGTACACCGGGGCCGATTATGGTTAATACATCCACTTATATCGGAAATGAAGTCAGCGGTATCCTCGGCTCAGCACTTGCGACCTTTACGGTCTGCCTGCCTGCATTTATCATCATTCTGGTTCTGTCGATGACACTGAAGAACTTCCTAAATAATCCGTATGTACAAGGCGTTCTAAATGGAATCAAACCGTGCATCATCGGTATCATTCTGGCAACCGGTCTACACATGATTATCGAAAATGCTTTTGCAGAAGGGTTTAGTATTCCGAAGAACTGGCAGTCATTTGTGATTATGGCAATCCTTGCTATAGCAATGGTTATCTATAAGAAGATGAAAGGTAAAGCAATCTCGCCAATCATGCTGATTGCAGTTGCAGCTGTAAGTGGAATTGTGGTATATGCAATTTAATTTAACAAATAGGGAGATAGTAACATCCAAGTACTATCTCCCATTCTTTATCTTAGCTCCCACGTCGCAATATCACGATGTGGGTTTGGTTTTGCAAGGCCAATCCTTACAACCTCGCCTTCAAACACACCAAAACTATTCTGCAGAACCTCGAATGCAATCCGCATCTCCTCTTTCGACAGTTTCTTCGCGATTGTCGTATGAGGCATCCATTGAAACGGTCGGTAATAAGAGCTGATTTTTATCCCATCTGTATTTGAAAGTTCGTCATTCACTATCGCAGACATTTCATGCAAGTACTCATTTAACACTGGAATTAAGAAAATCACATACGGGAAAAATTGTCCGACAGCAGCCCACTCTAATCTACCTTGTCTTAATTTTGCCACCGCTCGCGCTAGCGTCTCAATGGCAGCCGCCTCATCCTGCGTCTCAAACGCAGATATCGTAATATGCGGTGGTACATTTCCATCCAACATGAAAGTGCTTCCGGTGCATTCGGCCACTTTGTTGATATATTGTTGAATTTTCTTACTCGTTTTCTCATCAAAATAAATCGATACTAAATACATATTTAATCTCCAATGCTTCTTTGATCTCTCAATAGACTTTACATCTTTTCTCTTACTTTACAATAATTTTAACATTTGAACTAGTGTTTCTTCATCTTTTCTGATACCAAATTCTTTAAAGTTATTTTCTTCAACATAAAATTGTTTTAATTTGGGATTATTTTCTGCTTCTAAAAAAACTGCTATTCCACCGATTTTAAATTGTGACTCCTTCACTTCATCTATTGCGATTTCCAATAATTGTGCACCTGTAATTTTTTCATTAGCATCATCTTTATAATTTTTCCCTAACTGCGCAATTAAATAAGCTGCCAAATGAAGTTCCTGATTACTCTCATCAACTTTTCCTACACGTAATAATTTTCTTTTTGTTGTATTACTGATAATCGTCGAATTGACTGTGATTGGTTTTACTGCCAACGTAAAATATCCAACTAACGTGGCATCTTCCTTCGAGAACACTAAATAAGTAACTGATTGATTCTTTTTTGTAAAATCTACTGCATTTTCCTTGAAAAATTTCTCTACATTTGGATTCATTGGACATGAAAAACCGGAAAGCATATCTGTTAAGATTTGCTCTCCGGATGTCTCCGAACCTCCATTTGAGAAATATTCTCGAATGTTCACAGTTGTGTAGTTATCTTTTAACATTCACTTCTATAGTTCTTTCAATAAATTTTCTCAGTTCCTCGCCATGTAGTCTTTCTACATTCACAGATGCAGGACGCTCCGGAGTATTCGCGGAAGCTTCAATTGCGTCAGCAAATCTTTCAACCGCTTCTTTTCCTGAAATAACAAAATCTGTAGTTATACTTGATGTTGCCATAACAACACCTCCATTCTTATAAATCAAGCCTAATTAGTTTCTTTTATTATACATATTATAAAATATAAAAATGTCGATGTAAAGTCTATTCAATTATCAAAGTTCTTACTTTTTGATTATTTATGGTGACATACCAAATAAAATCTGAAAAGAAAAAGCGAATGCTTTCTCGATATTGAATTAATTATAGCATTTGGATTTTAGAATATCAATCATTTATATTGTTTTTTCAACATTTGTTGACAAAACTCATTGCCCAAAGCGTAAATTTGTTATAAACTATACTTAAGATTTTTTAAGAGGTTATACGTTATGAAACATCAAATGATATGGAGCATCCTACGTCCATTGGTATACCCTTACTTAAGATTCAAGTTCGGCTATACTTATGAAAAGGCAAAAGACCTTCCGGAGACGTACATTGTGCTCTCAAACCATACAACCGATTTTGACCCAATCTTTGTAGCTATGAGTTTTCCGAAATTCATGCACTATGTTGCAAGCGAACATGTGGCGAGATGGAAGTTCCTTTCCACGCTGATTAACTTCGCATTTGCACCAATCTGGCGCTACAAGGGTTCTGTGGCAGCATCCACAGTCATCGATGTATTTAAGAAAGTAAAGGATAAGAAGAACGTCGCCCTCTTCGCAGAAGGCGCTCGCACCTGGGATGGTGTTACTTGTCCGATTCTTCCTTCTACCGGAAAAATGGTAAAAAAAGCAGGCTGCGGTCTAGTTACATATAAGATTGTTGGAGGATACTTTGCAAGCCCTCGCTGGAGTCAATCAAATACCCGCAAAGGTTACGTTCATGGTGCTCCGGTGAACATTTACACCATGGAACAATTAGAAACTATGACTGTAGACGAAATTAACGAGGCCATCAACCGTGACCTGTACGAAGACGCTTACGAACGCCAAATGCAGGAGCCGAAAAAATATACAGGCAAGGACCTTGCAAAGTATATGGAGAATCTTCTCTTCATTTGTCCGAAGTGCGGTAAGATTGACACCATACAGACAGAAGGCAATACCGTGAAATGTACTGCATGTGACTTTTCTTTGCAATACAATGAATATGGCATGTTAGAAGGCAATACATTTAAAACTGTGAAGGAACTGGCTGATTGGCAAAAGGCAGAGGTTGAAAAGGCAATTGGGACAGACACCATTTACACTGCATCAGGCGGACGACTGATTACTGTGAAAAATCATGAGGAGTCACTTGTTGCTGAGGGTCCTGTTACGCTTTCATCCCAATCCTTAAAATGTGGTGACATAAAAATACAGCTAAACGAAATCAGCGACATGTCCATTCACGGACGCCGCGGTCTCGTGTTTACGGCACAGAAACAATACTACGAATTAGTTCCTTCAAAAGAGGCAAATGCACTCAAGTTCCTTTGGCTTTACGAAAGTTACATGAAACAACAAGCAAATAGATAAGGAGATTCAAAGTTATGGATTTTTCATCAGCAAACACATCCCTCTGGGATCCGATTATTCAGATTGGCGTTATCGCCGGTCTCATCCTATTAGCAAATGTTTTAAGAAGAAAACTTGCATTCGTCCGCAAGAGTTTGATTCCAACTGCGGTTTTAGCGGGGTTTCTCTTATTATTTATTCGAACCAGCGGAATTATTAATATCAATGCAGTAATGTTGGAAAAATTAACTTATCATGCACTTGCGCTTGGATTTATCTGTATGTCTCTTCGCATTCCGGATAAAGAGAATGCTTCCGGTGCACTGATTGGCAGTAAAAGCGGTGCCCTTATCGTTTCCACTTATCTGGTACAGGCAATTGCAGGTCTTGTTGTTTCCTTAGGTTTGGCTTATACAATTATGCCGGACCTCTTCAAAGCGAGCGGTGTCCTGCTTCCGATGGCTTACGGTCAGGGACCGGGACAGGCAAACAATGTCGGTACAACCTATGAGGCGCTTGGTATGACAGGTGGAAGAACCTTCGGTCTTTCACTTGCGGCAACCGGTTTCCTTTGTGCATGCGTTGTCGGAGTCATTTTCTTAAACATCTTCAACCGAAAGGCCAAAATTGACCGCATAGAAGAGAAAAAAGATATCTCCGGTTCCGTTACCATTGACACTTTTCAACATGACAACGAGATTCCGGTTTCTGAATCCATTGACAAACTGAGTATTCAGTTTGCCCTCGTCGCCTTAGTTTATCTTTTAACTTATTGGCTCACACGCGGCATCAGCAACTTAATTACTATGATTGCTCCGGGTGCTGCAGGAACCGTGAGCACACTCCTTTGGGGATTCAACTTCATTATCGGTTCCATGGTGGCAATTCTGTGCAGAACCTTATTCAAGCAACTTCGTTCTAAGAAGATAATGAATCGTCAGTACCAGAACAATTATCTTCTCAGCCGTATGTCAGGCTTGGCATTCGACTTGATGATTGTTGCAGGTATCGCGGGAATCAATATCGACGACCTTTCCGGATACTGGCTGCCGTTTATTCTGATGGCTGTGCTTGGCGCAATCGTTACATATATCTATTTGTTATATATGTGCAAAAAACTTTATCCGGACTACCCTTATGAAGGATTCTTCTCAATGTATGGTATGTTAACCGGAACCATCAGTTCAGGCGTGCTTCTCCTCCGCGAGATTGACCCTGATTTTGAGACACCGGCTGCAAACAATCTTGTGACAGGAAGTTCCTTCGGAATTGTATTCGGTGCACCGGTACTGCTACTTGTAAGTTACGCACCACAAAACACATGGATGGCTTTATTGCTGATCATTGTATACTTGATTGCACTTACACTGTTCATGTTTAAAGTCGGAAAGAAATCCACAAAATAAATGCATTTAAACAGGCGAGGTTCACATCTTTTTTACATGTGAATCTCGCCATTATTATTACTTCTTCTTCAATACAATCGCACATCTCGAAGGCACATAGCACTGGAATCCGTACCAGCCCTCCGGCGTTTTCTTCGTGTTGTAAATGTATTCCTTATCCACTCTCTCCGGTCCGCCAAACTCACCATCGTCACTGGATAGAATCACTTGATATTTACCTTCCTTTGGTACCGGAATAAAATATCCGTCAAAGGATTTTCCCGGATGGAAGTTAAAAATGAATACGACATTTCCTTTGTTATAAATGATCACCTTATCATCCTGGTGCATCCATCGATTCTCTGCCTGCTTCTGTAAGAGTTTTTCCTTCTTAAGCAAACGAATCATGGCCTCATCAAATGCATTCATTTCGCAGAATCTTAATTTGTCATCATCCACAAGGCTCCATTGACGTCTGCAGTAATGATAACTCCAACCGTTTCCTTCTCTCGGGAAATCAATCCACTCCGGATGACCGAACTCATTTCCCATAAAGTTCAAATACCCTTCTCCTGCCAAAGATGCTGTAAGAAGTCGAATCATCTTGTGCAGTGCAATTCCGCGGTCTACTATCAGATTGCCGCCGAACTTCATCATACCGTTATACATTTCCGCATCGCACAGGCGGAACATGAGCGTCTTATCGCCCACTAACGCCTGATCATGCGACTCGGCATAACCGATATTTTTCTCCTGCGGTCTTCGACCGATAAGTTCATACCATATCTTCAGAATATCCCAGTCTTCGTCCTTAGATTCTTTTAATGTCTTAATCCAAAGGTCCGGAACTCCCATCGACAAGCGATAGTCAAACCCGATACCTCCGTCTGATATCTTAAGACACATACCCGGCATTCCTGACATATCCTCTGCTACTGTAATAGCATTCGGGTTAAACTTATGAATCAGTTCATTGGCAAGTTGCAGATAAGTAACTGCCTCTGTGTCTGTATTCATCGAAAAATACATATCATAGTTACTGAACGCACTTCCAAGTCCATGGTCATGATATAACATGGATGTTACACCATCAAAACGGAAACCGTCAAAATGGAACGTCTCCATCCAATATTTCAGATTCGAAAGTAGGAAGTGAAGCACTTCATTTTTACCATAGTTAAAGAGCTTCGTACCCCATTCTCTGTGGTTCCCCTTCTCTCCTTCATGGAAAAACTGATATACAGTTCCGTCGAACTCATTCAGCCCTTCATTCGTATTATTCACTGCATGAGAATGAACTACATCCAATAGAACTGCAATCCCCATCTCATGTGCGGCATTGACAAGTGCTTTCAGTTCACTGCTCTTCCCGTAGCGAGACGATGCCGCAAAGAAATTCGATACCTGATATCCAAACGAGCCGTAATATGGATGCTCCATAATCGCCATAATCTGAATCGTGTTGTAGCCCAGTTTCTTAATACGCGGCAAGATATTTTCACGAAATTCATCGTAAGTTCCGATATCATATTTATCCTGTGCCATACCAATATGGCATTCGTAGATAAATGGTGTCTTATCCGGCTTAAAACCATGATCCGTCCATGGGAAATGCGCATAAGCATCCTCAATCTCCGCGCACCACAGATATGTATCCGGATCTTGAACAACCCGCGTTGCATACAGCGGAATTCGGCGGAGCATCTCCCCGTTATGAATGACAATAGCCTGTACCTTTTGCCCTACTTTCAGCGCATCTTCTCCTTTGAGATGCACCTCGAAGACACCGTTACCGATCTTCTCCATCGGGCAGGCCATATCCTTCCAGCCATTAAAATCTCCGGTCAAATACATCGCTTCGGCAGCCGGTGCCCACTCGCGGTATACCCATCCGGTTTCTGTGCGATGAAAACCGAAGTACTTATGTCCGTTGGCGAAATCTACAATATTCTTAATCTTCCCCAACAGGTCTTTTCTTTTGCTCTTATACAAGTCCATGCGAAGATTGATGTCATCTTCATGACTTGCCAAATAAGGATCTATCTTTAAAATTTTATAAGACATGACTACCTCCTTGCATCGCTTTCTGTTGATACTATCATTATACTCCCTTTTGTTTGAATTTTCCATAACTCTTTTATATGTTCCTTGACATAACATTTTTACAACAAATTGGCATGCAAAAAGGGATTCGCAGTGAATCCCTTTTTTTATGAAAGAATTCCTTTGTCAAACTCAGGGTTGATATAATAGAAATTCTTTGCATCGAGCGAATCTTTTGTTCGCTCAAGTGCCTCTCCAAATCTTTGGAAATGCACCACTTCCCTTGCTCTTAAGAACTTCAGCGGGTCGCGAACCTCCGGGTCGGTAATAACACGAAGAAGATTATCGTATACTGTTCTAGCCTTTTGCTCTGCCGCAAGGTTCTCCGTCAAGTCAGTGATAGCGTCACCCTTTGACTGGAATTCTGTTGCAGTAAATGGCACACCTGCTGCCGCTGTTGGCCAAACTCCTGTCGTATGGTCGATATAGTAGGCATCAAACCCTGCGGCCTTTGCTTCCTCCGGAGTTAAGTTCTTGGTCAGCTGATATACCATCGCACAGATAATCTCCATGTGTGCAAGTTCTTCCGTACCGATGTCAGTTAAGAGTCCACCTACTCGCTTATCCGGCATCGTATAACGCTGAGACAGATATCTCAAAGAGGCTGCCAATTCTCCATCCGGTCCGCCGTACTGACTGATGATTAGCTGTGCTGTCTTCGGACATGTTTTCGTAATGTTTACCGGATACTGTAATCGTTTCTCATATACCCACATTAGCTACACACTCCTTCCCACGGAATCTTTCCGTTCGGCCAGCAGTAGCAGTCCGAATCCGGATTCTCCTTGTAGATTGCACCCATACACACTTCTGCTAACGGGTAATATTTTAGTGCAAACTCTCTCATTAAGCAGGTCTTTCTCTTCAAGGTATCCTTGAGAAGCGCTAGAGCCTCTTTATCCTCCGGATGCGTGTCAAGAAAAAGTCTCAGGTCATCACAAACGAAGCTTGTCTTTTGAATCTGAAGAAGCATGGCCTGCTCTCCGTCTAATTGTTTGCCGCCCAGAGATGAAGTCTCATTCAGTGTTGTAACAAAAAACGGCTTATTCAGTTCCGGAAATATTGTTCCCGCTTTAAATGCCTGTTCCTCATCATACACCGTATTCCACTCCTGAATCGGAACAGACGCAATTGCAAGATGTTTGTTTGTGTCCATAAAAAACTCCCTTCTTAAAGAAATTGCGTTTTGCTCCATTAGTATGTGTAAATAATCTCTCCGTCAATGATGGTATATAATGTTTTGGTAAGAATTTCCATTGGATTACCTGAGAAAATGGCGATATCAGCGTCTTTTCCCTTTCTGAGGCTCCCCACTCTGTCATCCACACGGCAGATGCGCGCCGCATTGATTGTCATAGCCTTCAGTCCCTCTTCCATCGGAAGTCCACTCTTTACCGCAAGCCCGGCACAGATTGGAAGATGCTGAATCAGTGCAACCGGATGGTCTGTGGTAATTGCAAAGAGTACACCTGCTTCGTGCAGAATACGGTTTGTCTTAAAAGTCATGTTCTGGACTTCCAACTTGGACCTGGATGTCAGTTCCGTCCCCGCAATTACCGGAAAACCGGATGCTTTGATCTCATCCACAATCAAATGACTCTCCGTACCATGATCGATTGTGATGTCTACTTTAAACTCTTTTGCAATTCGTATTGCCGTCAAAATATCGTCCGCACGATGCGCATGAGCCTTCATTGGAATCTCACGATTCAGTACTGGAATCCACGGCTCCACCTCAAAGTCTTCATGGTCTAGATCACCACTCTCCTTCGCCTTTTTATACTGCACAGCCTCAAAAAGTGTCTTTCTCAAAAGTGACGCCGTCGCCATTCTGGTGGACGGATACTGATCCTTATCTCCGTATGAAGTTTTGGGATTTTCCCCAAATGCCACCTTCATCGCTGCCGGATGCTTTACAATCATGTTATCTATGCATCTTCCCTGTGTCTTCATAAAGACAAACTGGCCACCGACTACATTGGCACTTCCCGGTCCCGCCATGACTGATGTAATGCCTGCTTCTATGGCATCATGAAACGCAGGGTCCATGGGGTTAATTGCATCGATTGCCCGAAGTGTTGGTGTCACAGGATTGGTTCCTTCATTGCAGTCGTCCCCTATCACACCCCATTTTTCCTCGGTAATTCCAATATGCGCATGGGCCTCAATCAGTCCCGGCAACACCCACGCACCCTGCACATCTAACACTGCTTCATCTTTTTGCAATTGAAAAGAGGACATATCACCTATGTCCTCAATTACTTTATCCTTTGTACGCACATACCCTTTTTCTATGTTTTTCCCTTCCATTGGGAAGATTTTTCCATTGATAATAACCATTGTTTTCGCTCCATTTTGAAAATTCATATTTAATATGTCCAAAATGAAGTTTTTTATGTGCATTTTTTAAAATTATGGTCTTAATCCCATTCCACCTTCCAGTGTCAATGTCTCACCTGTGAGATACTTCATATCCGGTGAAGCCAAGTGTACACACACGCTTCCAATCTCTGTCTCCGGATCTCCATAATGTCCTGCCGGTGGCATCTTTACGTTTGCCTTAAATGCATCCGGATATTCTTTCTCGAATCTCTCAAGCTGAGCTGTCCATGCAAGTGGACAGATTACATTTACATTAATCTTATCCTTTGCCCACTCAGTAGCAACAACACGGGACATACCGCGGATACCCTCTTTTGCTGCCGCATAAGAACATTGTCCATAGTTTCCGAACAAACCTGCGCCGGATGCAAAGTTGATAACAGTTCCCTCTGTCTCCTTCAAATAAGGATAGCATGCCTTCATATAGTAGAATGCCGCATAGAGTCCTGAATATATCGCCAGATTGAATTGCTCTGTTGTGTGCTCTGCAATCGGTACACCTGATGCTGAAGCCTGTGCATTGTTAATCAGCACATCGATTCTTCCAAACTCTGCAATTGCTTTCTCTACTACATTGGCTACAACTGCTTCGTTGTCAGCACCGGCACTTACATCTGCCTGTACTGCGAGAACCTTGATTCCATACAATCTCTCAAGTTCTTCTTTAGCATCTTCGAGCTTCTTCACATTACGTCCTGTGATTACGATGTTTGCTCCCTTTTTGGCATAGGCTGTTGCGATGCCGTATCCGATGGAACCACATCTTCCGTCACTTAAGACAGAACGTCCTGCTCCGGTAATAATCGCTGTTTTACCCTTTAAATATCCCATGTTTTCGCCTCCTTTTTTAAAATTGTCTTTCGAATTGTTTACAGAATTCCTTAATCTCCTTTTCTGACACAAGACCACTTGTGGCATCAGCTTTTCCAAGTGCCATAACCGCGCATCCGGAACCAAACTCCAGAGTTTCTTTGTCTGACCACCCTTTATAAATACCAATGAGCGTACCTGCACAGAATGCATCTCCTGCTCCCGTTGTACCCTTAATGTAGCCATCCGGAAGTTTATAAGATGGCACAACGGTATAGTCGTCTCCTGACAAACATACAGCATAGTCCGGTTTGTGAATTACTACCTTTTCTTTTACCCCAAGTTCTTGCAATTTGTAGGCTATGGCTTTCAGATTCTCATCTGTAGGTTCCATACCTGTCAACTTCCCTGCTTCCATCTCATTAATGATGAGATAATCAGTATATGGCAAACATGGAAGCACCAGTGAGTATCTGTCTGAATTCTCACTTACCAGGTCGATAGAGGTCTTGATTCCCATCTCTTGTGCTTTTTTCAAAATCAAGAGTCCATCACCTTGGTCAACTTTCTCTAGGAGTAAGAAATATCCCAAAAGCAAAATCTTTGCATTCAAATTCTCAAAATCGATATCACTATAACCGAAATTTGCACTTGCTCCAGGGTATGTAAAAAATGTTCTCTGTCCATTGATAACACTCATTACTTCCGTAAAACTGGTCTTTTGACCATCATCTGCTACAATTCCGCTGATATCTATACCGCCTTGGCTTAACACCTCTGAAACATAAACACCCTCTTCATCATTGCCAATTCTTCCGATGGCAGTAATATCAAAATCCGGGCAAATCTTCTTAAGGTCCAAACCTACATTTGGTACGCAGCCTCCAATCGCTTGTTGCAGATTGACAATCTGCGCCAACTCACCAATGTTTGGATATGCTTTGATTTCGTTGATTTTGTCAACAATAATACTTCCTGCAATAGCAATTCCGTTTCGTTCACTCTTCTTAAATAACATAGCATTTCATCCCTTTTATCTTACAAAAATTCTTCAATTCTTCTACATAATCTCCATAGCCTACCATCCAGTGGTGTCCAATACCATTCGCCATGATTTCCTGATTGATATCCTCTACATCCTTGTCAAAGCGGATTTTAACCGGGTTGCCCGGGAATTCCATGCCACATGGAATGGCTTCCCCTTTCATGATAGCCATACGGAACTGTTCTCCGTGCCCGCAGATATTGACTGCTGTCACTGTACCCGATTTCATTAAGAAACGGCTACATACACCTGTCTCAGCCAAACGCACCGGTGCCAGTTCAATATCTCCTTCTGCAATAGAGAATCCAGAAGAACCGCAGTGTGCAAAGAGAATGGTATTGGCTTCTTCATCCAAGTAAAGCAAATCCGTATTGTTAACCGGCTTTTCGCTAAGCTCATATAAAAGCTTCATGGTGAGTGCATTTGTCACATCTCCCTCACAAGATGCAACCACTCCCTCTTCTGCCAGAATGGAATAGCCTAAACATACCTTTCCCATATAGGTAGTATAACATTTTACCGATAAGGATTCAAGTGCGTATTCATTTGCCAACGCACGCATTGCACCATAATATTTCATAGACTCCAACATATCTTCTTTGGACGAAAGAATCTTGCATGGTCTTAAAAGTTCTTTCTTTTCCTCTAATAGCTTTTCCGCATCCTCATCAGACATAGCTGCCACTTTTTCAGTCATCTCTTTTTCATCCAGGTTAACCACTCTGGCACCTAATTTCTGTTTGATTGCAAACTCATCATAAGCAATCTCTGTCATACCCTTTACACGACCACCGATTGCACCGATTCTCACCTTGCCCATGCAGTTTGCAAGGGAGTATGCTGTTGCAATCTGCTTTGTTTTCTCTGCACATTTCTTATTATCTGCATCGCCATAGACAAACTCATAAGATTTCCCAATATCCGTAAACACGGCACCTATCTGATGTGCACAACAGAGGGAACCGGTGTCAAACGCCGGAAACGCACGCAAAATAACCGGCTTGTCAATGTAAGACAACAAATCCAAAAGATGATGGTCTTCACTCCAAGTAGCAATACAGATTAAAAGTACATCCGCGTCGATGTGTTTCAATGCTTCGGCTGCCTTTTTCACCGTTTCCAAATCGTGCATAACAACACCTGCATTACTGCAATCTACTCCCAGCTCAACTAATGTTTCTACTGTCTGATTTAACAAATTCTCTGCATCATCAAATCCTACTTCAAATGGGCAGGCCAAACCTACCGCCGCAATATTTGCTTTCATACTATAGTTCTCCTAACATTTATATTATTTTATTACACCCTGTATAACTTCCAAGTCTCATTATGTTCCGCACTCTCGCCTGGTGCAATTGTATAAAGAGGTGATAAACTCTCAATTTCTGCCATGTATTGACAGAAAAATGTCTCGAATGACACGTCTCCATCCGGATAAACTGCATCCGGTGTGAAATCATAGCGCTTTTCAAAAACAACACCCTTATTCACATACCGTACCGGTCCTGCCGGGTGCCCTACTCCGATTTTATATCGCTTGTCAATCGGCAAGTGTTGAATCTTTATCATATCCTTTTCGTAGATAGCTCTCTCATCCCCCAGGCAAGTGTGGTCCCACCATGAGATGCGGTGCCAATGACTCATTCCGCCTTCACGCTGTCCCAGCGGAATATACTCGGTACCTCCCGGTGCCAGAACCGATACGGCCCACAAGGAACGGGTAATTACTTCTTGATTACAATTCTCAATTTTATGTGTGAGGTGCACGCTCGCCTCCTCACCAAAGGAAATCCGTATGCTCTTTCTAACACCCAGCCTTACATCTATTTCTTGCGTTAATATAATATCTTCACCCTGAATATCATACGCGATTGGTTCATTGTCCGGACAATAGGTATCGTCATTCTCCGGGGCGAGCCAAAGC
The DNA here is from genome assembly GCA_045629665.1 of Faecalimonas sp. Lineage (GTDB taxonomy): Bacteria > Bacillota > Clostridia > Lachnospirales > Lachnospiraceae > Faecalimonas. Next base: position 86,894 of record JAZQRQ010000073.1, read on the forward strand.
CTATGTCCACCCCAAATGCGCCAGCCATCCTCCGTAGACAGCTCTTTCATTTGTTTTGGTTGCACATAAAAAACATTTTCTTCGTTTATGTATGAAAAATGTCCGATGCGAATCCCATATTCTAACGGAATTATAAGTTGCACCACGCCATTGTCGGCATATAAACTTCGTCCAAATTCAGGATGTATGTTTTCTTCCCACTTCATAACCATTCTTATGGCAGTACACGATAAGGTACTACGCGGAATGCATCATTTGCCATACGGAAACCTTCTGCATATTGTACACCGCACTGAATTCCTCTGTACTTCGCAATAGTATAGTAGTTTTCAAAAAAGTCTACGTCTGTCATTGTATCCTTGTAATTATCCTGCATCCAGGATATTTGGCTTTTATGCTCTCTGCACATCGCCATCTTAATGTCCATGGTATCTGTAATGTCTACGTAATCAGTAGGAACGAACCCAAGTCCATTCACCGGTTCGAAATACGCAATAATCGGAATCTTATCATAAGCAGGATTTTTGGTCTTAATCTTTTCAACAGGAATCATAACCGCAATATCATTAATAATCTTACTTGTCAGCTCATGGTCCGGATTATAATCTTCCGGATTATGCGTTAAGATAATGTCCGCCTTGCAGTATCTTACCAAATCGATAAATGCCAATCTGGCTGCCTTGTCTTCAAAAAACATCTCATCATCATAATCCAGACATATATATTCTGCACCAATATGTGCCGCTGCTCTTCTTGCCTCTTCTTTTCGAATAGCTGCAATCTCATCCATAGGAAGTGTTGCTGAGCCAACATTTCCGTTGGTTGCTGTTGCCGTAAAGACCTTATGTCCCATTTTTGCATATTTTGCCAAAGTTCCTCCACAAGAGGTTTCAATATCATCCGGATGTGCTCCGATTGCTAAAATATTCATAATCCCTACTTCCTTTCCATCATCTATAATTCGTTTGCAAGCAAAAATTCTGCAGGTACATCTTCTTCAATATCTGAGAATCTTCCTGTCGGCTCATAGAAACAGTTGTCATTTACATCGTCATTGCACATAGACACTTCTCCGACTAACACCTTGCCTTTTCCTTCTTCGCCCCAAAAACTGTGGTAAAGACCTTGTTGCATAGTAATGCTTTGTCCCGGTTCTAAGCAAAGCACGGTTCCGGCCGGCACTGTATACTTACGTCCATCCGAGTAAACAGTCACATCCGATTCGCGGTCCAAGTCATTCTCTACACTATTGTACACTTCAACCATCAAATTGCCACCACCGCGATTGATGATGTCCTCCATCTTATTCCAGTGGAAATGCATTGGAGTAACCTGTCCTTCTTCTACAACCATGATTTTCTCCGCGTATGGTTTTGCATACTTTCCAAAGCAACCATTTCTGATTGTCATAAGGAACAGACCTTTTTTGTGGAAATCTCCGCTTCCAAAATCAGTTACATCCCATCCAATCTGACAATCCTTCATTTCCACATATTCATCAGAAAGATTCTTCCACTGGTCAATATTCCAATAAGCAAATGGTGGTAATTTAAAACCATTATCCTCCATAAATTTTCTATTTTCTTTAATTAATTGATTAAGTTCACTTCTTTTCATCGTTTTTCATTCCCCTGTTATGTTTTTATACAAAAAGGGGCACAGGTAACCCGTGCCCCAAATGAATCCTATTATTTCATATAGAAAATTACACAAGTACAGAAACTTCCGTCTTCTGAAATAATCTCATAATCTCCAAAGTTAGCCGGGATAGCTACACATTGTAAACGTTCAATGCTTGTTGACAATTCAGGATTTGCTTTGCTGCGAATTGTAACATTGTGTCCAACTGTAAGTGTAACAATCTGTAAATGCTCTCCTGCTGTTGTGTATTCTCCACGGTTATCAAAGTAGATTCTTTCGATATCAAATGGCATTTCCGGTAAACTTGAGAACTTATCCATCCAATATTCTTTTGTCCATTTTGTCATTTCAGCTCTTGCGCGAAGATGATCTTTTACATAGTTCTCACGACGCCAGTGCTCATTGTCAAATGCATGCTCTAAGTGCATCTTTAACGGTTTTCCTGTCATGGTCTTCTTCTCATCATCCCATGAATTACGAGCGAAGTCATATTGGAAGAATGAATACTCTGTTCCTGCGATTGACGGGCTTGTATCCATTTCAAGTACCATCTGATTACCGCCGTGACCATGTGTTGTTCCAGGTGGAATCAAATACAAATCACCCACGTTGGATTGCCAGTTGCTGATATATTCTTTCCAATCTTCGATTGGTAGCAAGTTGTTAGATTCGTAACATTTGTTTTCAAATTCTTCCAAATCACAGTCTTCCTTGTATCCCAACCATGTATTTGCACCTTCGTAAGCTTCTGCGATGTAATATGTTTCATATCTTCCCAGTGGCTCATTGAAGTGGCTCTTTACGTAACGGCTGCTTGGGTGATTGTGGATTGGCATTGAAATACGTTCTGCAGGCTGTTTGTCTGGGAAGTATCCGTCATCCAACCAAATATCAAGTGGCCAGAGGTCAGGATAATTTGTAGACATGTACTCACCTGTTACTTCTTTGTTGTGCTTCATCAAGTTGATTAATGGGAAGTTGAGCATCTTCTCTGCACCAAAGTCAATAACTACTGACATTTCAGGACCCGACATTTTATTCCATGCTGAGATCTCCAATCCCTTGATATCCCAAAGGTCTTTATGACGGTATGCGCCCCATGGACCTGGTTGGAAAATCTGAACTTGCTTAATTGGATATTTTACAGCTGTCTCTACGATTTCATCATAAGCTGCTCTTGTAACCAATTTGAGGTCTTCCAAATCATAAGCTTCCAAATAGAAATCCATCTGTGTAAACATATACTTTTTATGACGCCACAACAGATAGAAATCATTGTAGTGGTATTCTTTCCAGTTGTACCATTCTGGTGCTTCTGTGTAACCGAATGGAACTAATTCGCCTTCCCACATCTTTAATTCTAAGCGTTGCATTGTGGTATCAAAATAGAATACTGCTTCATAAGCATCTCTAAGTTCCGGTGTCGCAGAACCTGAACCGTAAACCACTACCGGCTTGTCTGCCTTGGCAAGTTTCTCATTCAATGCCTTTACTGCATCCTTATCCTGAATGTCGGAAATCATGCCTTCTCCGTTTACATAACCAAATCCCGGATCATCAGTGATGTATGGCTGTTTGTACTCTGCAAGTGCTTCCTTTGATATGTACAATGTGCTTGCATCCACAAACTCGCAATCTACTCCGCGATTTTTCATTTCTTCTGCAATAAATCCTACGATTGCCTGATAGTCAACTCCGTACCAACCATCAATTGCTACTGTTTTTGCACTTTGGATTTTGTCAGCAATAAATTTCACAACTTTGTCTGTTCCAAACACTGCTGAATCCTTAGCTGCCTGACTAACTTTAATGACGTTTTCCGCATTATGCTTGTCTTCATATAATGGCATTTTTATTCCCTCCTGTTTGTGTAAAATATTTATGTTTTTATTATACTTTTTTACACATATTCTGAAAATGAACATACTTCCCTATTTGTTGCACTTATTTCCCGCCAAAGAAAAAAAGTCGTTGACAAGTTTTTGTTTTCTCGTTAACATGATACTAAAATGTGGTTGGAGGGATACATATTGTTAGTCAATTATAATATAGAAAAATTAAAACGAATTATGGATGATTTGTGTGCAGTGACAGGAATGAATTTTGAAATTCTAGACACAAACTTTCACTTTCTCTACCGTTGCAAAAATGAAACTCCGTTTTGCACAACAATACAGAAAACCCCTCTGGGAGCTAACAAATGTCTGTGTTCTGACACTAGCATTTTAGAGGAGTGCAGAAAAAATCGCTCTTTCCAATCCCATATCTGTCATGCCGGACTGAAAGATGCAGCTACGCCGATTATTAAAAATGATATCATCGTGGGATATATTGTGATGGGGCAGATTCGCACCTCTTTTACAACAAATGAAATTCATGAAAAGCTTTCCTGGATGAATGAAGATATCGATAAGATGATGGAATTCTATGAAGAACTTCCTCCTTTTTCTGATGCCCAAATTGACAGCCTCAGTAATCTTCTCTCTCACATTCTCTTCGAAAATGCGATAGAAATTGATTATAATGATTTTATTGCTTTTGCAACCACATATATTAAAGATAACCTCAGCAGCGATCTAAGTATCTCGAATCTATGCGCAGCCCTCCATGTTTCTAAAAACTTTCTCTATAAAAGTTTTCATGAAAACAGAGGGTGTACTGTAAATGAATATATTAACAAACAGAGAATAAAACAGGCTCAAAAGCTTCTACGCGAAACCAATGAGCCTATTTATCATATAGCAGCATCCGTTGGGATTCATAATTATACTTATTTTTGTAGACTGTTCAAGAAACTGACAGGTCTCTCTCCGATTGTGTATCGAAGCGAATTATAAGAGATTCTGCTTTATTCTCCTATTACCATAACCTGAACAGTTCTCTGACGTGCTCTTGTATTATCAAAATCAATGAAGTGGATAAATCCAAATTCACCCAAATCCATCTCTCCGTCTTCAATGACAATTGTTTCACTTCTGCCAATAATAGAAGAACGAAGATGTGCATCTGTATTGTGACATCCCCATGCATCTTCATCATGTTCCTCGGCGAATTTCAGCGCCTTTGGACCCGGGTGAAGATACATGCCTTCGTATCTACATTCCGGAATCATATCCTCCATTACGTTCACAAGGTCCTGCTGTAATGTTTCAAGCCCTGTCATAGACATGTCGAATGCACACTCCTGTGTGATGACACAACAGGTTGTGTGGTGAGAGTACACCACTGCAATTCCTTCTTTTACTCCTGATTTTTTTACAATCTCTTTTGCCTGCGCTGTTACATCGTGGAATGTATAAGCTCTGTCCCTAGACTGCACTTTAAACGATTCTCTATATACCATTATCCATGTTCCTCCTATTTCCCTTTCTTTTTCAAGTCATCTGCCGCACGTCTTGTAGCCGCAATCATCTCATCAATCATGGCAATAGGATCCTTGGCATTCATGATTCCGGATGCTGCTCCCGCCGCTTCCGAACCTGCCATAATAAAATCATATACCTGCTGACCATTCGTAATTCCGGCAGCCTGCTCTACCATGATATCCGGATTAATTTCTTTGATTGCATCAATCACTTCTCTTACATAACCCATATCGCTGACTCCGCCGCCGCTTCCGCCGATGAGTTCCGTCGGTTCCGGATTGATAATATCCGGTCCTAACTGTGCAATTGCTTTTGCCTCGGCCACTGTATCAGCACACGCAAACACTAACATGTCAAGCTCATTGGCTCTGTCAATGGTTGCTTTAATTGCCGGAAGTGACATTGGTTTCTCACAGTGGTTAACCACTACGCCTTCTGCCCCTGCTGCTTTTAAGCCCTCCGGAAGAATGTCTGCCATCCCTCTTCCCGGACGAAGCGTATCCATATATGGTGCTAATACAATTAAATTCTTCGTGTTTTCTACAATTCTGCGAATCTCAACTGCAGGCGTAATAAAAAGCACATCGATATCATACTTTTCTGCAGCCGCATCTGCCGCCAACGCATACTCTAATACTTGATCGCCGTAAATATAGTTTTTTGTTCCAATCTCGAAATATGGTGTTCTAATTTGTCTTTTCATATTTGATTACCTTTCTACATTTTATTCTGTATAATACTCCTGCATCAAAGACCACATCTTATCGTATTTTGCAAATTTGTCATTATAATACTCTATTTCCTCAGGGATCGGCTCGTATTTCCTTTGGACATGAACCATTGCCCGAGCCGCCTCATCATAATCTTGGTAAATTTCAAGACCACACGTCGCAATCATTGCAGCGCCCACTGCACAGACATCTGCCTGATCAAGTCTAAGGATTGGTGTGCCCGTAATAGATGCAATCATTTGGCTCCATAGAGGGCTCTTTGAAGCACCGCCCATCATGACGATATGTTTGATCTCACAACCATTCGCACGAAAATCTTCTACGGCACGTCTCACTCCAAATGCAACACCTTCCATAATTGCTCTTGCAAAGTCGAATCGGTCATGCTCTAACCCGAGTCCGGTAAAACTTCCTTTTGCCTTCAGATTCCAAATCGGATAATTAGCTCCCGCCATATATGGATAAAAGAACAAATCACGGCACTTTTCTCTTCGCTGCGCCACTTCTTCGTTCATTTTTTGAAAATCTTCTGGCAAAAATTCATTCTTAAACCACTGCAGGGATGCTCCCGAACAAACGAGGGATGCAATTGCACCATATAATCCATCTACCGGATGTTTTCCCGGTGCAATATAGCTTTTTGTGAAAAGCGGTTTTGTTCCGATTCCCATAAGCACCCATGTAGTTCCTGCTGACAGAAGCATATCACCATCATGAATCGCACCTGCACCGATAGATGCACAATATTGGTCATGGGCACCATTGAACACAGGTATGCCCTCCGGCAAGCCCATCTCCAACGCAGCCTCCCTTGTGAGTGTTCCGACTTTCGCCCCTGTCGGCAACACCTCCGGTAATTCTTCTTCCTTTGTATGTGCCGCGGCAAGAAGTTTGCTGTCCCAACGATTCTCCTCAACATTGTAAAGCTGGCGAATCGCTGCATTTGTCGGATCAATGACTGCATTTCCGGTCAGGAACTGATTCATAACCTCTAACGTGGACAGATATTTCTTTGCTTTGACAAATGACGAATCCTGCTTCATATAACGCTGTTTGGCAGCATCTAATGCGGGATTCATCTTCCACCCCGATGTGCGATAGATGTAATCGGCTCCCAGTTCATCCTCTATTTCTTTTGCCTCTTTTTGAGCACGGGTATCCATCCATGTAAGTGCATTTCCGATAAAACATCCATCTTCATCTACTGCAACAGTACTCGCCCCTTGTGTTGACAAAGAGATGCCAGCCACCTTTGACGCGTCTTGCCCACGAAGCACTTCCTGGACGGCAGAAATACTTGCTCTAATCCAATCCTCTGCTCGCTGTTCAATCTCACAGCCGCTGCTAATCAGTGTATAACCACTACTTCCAACACCGAGAACATTTCCTTTGTCGTCTGCGAGCAACGCCTTTGTACAGGTTGTTCCTATATCCAATCCAATTACATACATGTTCTTTACCCTTATATTATAATTCCCAGTCCGGTGTGTCTTTTGTCCAGCTACCAAATGGTTTTGCAATCGCTTCACTTACATAGCAGGTTCCTTTTCCAAGTCGCATAATAGATGCCGGACATTCCATAGAAATCGGTCCGTACAACTCGATTCTGGAGATCATTCTCTGCCATGAGTCACCGCCCGGATTGCAGAATGTGTGCATTTCAAAACGCTCTCTTGCATTCACAACATCTCTCGGTCCAATAGTTGCAGCGCGTGGTGGTACTGCCCATACATCACCGGAAGCTCCCATTGGTGAGAATAATGAATTTTCGCAGATTGTAAGAGGAACCTGTGTTGTCAAACGTGAACCTAACTTGCAGAATTCTTCTAAACTGTCCGCCTTAAATTCTTCTGCGCCCGGATCAATAAATGCTGTGTGTCCCGGCCATCCTGTTGCGGAGTAGATGATATCCGCACCACCTCCACCGATTTCCTCGATGATAGACGAATAAACATTATCCCCTTTATTTTCATTCGTAAACACATGCCAATGGTCTACCGATGGACGCAAATCTTCTCTGATTTTTCCATAAAAATGTTTTCTGAAAGAAAATCCGAGTCCTGCTCCGTAAGTAAGTGGTGCAACGTTTCCGTCCTGGTCTGCCCATTCATCCATCGCAAACAAATCAACATTACGGCAGCTCACGTTGTAACGGTTAATCATCTCTGCAACAGCCGAATATACTCCCGGCCACTGATTTGGGAAAATTGCAGTGAAATGTTTGTCCATTACATCACTCAAATAAATACGGTGAAAAATATCCTGAGCCGCAATCAGCGTAGGATCCATTACAATCTTGACGCTGTAACCATTTTCATTGGTATATTCCATGTCCTCACGTTTGATGTTTCTCACTCTGTCAAGCATCTCTACATCTCTTGACGGCAACCAGCTCGCTGGTTGAAAATCAAATTCATAATTGTTCTTTGCCATTTCTTTTGCCTCCTTTTTTATGTTTCACTTATAAAAATCATGTTCTACACAACCTCTTCACCGTGTAGAATGACTTTTTTCACATTTACCATGTCGTCAATCAGAATCAGATTGGCAACTTTTCCTTCTTCCAGACTTCCGAATCGGTCATCAATTCCTAAGAGTTTCGCCGGATTGAGCGAAGCGAAACGAATCGCATGGCAGAGACCGTATCCCGTATGTTTCATAATATTCCTACAAGCATGATCCAATGTCAGGTGACTACCTGCCAAATGCCCCTCATAGTCATAATTGAGATCCGGACCATATGCCACTCCATCTTCCTCGTTATTGGTATAGTCACCGCTAAGTGGCATTGCATCTGTAATTAGGATGACCCTCTCAACACCTTTGGTGCGAACAACCATCTTGAGCATATCGGAATCTACGTGAATCCCATTCTCGTCGCAGATAAGTTCCGCATAGATGTCCGGGTCATAAAGGGTGAATTCATCACAACCGGAACCAATGGTCCCCTGTGCATGTCCCGGAGCTTTTCCGGAATCACCATGGTGTGTCTGCACTTTTACACCATATTTTTTTACTCTTTTGCAGTCTTTTGCGGTTGCATGTGAGTGCCCAAGTGCGAATATTGCATTAGAATCTTTTTCTCTCACTTGCTGCATAAATCGTTCAATACCCGGCCTGGCAGGGTCAATCGCCCAGATCTTTGCATATCCTTTTACAGCCTCCACAAGCGGCATATATTCTTCCTCCGCAATCTCTCCGCCCCAGAGGATATGTTTCTGGTTGCTGCCTTCACCGTTCATATACGGACCTTCCATATAAAGTCCGCCTATCACTCGTCCGATGTCTTCTTTTGACAGTTCACGCATCTTTTCAGCGCCTTGAACCATTTGTTCCAGAGTAAGGTTACAATATAACGTTGGAAAAATAGTAGTTTCTCCATGTTGCAAAAAGTATTCTGCGCACTGCTTTGGATTGTCCACAAACAAATGCTCCATGGAGCCATGATTATGTATGTCAATAAGTCCCGGTGCAACATAGAGCCCATTGGCATCTATACACTCCGCATCATCGGGAATCAGCACCTCTGAAGCCCAGCCCACTTGGACAATCTGTTCGTTGTCCCATGTGATTGCTCCGTCCCAGATTATGCCATCCTCCATAACCAATTTTGCATTGATAATAGCTTTCATACTGCAATATCTCCCTTTAAGTTTACATAATTATCCTAACATAGTTGACTTCTTCACCACATGCACAATTCTGTCGTTTTAGCATAATACCGACCATCCTGCTCTTCTATGTCTAAAATCAGTGGATGCTCATCAGCCCACACTTCCGGCCAGTGAATTGCCATCTTTTTCTTGCCGTCGAAATCGTCAAAGAACATCGGATGACCGCCATTTTTGTCAAAAATCGGTTCATCAAGATGTCTCCATGTGCCATGAATGCTTCCACTGTCCGACACAGCAGCAAGCACTACATAGTTAAGGTCCGGTATCGGCGACCACGCAAGCAAGAGGCGTCCGTCTGACAGTCTGCTCATAAACGGACCGTCCGTTCCATAGCGGATACTGCTTTTCCCCATCCATTCACATGGTGTAGGAGCATTCGCTGATATCGGAGCGTCCAATCCCGTAAATAACAGGAACGGCTCTCCCACTGCCTCTGTCAAATCCGCATTCATCTCTACCGCGTAGATTTCTCCCAGATAGTAGTTGCCCTCTTCAAAATAAGTATCCGGCCAATCATGCGAATACACCATATAAGGCGTTCCATTCTCTACATAAAGTGTCCCGTCAATACAACTCTGGTCCAAAGGGGTAGCCGGACGATTCACAACCGGCACAAACGCGCCGTCCGGTGTATCACATACCGCTATCTGTGTTCCGCGAAGTCCATTCCTTCCCTTTACAGAAAAGAACAGATAAAATTTCGAGTTATAGATATGTACCTCCGGTGCCCACAAATCCTGCACACCCCAAAACTCAGGCGTTAATGTAAATATAGTGACCGGATCCTCCCAGTTCTCCATATCGGTACTGCGGTATACATAGAGCGAAGTTTCTCCTCTGTCAGCGCCGACTGTACCATACAGATAATAGACTCCTTCGTAAGGGACGATATACGGATCACGCATAGTAATCTCACGTAGTTTTATCATAATGCAATCTCCTTGCCAATCATTGTATATAATTTTTCTTCCAGATCTTTTAAGCTTGCTTCCAGCTCATCATAACTGCCTTTTGGCTCTACATTCCATGTCCGTTCTATCAGCACCGAAAGGCGTTCTGCAAGAAACTTAAGTTCCACTGTGACACCTTCTATTTCGTCCGCAAACTCTTTGCGAATGTCACCACTCCACGCATGCAACTGACCTCCTAATATCGGAGTAGACTTCGGACATTCATAACCGCTTTCCAAAAGAGGTGAGTCCGGATGGGTAGCCTTCCACTGATAGACAGACCATTCATAGATGTCCTTCGGCGTCCACATCGTATGCGGCGTGACCACATACATCGGATTCCAAGGGCAGTTAATCACCGGGAATCCTGCTTCCAACAAATCAGGAGTTAACTGGAACAGGTTCTCCCACGACATCACATAGATGTCTTTGGAAATCTTATCGTTGGCTTCTTTTCCAAAGCCTTCCCAGACTATCGGCTGTCTTCCCTGTTCAAAGCAGACATCTGCCATCTCCGAAATAAAATGAGCATAGAACTGTTCTGCCAGTGCCTTGCCATCCTGAATCGTCACATCGATGCCAACCTTTTCCCCATAAGCCAGACACTTCGGACATTTCGTCCATGCATCCATGGCAATGGCCTCATCTCCGCCGATATGAATGTATTTCGAATATGGAAACATCTCACAAAGCTCCCGGAATAGATTTCTCATCGCCTCCATGGAATCTTCATGTTGACAGATAACGCCATTTGTTCCAAACAATTCGCCATAGCTTTCCGCAAAGCAGGTGCAATGTCCCGGAACATCCAGCTCCGGCACTAATTCCACACCGCGCGCATTCGCATACTCCACTAATGCATCTATCTCTTCCCTTGTATAAGATCGCCCTTCTGTCGAAAGCTTCGGATAAATGCTGCTCGGCAAGGTATATCCCTCATCATCAGTAAAATGTAATTGCAGAGAAGATGCCTTGTAGATGTAACACATATCCACAAACGCCAGAAGGAATGGGAATGGCCGAAAACTTCTCGATAAGTCCACCATCATGCCTCGATAGGTACAATCCGGTTTGTCTACTATAGTAACTGCCGGAAGTAACACATTGCCATCTTTTATCTGCATGATTTGCAAAAGCGTAGCAAAGGCATGATTCACACCCGCATTGTCACAGGGGTAAATGTTGACACCTTCTTTTGCGATAGTCAGCCTATATGCCTCTGCGCCCAGAGTTTCATCTTTCACAACACAAAAGGAAGACTGCTCTTCTATTTTTATCGAAGCTCCATGTAGTTTCT
>JAZQRQ010000074.1:0-6894 GCA_045629665.1 Faecalimonas sp.
TGATTCTGGCAAAGAGTGCCTTTTTCTCGTCTTCCTTTAAAAGCGGAAGTTTTGACGTATCCACACCACAGATTTCTACTTTATTAAGAGCCATCCTGTCATCCTCCTAGAACTTTTCGTACTAGTAAAATGATGTACAAGATGGCTCCAATCTATTCTATCTTAGGTGGAAATAAAAAAACTTTTAGTCCTTGACAAAGATTCTTCATCCTCTGGGTCTATACACAAAAATTTGTATGTTAGACCCAATAACTTTGTCAATTCCTTCTCGAAGCCAAGCGTTGGCATGTCCATTGGGCCTATATGCACAATTCTTGTCGCGAGACCCACTATTTATCATATTTATGGGTCTTAGAAGCATTTACACATACATAGGACCCAAGCTAGCTAATTCAAACCTAAAGCAAGGCTATCTTGGAACAAACTTTGGATCTGGCAAGTAATTTTCTCTCTATAGACCCAAACCATACAAAAAGTGTTGTAAAATAACAGACAGGTGCAATAAAATTGCCTAGAAGAACATGCAAAACACCTTCCCAGACACAAATATGGCTCTGCATACATGCAGAGCCACATCATCACACTATTCTTTTACATCCCATTTCTCAACGAGATTCTGTATCTGTCCCTCGAACTTCGCAAGGTCTTTATTCGCCATACCCTCACACTTCATAACAACTGTCATAAGGCGTTTGCAAGCAAGCACCAGACGATTAAATGCATTCTGTGATTTCACCTTCGCCGGCTTCTCTACCTTCTTCTTGACTACACGAATGCCTTCGGTGAGAATCTGATTCGTTGCAAGGTCCACACACCCACCGGAATATGGCGCAAACGCATTCCATCCGTAAGTATCTGTAATGGTCTGTGCAAATTCATCTGTTACCGCATCCTCGCCGTGTACGACAAACACATGCTGCACATCGGTTTCAAAGCCACCCAGCCAATTAAGAAGTCCATTCATATCCGCGTGACCGCTGATACCTTTCAGAGACTCGATTCTAGCAGCAACCTCAATATTCTCTCCAAAGAGTTTGACTGCCGACGCACCATCGATTAACTTGCGTCCAAGTGTACCAACAGCCTGATATCCCACAAACAGAACCGTACACTCGCTTCTCCAGAGGTTATGCTTCAAGTGATGACGGATACGTCCGGCCTCACACATACCGGAAGCAGATACAATCACCTTCGGCTTCTCGTCAAAGTTAATGAGTTTAGAATCATCACTTGTCACAGAAAGTTTCAGTCCCGGGAATACCAACGGATTGATTCCTTGGTCAACCAATTCCATCGCTTCCTTGTCATAGCAGGCTCTTCCATTCTTCGTAAACACGTTGGTTGCCTCGATAGCAAGCGGACTGTCAACATATACTTCGAATCCCGCAAACTCAGGCAGGAGATTTTTCTCCTTAATCTCTCGAATAAAATAGAGAATCTCCTGTGTTCTTCCCACCGCAAAGGAAGGAATCACTACATTACCACCCTTTGCAAAAGTTTCACGCAAGATTCTTGTAAAGTCTCCCAAATAATCCGGTTTCTCCTCACTGTGAATGCGATTGCCATAGGTAGACTCAATCACAACATAGTCGGCTTCTTTCACTGCAGACGGGTCCTTAATAATCGGTTGGTCAATATTACCAACATCTCCCGAGAACACTATCTTTTTGGAAATACCCTCTTCATCTATCCAGACCTCTATACTGGCTGAACCAAGCAAGTGTCCGATATCGTTGAACCTTACCCAGATACCAGGACATAGTTCAATCCTCTGTCCATAATCAACCGGCGAAAGCAAACCAATTGCATCAATTGCATCCTGCGTTGTATACATTGGTTCATAAAGCGGTGCGCCGGAACGTCTCGCCTTTCGGTTACGCCACTCGGCTTCAAATTCCTGAATATGCGCACTGTCACGAAGCATGATACTACACAAATCTGCCGTCGCAAATGTCGTAACAATCTCGCCCTTAAATCCATGCTTGCACATCAGGGGAACAAGTCCCGAATGGTCGATGTGAGCATGCGTAAGCAGGATATAATCGATATCTGCATCGGATACCGGAAGCACCTGATTCTCGAACAAATCCGCCCCCTGCTCCATTCCACAGTCTATTAAAATATTTTTCCCATTCGCCTCAAGCAAATGGCAACTTCCCGTCACTTCATGAGCCGCTCCGATAAATGTAAGTTTCACTATCGTCAACCCCTTTTTCTTTTATAATACCACTTTCTCCTCTCAAATGATACAGTTTTACAATAATTTTATATTTCAAAACGAACCATTTCCCGCTTGAGTCTCTGCATAATCTTCTTCTCCAAGCGTGAAATGTAGGACTGCGAAATTCCTAAGAGGTCTGCAACTTCCTTCTGTGTTTTCTCCTCCCCATCTTGCGTCGAAAGACCATATCTCATCTGCACAATCAGTTTTTCTCTACTAGAGAGGCAATTGATGGCCCGCACCAGAAGTTTATGCTCTACCTCTTCTTCCAAGTCCCTATAAATCGTATCTTCTTCCGTTCCAAGAATATCCGACAATAAGAGTTCATTTCCATCCCAATCCACATTCAAAGGTTCGTCGATGGAAACCTCTAGTTTCGTCTTATTATTTCTTCTAAGATACATTAAAATTTCATTTTCAATACAGCGGGATGCGTAGGTCGCAAGTTTGATATTCTTGTTCGGATTGAACGTCTGAATTGATTTGATCAGACCAATCGTCCCAATGGAAATCAAATCCTCCACGCCGATTCCCGTATTATCAAACTTCTTCGCAATATACACAACAAGGCGTAAATTATGCTCAATCAACAGTTTCTTCGCCTCTTCCTCCCGCTCTGTTCCAAGTTCCGCTATCGCTGTATTTTCTTCTTCCACCCCTAACGGAGCCGGCAGAACATCTGCCCCTCCTATGTAATAGATTTCCTGACTTTCCGGAAACAAGAAAGTTCGGATAAACCGCCGTCCCACAGCCAGTTTCATAATCATCTTAACTCCTCCTAAAACAAATTCGGATTTAAAATCATTTCATACTCTCCTCCTGTTGAAATCGCTTCCTCACTAATTGCAATCAAAGGTTTCTCCACCCAACACTCTGTGTCCTTCAAAATACACATCCGGTCAAGTTGGACTGCCGGCAGCACCCCTGTTTTCTTTCCAATGGACTGATAAGGAATGTATCTCACGTCCTTTAAATCTTCTTCCCCTAAAAGTTGTCTCGCAGTTTGCCTATCTAAAATGTTGACCGGCTTGCCGCTTATCGGGTCGCGAAGACCATTTCCCGTATCAATCATACCTTTTATCTGATATTTCTCACTTCCCAGATACAACTCCACCATATAGTGGCACTGGTTCCATCTCTGCATATAGGAAACGAACCTCCAGATTGCCATAACCAGATAGTATCCGATAATGGCAATGAGCAAAAAGAGACTTCCGACTTTTATGTACGGCCGGAACACTTCCATAATCCCACCCAAAAGGAAACTTCCTATATACAACATGATGATTGCTTTTAGAAAAGACCGTATGGTTTTGATTTTTAGTCCTACTCGAATCATGCATGTGTTTACCAACACGTGGAACAGTATCAGCTTAACAATGGCGTATGGAATTGGCAGGATAACAATCAGACAGGTCAGAAGAGAACCGACCGCAGCTCCGATGCATATACGCCCGTGTGTGGCAGTACACTGCAGCATTTTTCTCACAATCAGAAGCAATATGTAGTCCATCATGAAATTAACCAAAAACAATACATCCACATATAATTCGTAATACAAGCTCCACCACCTTCTCTTTCGCTACGAAATTGATTTGGTACTCAAGCACAATCTATTATAGGAATTCAGAGCCAAAAAAAATGTCGAAGCGTGTGCGGTTTCCCGCAAACCCTTCGACAAATTTTGCACACAAAAAAGACACGCCACAAACGGCGTGCCTTTATGAACACTTATTATTTTTTCAAGAATGTAGGAATCTTAATAGATTGTTCCTTTACCTGACTTACAGGTGTTTTTGGTGTCTGTAATGTAGGTGTTGTTCCTGTTGCGCCTTGTGCCGGTTTTGCATAAGCCGGATTCGCAAGTCCAAGATCTAATTCAGGCATTACCGGTGTCGGAACTACCGGTGCAACATACTTTTCTCCACTCTGAAGAGATGGAGCCTTTCCTTCAAATCTTGATTTTAATTTAGAAGCAGTTCCCCCTACATTGTGCAATCCTGTAGCAATTACAGTGATTGTAGCTTCATCTGCTTTGGAATCATCATACATAGCACCAAAGATGATGTTTGTCTCCTCACCAACAAGGTCCTGAACATATTCTGCTGCATCACTTGCATCAAACAATGTGATATCACCGGAAATGTTAATGATAACATGTGACGCACCTGCAATTGTTGTTTCAAGAAGTGGACTTGCCACAGCTTCCTTAACAGCCTGAAGTGCCTTGTCATCACCTTTACCATAACCGATACCGATATGAGCGATACCCTTATCTGTCATAACTGTCTGAACGTCAGCGAAGTCAAGGTTAATGAGTGCAGATGTGTTAATCAGGTCTGTGATACCCTGAATACCATGCTGCAATACTTCATCAGCCTTCTTAAGAGCTTCCGGCATAGTTGTTCTTCTGTCTACAACCTCTAACAATTTATCGTTCGGAATAACGATTAATGTATCTACATTTTCTTTTAACTTTTCAATACCTGATAACGCATTATTCATACGTGTCTTTGCTTCAAAACGGAAAGGTTTGGTAACTACACCTACAGTAAGTGCACCTAATGATTTTGCAATACGTGCTACTACCGGTGCTGCTCCTGTACCTGTTCCGCCACCCATACCACAGGTAACGAATACCATATCAGCACCTTCAAGTGCTGCTGCGATTTCTTCTTCACTTTCTTCTGCAGCCTTTTCACCAATCTCAGGCTTCGCACCTGCTCCAAGACCTTTTGTAAGTTTTTCACCAATCTGCATTAAAGTCGGTGCCTTTGATGATTGCAATGCCTGCTTATCTGTATTGATTGCGATAAACTCAACACCCGCAATATTTTCACTGATCATGCGGTCTACTGCGTTGTTACCGCCACCACCTACACCTACAACGATGATTTTTGCTGCTGCTTCCATTTCATTTGTTTTGATTTCTAACAAGAGTTTCTCCTCCTTTGTTTCCCTTATTTATCTCATACGCCCCTAGACGTATCGCATTTTGCCATATACATATATAATAAATACTTTTCTACAAATAATCAATAGTTTTTTTACGATTCTTCATCACTTTTTTCAAAACTGATGCTCTTACTGTCTTCCGTGTAATGCTCCATTTGAAGAGTGCCGTGTTTTCCCTCCAATTCCGTCAGAATCGGCGGTAGTTCCAGAATCTTCTCAGCGAAATTAGATTTGCCTAATTTGACACATACCTGTTCGAAATAGAGACTCATGCTATCGTCTTCCCACACCAGGCGATCCGGACTTAAGTTCGCCTCTTGAATCTCATCTGTAACCTTTACAATATAAGAAAACACCTTCTGATTCTCAACATCCAGATATTCAAACAGCTGCGCCTCTTTTACTGTAAGTCCCTCTATCAGCGGAAGTTCTGCATCATATTCACTCCCTGCCTTTAACACCAAGCCTTCTGCGTCAAAATACACGTATTTATCATCAACCAAGATACCGCCTATAATATGCTTTTCCTGCACCTTCACCTTGACCTTCCATGGTGCTGCAAGACTTACATCCACGTCTTCTAAATACACCGGAAGGGTGTAGTGTCCGGATTTAAATTTCCATAATGTATACAGCGAATTGTTAGTCAGCGGATCTTCCTCTATCCACGCTACAATATCGCTCTTTTGACTGTATTTGGTTCCCTTCACTTCAATTCCCTGCACCTGGGTGACCAGCAATGCTGCCAGTGTTATATTTATAACAGTAAGAAGCAGAACAGTAACCGCATACAGATAGTATCCGAATTTACTTTTCTTTCTGCGGCGTTTTTTCTTCTTGCCTTTTGTATCCTCCTGCATTTTATTTCCTCCCCTAAAAATAAAACGTTTCTTTTATTCTATCAGATGAGACACATTCAGTACAAGCCCTATTTCTGTTAATAAGAATAAAACTGAGGTTCCTCCGTAACTGACGAACGGTAATGTAATTCCGGTATTCGGTATGGTATTCGTAACTACAGCAATATTTAGAATTACCTGAATCATCATATGTGCCATTGCGCCCGTTGCAATTAGGGAGCCAAACAGATCCTTTGCATTGACAGCAATAACAAAAAAGCGCCATATCAGAATCAGAAACAAGATAATTAAAAACCCAGCTCCCACAAGCCCCCATTCCTCGCAGACAATCGAAAATATCATGTCGTTCTGCGCTTCAGGAACAAAGCCGAGTTTCTGGATGCTCTCACCGCTTCCTCTTCCGAAGAGTCCTCCTGAGCCGATGGCATAGAGTCCCTGCAAAGTCTGATATCCCTTTTCATAATTTTCCGGGTTTCTCCAAATTGCCAGTCGTTCCAAACGATAACTTGCCGTAGCGAGAAAAACAGCCAGGAAAGCCACTCCACTCACACCAATCCAAATAAACTGCGCATACATTGGGCTGGCCACAAACACAAGCACCACACCGATTCCAAGAATGATAATGGCTGTACTAAGGTTACTGGCTCCTACGAGACCGACAATCGGAAGAATCAGTAGCATGACAAATAACAAGGTGCGCATCTTCTTCATCTTCTTACCCTGCTTTACAATCATACTCGCCAAGAACAGAATGACCGCAAGTTTGGCAAATTCGGATGGTTGAAACGACAAAGGTCCAAAAGACAACCATCTTTTGGACCCATTATACTCATCACCGATAAACAATACTGCCAATGA